>JBJOGW010000026.1:0-36016 GCA_046048055.1 Planctomycetota bacterium
TCTACCGCTGCAGCCCGCAGGGAAGCTGGAAGATCGGCTTCTTCGATCCGGTGGCGGCAGGCGCCAACAACAAGGACACCCCCAAGGCGGCCAATCCTGAGTGCGCCGTGTGTGGTGACCCCGGCAGCGGAAGCTGCTTCGAGGAGCACGCCACCCCAGGCTGCTCCACCGCCGGCTGCTGCGAGATCGTGTGCGCCTTCGTGCCATCCTGCTGCGACACGGGCTGGGACGCCACGTGCGTGAGCACCGCGCTGGCCCAGTGCCTGACGGGCGGGGAACCACCCGCCCTGGAGATCACCGAGATCCGCATGCGCGATCCCGACAACAGCGGCGCCAACGAGTACATCGAGATCGTGGGCGCTCCCAACACGCTGCTCACCGGCGTCACGCTGCTGGTGGTGAACAAGCAGGACACCGGCACGGTGGATCCGGCCGGCGTGATCGACACGGCGCTGAGCCTGGAGGGTCAGCGGATTCCCTCGAGCGGGCGCTTCCTGATCACGGAGAACACGTTCAACATCCCGGGCGTGACCCCCGACTTCAATGCGGGTGGTGGCCTGGTGTTCGACGACGGCGGAACCCTGAACTTCTACCTGGTGTGGAACTTCTTCGGGGCCCGCAACGATGATCTGGACGCCGAGAACGACGGCACGCTCGACAGCACGCCATGGGTGTCGGTCATCGACTCGGTGGCCGTGGTGGGCGACAGCGGCCTCGCGTACCCCCCCACCCAGGTGGGCCCCGCGGGCGGACTGCTGCCGGCCCAGGTGTACAAGTGCTCCCCGGATGGAACCTGGACCATCGGGCCCATCGGCGTGGTCGCCGGCTATGACACGCCAGGCCAGCCCAACACGGACTGCAGCCTGCCCCGCATCTTCCAGTGCGGCGACGCCGACGCGGGCGACTGCTTCCAGCCGCACGGCAACGGCCACTGCTTCAACCGGCCCTGCTGCGAGGCCGTGTGCGCCGTGGCCCCCGATTGCTGCGACGTGATCTGGGACAACACCTGCGTGAGCGTGGCAGGCTCCGCCACGGCCTGCGGAGGCGGCTCGGCCGTGGCCCTCCTGAACGAGGTTCGACTGGATCAGCAGGGCGACGACAACGACGAGTACGTCGAGCTGATCGGCACGCCGGGCACCTCGCTGGACGGCCTTGCCCTGATCGCACTGGGCGACGGTTCGGTGACGTCAGGGGGCGTGACCACCCAGCTGGGTTCCGGCGCCGTGGAGATGGTGATCCCGCTCGATGGCAACGTGATTCCAGAGAGCGGCTACTTCCTGATCACCAGGCTCACCGAGACGGGCTCGACCCCGCAGGACGGCATCGCCATTGGTGTGCCGGGCGACCTCCAGACCAGCCTGCTGATCCTGGAGAATGGCGACAACGTGACGCTGATGCTGGTGTCCGGCTTCACCGGCGCGGTGAACGACGACCTGGACATCGACAATGACGGCGTGCTGGACAGCACGCCATGGACCGAGATGGTGGACGCCGTGTCGGTGGTGGTCTCGATCCGGCCGGCGCCCACCAGCACTCAGGAGTGGTGGTACGCCCCCCGCATTCCGCCCAACCAGTTCGGCGTGGTCTTCCAGGCCTACCGCTGCAGCCCCATCGGGTACTGGTTGGGTGGCGAAGGCGTGTTCACCGATCCGGAGACGGCCACGGACACTCCGGGTGCCCAGAATCTGGACTGCCCGGACAGCGGTGGTGGTGGCAACGACTGCCCCGGTGACCTGGATGGCAGCGGATTCGTCGATGCCGGCGACATCGGCAGCCTGCTGATCCTCTTCGGCAGCTCGGATCCGTCCGCGGATCTCGATGGCAGCGGCTTGGTGGACGCCGGCGACATCGGCAGCCTGCTGATCCTCTTCGGGCCCTGCTCGGGCTGATCCGCATTCCACACCTGATCGTGTCAGGGCCCCGGCCGCGTGCCGGGGCCCTTTTCTTGGGTGGCCCGAATGGACCATGGGTCCCGCTACCCTGATCGTCATGCGCGCCGCAGCGGCCATCGCCGACCTTGGATTCGTGGTGCAGGAACAGATCGCGGGCTTCGGCCGCTTCGCGATCTTCACTGGTCAGGCGGTGCGAAGCGTGGTGGTGCACCCGTGGTACAGCCTGCGCTGGAGGCTGCTGGGGCCCCAGCTCTGGGCGGTCGGCGTGCTCAGCATTCCGGTGGTGGCCATCACGGGCGCGTTCATCGGGATGATCCTGGCGCTGGAGGGGTACTACCAGTTCGCCGAGATCGGCCAGCAGGATCGCATGGGTGGCATCATCAACGTCAGCGTGGTGAAGCAGATCGGGCCGGTGCTGGCCGCGGTGATGGTGGCCGGCCGGGTGGGATGCGCGCTCGCCGCGGAGCTGGGCACCATGCGCGTGACCGAGCAGCTGGACGCCATGCGGGCCATGGCGGCGGATCCGATCCAGCATCTGGTGGTGCCGCGCGTGGTGGCCTGCACCATCATGACGCCGCTGCTCACCATCTACTCCAACATGCTCGGCAGCGCCGGCGCCTGGGCCGTGATCGTGAAGGTGTACGGCGTGAGCGGGCAGGACTACTGGTTCTGGACCGCGCAGTTCGTGACCTGGCGGGAGCCGGCGGGCGGGCTGATCAAGAGCGTGTTCTTCGGCATGGCGATCGGGCTGGTGGCCTGCTACAAGGGATTCAACTGCAGGCCCGGCGCGGCGGGCGTGGGCCAGGCCGCCACGGCCAGCTTCGTGAGCGGCTTCATGGCGATCATCATGATCAACCTGGTGCTGGCGCAGTTCATCAACGAACTGGTGCGATGGTTCTATCCAAACCTGCCCAGCGTGTTCGGCTGACGGGTTGCACGTTGACCCCAGACCATGCACTACACTCAAGGAACGCTCTGCGGGAGTAGCTCAGTGGTAGAGCGGCAGCCTTCCAAGCTGCATGTCGCGGGTTCAAGTCCCGTCTCCCGCTTTGGCTCGCACCAAGCATGGCGCCCCCGCGCCGGCTGTTCACGCGGCAACTCGGCGGTTTCCCCTTGGAAGCGCGGTTTCCCGGACTAGATTGCCGACATGCCAATTCGACCACCCTTTGCGGTGATCGTCGGCGTGATCGCCGCCGTCCACGCCAACGCCCAGGACACGCTCTGGCGGTGCCCACTGGGCCCGGCCAGCACCTTCTCCCAGAGCACGCAGATCGCCCTGCCCTTGGCCGGCACATGGATCGGCGACTTTGACGCCACCACCAACCCCGGCGGCACGCGAACCATCCCGGGCCTGTTCGGCGGCAGCGGCAACAACCTCATCCCGTTCACCAGCACCGTTCGCACCACCGCTGGCGTGAGCGAGGTCGTGCCCTCCGGCGGATTCATCGCCAGGTTCGATCCGGACACGGGTCGGCTCCGCATCGGTGGACTGGCGCTGGATGCCCTGGGCACGTCGACCGGCTCGCTCGAGACCGAACTGGTGATCACCTACAGCACCTTTCGGACCGCAAGCCCCGCGTCCACCTTCATTGGCGTGAACAACCTGCCCGTGCCATTCGACAGCGGCTCGCTCACGGGCCTGTCGGCCACGCAGACCGCGGACGCCGAGGCCATGGCTGCCCGTCAGCGCGGCGGCACCTGGTCGTTCACGATCGAGATCCCGGTGGACCTGACCGTGCAGGGCGAGGTGCTCGGATCCCCCTTCGGCGGGACCACCCCTGCCCTGCTGCCGCTTGCAGGTTCCATTCGGGTCGAGGGCGATGCGCTGGTCCTGAACGCCAACGCATCGATCCAGGACAGCACTCCGGTTCCGGCACCGCCGCCGCTGGCGAACGTGCCGCTGCCGCTTCCCACGATCCTGCCGCCCGGCTCCACCGCCAACCTGCTCATGAACGGCACCTTCAGCGAGGGCACAAGCTCTTCCGCTCTCTCGACCAGCCTTCAGGCCGACGGCACGCCAGGGTGCGCGGGCGACTTGGATGACGACGGCACCGTGAGCGCCGCGGATATCGGGCTGCTCCTGATCGCCTTTGGCGACTGTGCGGGCCTGTGCCCGGCGGACCTGGATGGAGATGACTCGGTGACCGCGGCCGACATCGGACTGCTGCTGCTTGCCTTTGGTGACTGCTCCTGATCAGGGTTCCTGGGACTCGACGCCCGCCGCCGTCACGTGCACCGTGACCGTGGCGGTCTTCGCCGGATCCACGCCCCGCTCCCACGGGCGGACCAGCTCGAACATCAGTTCGCAGCTGCCCGGCCGCACAGGACGGAAGGACAGGATCCACATCACGCGTCCGCCCATCACGCCGCGGTCGATCGGGCGGCTGCTTGGCGCGCCGACGGACTGCACCACGCCGTCGGCGGGCTCGCGGCACTGCCAGACGTAACCGGTGCCCGCGTTGGCCTGCAGTTCCACCCGAAGCAGTTGCCCCATGGGAACGGTGACCTCGCGCGAGCCTTCCAGGTCGAGCACCTTGCCCTCGACCGGCCGGTCGGTGGCGCTGGTGGCGGTCTCCGTGGCCAGGCCACGAACACGATGCGTGACCACGCCGGGTTCGTCCGGGGCACGGTCGGACGCTCGCTCCACCGCCGGCCCCTGGTCCGCATCGCAGGCGAGCGGAGCCATCGCCAGGCACGCCACCACGGGCCACGACCGCCTCAGCAAGCCTTCACCGCCTTCTCGATGGCCTCGAAGTCCACCTGCACCCGCGGGTCCTCGCTCACCCACGCGTAACGCACGGTGCCGCCCGCATCCACCACGAAGGCAGCACGCTTGGCCACGCCCTTGAGGCCCATCAGGTCCTCGTGCAGGGCGCCGTAGGCGCGCGCCATCTCCTTGTTGAAGTCGCTGAGCAGGGGGAACGGGATCCGCTCCAGCTCTCGGAACTTGTCGACCACGAACGGTGAGTCGACGCTCACGCCGAACACGTCGCAGCCCAGTCCCTGCCACCTGGTCCAGCCGTCGCGGAACGTGCACATCTCGGCCTGGCAGACCGGGCTGAAGGCCAGCGGAAAGAACAGGAGCACGGTCGTGCGCTTGCCCAGGTGGGCGGAGAGATCCACGGGACTTCCTGGCTTGGAGGGGAGCGTGAAGACGGGAGCCTTGCTGCCGACGGCGACGGACATGGGTGCGTTCCTTGCTGGAATGGGTTCGAACGCGACCGGACCGACCGGCCGCAAGCGGGGACGGTAGCACGTCGGCCGAATCGGGTGGCGGCACGGCACGGAACCGGCCCGGCAGCCGCCCGCGGCCACCTTGGGGACAGCCGGTGGATCACGGAAATCTTCCGGAAAAAGGGCCTCACGAAGGCGAGTGCGGATCGCGGACCGTCACCCTGCACGCACGCCGGACAACAGGAGCACCCATGCAGACCACTTCCTTCGCCCTTTCGTCTCTCCTGGCAGCCTCCGCCTCCGCGGCCCAAGGCCCCTGCTGCCTGCCCTTGGGCAGTGGCGGCTGTGCCGATGCCTCGTGCGCCGAGCGTGTCTGCACCTTCGATCCCTACTGCTGCAGCACGCTCTGGGATGAACGCTGCGCCAGCGAGGCCAGCGTGCTCTGCGAGGCGTGTCGTCCACCGGAGTCCTGCAACCTTCCGCCGGCGCACCGGCAGGAGTGGGAGCCATGTGGAAGCGGGCTGGATGCCGCCTGTCCCGTGCCCGAGCCCCTGCTGATGACGTTGGCAATGGGCGATGTGCTGCATGGCACCGTCTGGGCCACGGACACCGGGCGTGATGTGGACTGGTTCGTGGTGGAACTGCATGAGCCCGCCATGCTGGCGGTGGACTGCTGGAGCGCCGGCCCCATCGGTGTGGCGATCGTGGATGCCGCGTGCCCGCCCGCGGTGCACGCCGAAAGTGCCGATGGCTGCCCGGCCAGGGCGCAGGCCTGCCTGCCTGCCGGAGCATGGCGGGTGGTGGTGCGGCCGCTGCTGTTCGAGCCCCTGTCCTGTCAAGATCCGCGAGCCGCGTACGCGATCCAGGCCACGGTCTCGCCCTGTCAGCCGCACGGCCTCACCAACGACGCCTGCACCGGGGCCATCCCGGCCGTGACGGGTGCCAATGCCTTCGACACCACCCATGCCACGGCGGATCCGCAGCCGCTCCCGGGCTGGTGCGACGAGGGCGCTGGTCTGGCCATCACCCACGACGCCTGGTTCGAGTTCACTCCCTTGCAATCGGGACTGCATCGCCTGGACACCTGCACCCAGATTCCCTTCGACACGCGATTGGCCGTGCTTCAGGGATGCGACGGTCCGGTGCTGGCCTGCAGCGATGACCACTGCGCGGGTGACGGGGCCGAACTCGAGGTGATGCTTCAGCAGGGTGTGCCGGTGCTTGTGAGGCTTGGTGGCTGGGGGCATGGCGGGGCTGGCGTGCTGCATGTGGAGCCGTTGGCCGGCTCGGCTCCCTGTCCGGGTGACCTGGATGCCAATGGCATGGTGGACGCCGGAGACATCGGGTCGTTGCTGCTGTTGTTCGGCAGCGCGGGCGGGCCAGCCGACCTGGACGAGAGCGGCACGGTCGATGCCGGAGATATTGGACTCTTGCTGCTCTGGATGGGCCCCTGTCCGGCCGGAGTGGCCGCTTCTGGTTTGGATGTGCTGGCCCCGGGGCTAGACTGGACCGCTGATGCAGTTCGCGATGACCACCCTGACCGCCGTCCTCTGCCTGGTGGGGTCCGCGCTGGCTCAAACCGGATCCTGCCTTCAGGAACGAAGCACGCCCGGGTGCGACAATGAGGCCTGTCAGGCGGTCGTCTGCCAGAGCCAGCCGGACTGCTGCACGGTGGCGTGGGATGCCAACTGCGTGGTCGAGGCGCAGATCTTCTGCGAGGGCTGCGGCATCACGCAGGACAGCTGCTTCCTGCCGCACATCAAGCCAGGATGCGCGGACCAGGCCTGCTGCGAGACCGTCTGTGCCCAGGATGACTACTGCTGCAGCGTGGAGTGGGACGACACCTGCTCACTGCTTGCCCAGATCAACTGCGATCCGGCAGATCCCGTGGCCTGCGGCGAACCATCCGCCGGCGACTGCTTCATCGCCCGTCCCACCCCGAGTTGCGACCAGGCCGAGTGCTGCGACCAGGTGTGCGCGGTCTGGGATCCCTGCTGCAGTTCGGCATGGGACAACTTCTGCGTGTCGTTGGCCTCGTCTCTCTGCCAGACCACCTGCCAACCCGGCTGCCCTACGGGCAGCGTGCAGGAAGCGGAGAACTGCGGCACACGCAGCAACGATCCGGTGTTCCGCACCGGGAGCACCCCGGGCAGCCCGCAGGCGATCACCGCCAACACCAATGTCTGTGGCGAGGTCTTCCGGCCCGAGGACCCCACCACCTTCAACGACGTGGACGTCTTCCTGCTCGACCTGCGAAGTGCCGACACGGATGGTGACGGCCAGATCAAGCTCCGCCTCATCCTCAACGCGGCCAGTCCGCTCTTTGCGGCGGTGGTGCCCGCCGACTCGCCCGGTTCGGTCCTTCCATCCGGCGCTCGACTCACGGTGAACGCCACGGGCTGCGGCACCAGCAAGGACTGGACGTGCCTTCCGCCCGCCCAGTGGTGGGTGGTGGTGGCCCAGGGCACCGACGGCGTGATCTCCACCGCAGCCATGGACTGCCAGCAGGGTGCCTATCTCCTTCGTACCGAGGTGCAGGCCACCTGCTTCGAGCCCTGTGGGGCTGACGTGGGAAGCTGCTTCGAACCCCACGCCCTGCCCGGATGCCTGGATGCAGCCTGCTGCAACGCCACCTGCGAATTGGTTCCGGACTGCTGCGACACGGGCTGGGACGAGTTCTGCGCCCTGACCGCCGCCGACCTCTGCGGCGCTCCCGCTCCGGCCAACGACACCTGTGGCGCCGCCACCGAGGTGATCGAGGGCGCTTGGCCGCTCACCACGATCGGCGCCACGCCCGATGGACCCAGCGTGCCGGCTTCCTGCCGAGTCTCCAGCGCCGATTCGGAGGCCGACGTCTGGTTCCGCTGGTCGCCAGCCCGCGGCGGCGAGTGCCAGTTGGACGTCTGCGACGCGTCGTGGGACTCGCGGATCGAGGTGTTCCGAGGCGGTTGCGGTGGCCTGGAGTTGTCCGCGTGCCGCGATGACAGCCCCTTCTGCACCCGGTCCAAGGCCACCCGAATGAACTTCACCGCCACCTGCGGCGTGGACTACCTCATCCGCGTCAGTGGGGTGGGCCAGTCGCGCGGCGTTGCCACGCTGACCATCTCCATGCCCAACGGTCCCGACTGCTGCCCGGCCGACCTGGACGGCAACGGGTTCGTGGACGCGGGCGACATTGGCTCGCTGCTCGTGCTCTTTGGCCAGTCGGGCGGAGCGGGTGACCTGGATGGCAGCGGTCTGGTGGATGCCGGCGACATCAGCGTGCTGCTGGTGGCGTTCGGTCCCTGCCCGTGAGCAAATCGCCCGTGGTCAGGGCTGGTGCAGCACCTGCTCGCCCAGCTGCCTGCGAATGATCTTGCCGGTGGGGTTTCGGGGCAGTTCGTCACGGCGGCGGATCTCGCGCGGCACCTTGTAGGGCGGCAGCACCGTGCGGCAGTGATGCTGCAACTGCACCGGGTCAAAGGTGGCGCCCTCGTGCATTTCCACAAACGCCAGCGGCACCTCGCCCCGCACCGGATCCTGCATGCCGACCACGGCGGCGGCCTTCACGCCGGGGTGACGCTGCAGCACCTCCTCGATCTCGCGCGGGAAGACGTTCTCCCCGGCAATGATCAGCATTTCCTTGATGCGGCCGGTGATGGAGAGATGCCCGTCGGCGTCCAGACGCCCCATGTCACCAGTCCGGAAGAAGCCATGCTCGTCGAAGGCCCGCGATGTCTCCTCGGGAAGGTTCCAGTACCCGTGCATCACGTTGGGCCCCTTCATGCGGACCTCTCCGTCCTGGCCGGCGGGCAGCACGCGTCCGTCCTCGCCCACGATGCGCTGCTGGATTCCCGGCAGCGCCCGCCCCACGCTGCGGTGACGCCAGTCCTCCGGAAGGCACCAGTTGCTCACGGGACTGGTCTCGGTCAGCCCGTAGCCCTCGGCGATGCGCACCCCGAACCGCTCCTGGAAGGCGTGGGCCACCGCGTCCGGCAAGGGCTCCGCCCCGCTCACCGCGTAACGCAGACCGGTGAAGCACTCCGGTCCTCCGTGCCTCGCCGCCACCAGAGCGTTGTACATGCTCGGAATGGCCACGAAGGCCGTCACCCGGTGCTCGCCGGCCAGATCGAGCACCTTGCGTGGCTGGAACCGTGCCGTGTACACCGCCCGGGCACCGAGCGCCAGCGGCAGCAGCGTGAGCACCGTCAGCCCGAAGGCATGAAACTGCGGCAGCACGCCCAGCAGCACGTCCCTGTGGTCGAAGTGGGCCCACTGCCGGATCTGCTCCACATTGGCGGCGAGATTGCCGGCCGAAAGCATGACGCCCTTGGGACGGCCGCTGGTGCCGCTGGTGTAGAGCAGCACCGCCAGTTCATCGGGATCACGGCGGGCCGCGCGCCGGATGGGCGGCAGTCCGCCAAAGCCGACGTCCTCCAGCTTCAGGGGCCGCATCGAGTCCGTGGGACCATGGATGTAGTCCAGCATGGGCTGCACCGTGACCACCGTCTCCAGCCCGGCATCCCGCACGATGTACTCCAGATCCTCGCGAGAGAGCAGGTAGTTCAGGGGCACCGCCACCTTGCCCGTCATCCATGTCGCCAGCAGGGCCGCGGGAAAGAGCCCTCCCGTGGGAAGCAGCAGCCCCACGGTGTCACGATCCGTGGATCGCTCGATGGCCCGAGCGATGTGCCACGCCGCGACCAGAAGCGTGGCTCCCTTCCAGGTGCGCTGGTCGTCCACCACGAAGTCATGCCATGGTCGCAGGAGCAGCTGTCGCTGGATTCTGCGAAGCAGTTCCATGTGCGACCGATACAGTACGTTCAACCATGGCCTTCCACCACCGCCTTCACGCCCTGCTGCTGGCACTCCCGCTGCTTCTGGCCGCCTGCGATGGCGCGCAGCAGCGACTCGACGACGCGGTCCGCAAGTACGACGCCAACGACTGGACAGGCGCGTATGCCCAGGCGGTGCTGGCCCAGGACCAGGCTCAACCTCCGCTGAGCCAGCGGGCCGCCTTCGTGGCCGGACTCGCGGCGTATCGGCAGGACCGGTTCGACGAGGCTCGGCGTCGCTTCGACCTGGCCCAGACCTGCACCGATCCCAAGGTGGCCGGCGAGGCCAGGCTGATGCTGGGAGAGATCTGCATCCACGAGAGTCGCCCCTCCGACGCGGCCGACCTGTACGACCAGGCGGCACAGTTTCTCCAGGGCGATGCCGCCGCAAGGGCCCGGACGCTTGCCTCCGATGCACGCGCCCAGGCGAGCGCGGCCACCACCGCCAAGCCGGCACCCGTGGCAGAGCCGGAACGCGTGACCGCGGCACCGCCGGCACCGCGTCGCGCGACCCCCGAGCCGTCACGGTCCGCGGCCAGGGCCTCCAAGCCCGCTGCCCCACCCTCGAAGTCCGCGGCTCGCTCCTCGAGCGGCAACACCGGAAAGGGATTCACCATCCAGTGTGGCGCCTACGTGAAGGAGTCCGACGCCCGCAAGCGCGCGAAAGACATCACCGACGAGGCCAAGCGGGCAGGCCTGCCGGCGCCCACGGTACGTCGCGTGACCGGTCGCACCGGCAAGCGGCTGTGGATCGTCTCGGTGGGCAGCTTCACCACGCGTGATGCGGGTCGCAAGGCGCTGGCCAGGCTCAAGGTGAAGCACGCCGAGGTGCTTCCCAGAGAGGGCTGAACCTCGGCTCAGCGGTTCATCAGGAACGTGGCCGTGTGCTCGAAGTACGCGCGCATCATGCCGCGGGCCGGCTCGGGAATGGCGGCATCCTCGAGCGCCCCGACCATGCACGCCATCCACGCGTTGCGGGCAGCCACATCGATCGGAAAGTGCATGTGCCGCATGCGAAGCCGCGGATGCCCCTTGCGGTCGGAGTAGTCCGGCGGACCGCCGAAGTACTGGATGAGGAACTCGGCCTGGTTGCGGATGGGCTCCTGCAGGTCAGCCGGAAACATGGGCCGAAGGAACGCGTCACGCTCGATGCGAGCGTAGAAGGCCCGCGCGATCGCCCAGAACGGCTCCGCACCCAGCTGGGCGAACAGGTTCGGCTGCGGCATGGCACCACTCGGCAAAGCGCCGTGCACCGGCAGCGGAACGGACGGTCGCTGGGGTTCCTGCATGACGTCATGCTAGGTGCATCAACGCATCGCGTCAGGACATTCGCCTTCGAAGGGCCTCGAGCAGGCGCTCGTAGTGCTCGGGAAGGTTGTGAGCCGCCGCGCTCACGCGAAGAAGCCAGCGATCGTTCCACAGCATCACGGGCACCTCGATGCGATCCTCGTGCCGCAGGCTCGCCTGCAGGGCCTCCACCGTGCCGTACCGGTGCAGCGTGCGCGGCAACTCGATGCTGGCGATGCATGCCAGGCACGATCCATCGGGCGGCGTGAGCGGCTCCAGGCCCAGTCCCTCCACCAGGAGCTGGTGAGCCCACGCCGCCAGGTCGCCGTTATGCCGCACCAGCCGCTCCAGTCCGATCGACTCCACGAAATCGATCGCCGCAGGCACCGAGAGCCAGGCCGAGAAGTCACGGGTGCCCTGCCACTCGAACGCCTTGACAAACCCCTGGCCCCGGAAATGGCTGATCACGCACGGGTGCACACGCTCCTGCCACGCGGGATCCACCCGAAGGAACGCCGAGCCCCGCGGGGCCATGACCCACTTGTGCAGGTTGGCCGCGTAGAGCGGCGCCCCCACGGATCGCAACTGCAGCCGCATGGCGCCTGGTGCGTGGGCCCCATCGCCCAGCAACACCACGCCCGGCGGCAGGCACGCGGCGATCTCCTCCAACGGCATTCGCACGGCCGTGGGACTGGTCACGTGGTCCAGCACCAGCACGCGGGTCCGTTCGGTCACGCCGGCAAGGATCGCGCGCCGCATGGCATCCATGCCGGGCGTGGGCAGCGGCACAGGCACCACCACCACCCTCGCCCCGCTGGCCGCGGCGCGGTGGTGCATGGCCTGCAGGACCGCGTTGTAGACGTGATCCGTGCAGAGCAGTTCATCACCAGGCCGCAGCGGAATCGCCGACAGGGCGGCGTTGACGCCCTCGGTGGCGTTGGTGACCAGCCCCAGTTCCGAACCATCACACCCCACCAAGGCCCCCACCCGCTCGCGGACCCTGGCCAGTTCCTCGTGAATCCGACGACCGATCCACTCGATCGGATCCCGTTCCAGTCGCTCCATCCAGTGGGCTTGCGCGTCTCGAACGCTTCGCGGAACCGCGCCGAACGATCCATGGTTCAGGAACACCAGAGAGGGGTCCACCATGAACGCAGCGCGAGTCTCGCGCGGCATGGGCTCGGGAGGCTTGAACATGAAACAGGCACGCTAACCGGGTTTTGGATGAACAAGGCCGGATTTACCGGTCGCCATCTGTTTGGCTAACATGTACCGAACGAAAACTGCAGGTTCCGCCCGGGCCGTTCCGATCCACGCAAGGACTGATCGAGACGACCCCATCAGGAGACCTGCCATGCACACCCTCTGCCTACCCCCTCGTCATGCCAGACACCGAATCGCCCAGCACAATGGCTCCGCGGACCAGCCGCTGGTCTGCACCGGACCGGGCGGAGACTTCGTCACGCGCTACCACGCGGTCGGCGGCGGCCTGGTGGCGGTTCAGGGGTCTTCGAGCCCGGCCAACCGCGTTCGCCGGCAGCGCGTGGACTGGATCGAGCGGCTGCTGGGCATCCGCCGATGGTGTCTCTGCGCTCCAGACCACGCATCACCCGCACGCGCGCGGCCATGGCGCCATGGCCGCGAGATCTCCGCACTCGCCCTTGCAAGGAACCTGAACCATGTCCATGAGCCTCACCCCGCAGCAGATCCGCATCTTCCGACTGGTCCGCGACTGGCGGAACAGCCGTGGCTATTCCCCCACCATGCAGGAGATCGCCGACGAGCTCGGCATCAGCAAGGTGACGGTGTTCGAGCACGTCGGAGCCCTGGTGGAGAAGGGCGCCCTGCTTCGCTCGCCCAACAAGGCTCGCTCTTTGGCGATTGCGGATGAGGCCGCGCTGCCCGACGAGCAGGCCAAGGCCGGACAGTTCCCCCTGGTGGGACGCATCGCCGCAGGCCATCCGGTGGAGAAGTACGAGCAGCAGGAAACGCTCGAACTGGAGAGCATCTTCGGCCCGAGACGGGGCCAACGCGGCAATCTGTTCGCGCTGCAGGTGGACGGCATGAGCATGCGCGACGAGGGCATCCTGGACGGCGACTACGTGATCGTGGAGCAGCGAAGCGCGGCGCGAAACGGCGAACGCGTGGTGGCACTCCTGCCCGATGGCGAGACCACGCTCAAGACGTACTTTCGCGAGAAGGGCCACATCCGCCTGCAGCCGGCCAACCCCGAGTTCGAGCCCATCATCGTCCACGACTGCGCCATCCAGGGCGTGGTGGTCGGTGTGCTGCGTCGCTACGCCAACTAGCCGACTTCGGATTGGCTGAAGAAACCGTCGTTCACGCGGGCAGCAACTCGCGCGTGATCGCGCCGGCATCCTCACCGGCCGCCATCCGCCGAACCAGCGACGACCCCACGATGGCCGCGTCCGCATGCCTCCACACCGCCTGCACGTGGCTGGCCGTGCTGATCCCGAAACCCACGGCCAGCGGCATCGACGTGTGATGACGCACGCGGGCCACCAGATCGGCGACCTCGGGCGCCTCGGTGCGCTCGCCGGTGATTCCGGCGCGGGCCAGCAGGTAGACGAAGCCCCGGCTTGCGGCAACCAGCCGCGTGAGCCGTTCGTCGGACGTGGTCGGAGCCACCAGCATCGCGAAGGCCATGTCCAGCCGATCGGCCTCGGCCACCAGAGGCTTGGCGGCATCCAGGTCCGCGTCCGGAACGATCACGCCATCGAACCCCGCGGCGTGGAGCGACCGCATGAAAGCCGGCCCCCCGCTGCGTTCCACGATGCTCACGCTGACCATGGCCACAAGACCGATCTGCAGCGTCGCACGCGCCCGTTTGATCTGCTCCATCACGCCCTGCGGCGTCACGCCGCGCTGCAGGGCCCGGTGCATGGCCTCGGCGATCACGGGCCCGTCCGCGATCGGATCGGAGAACGGGATGCCGACCTCCACGATCGCGGCTCCCGCCCGCTCCATCGCCGCCAGGGTGGTCCCAAGGCCCTCCAGCGACGGATCCCCCGCCACCACGAATGGCATGATCGCCTTGCGTCGTTGCGAGGCCAGCTCGGCGAAGATCCTGTCCACGCGTCCCATCCAGTCGATGCTAGCGGCGTCGCTACCCTGCTCCGGCGGCCTGGTAGCTCAGCGGATAGAGCGTCCGACTCATAATCGGAGAGACCTCGGTTCGAATCCGAGCCAGGCTACTTGCGAACTCCACCGTCATGAACGCGCTCGCCACCGGATGGATGCGTGGCTGGCTCACCGCCGCGGGCCTGTACAACCTGCTCTGGGGAGGCGTGGTGGTGCTGCTGCCGGATCTGCCGCTTCGCCTGGCAAGCATGGAGCCGCTGCCGGAGCCAGGCCGTGCCATCTGGCAGTGCCTGGGCATGGTGATCGGGGTGTACGGCGTGGGGTACCTGTGCGCGGCGCGTGATCCGCTGCGCCACTGGCCGATCGTGCTGGTGGGCCTGCTGGGCAAGATCCTCGGTCCCATCGGCTTCGCGTGGACAGCCTCCCGCGGGGCCATCCCCTGGCATTTCGGGTTCACCATCCTGACCAATGACCTGGTGTGGTGGATCCCATTCGGCGGCATCCTGCTGGCGGCCCGATCCCGCGCGAAGGCGGGCGATGCGGCCGTACCATGACCGCATGCGATCACTGGCCGTTGCACTGATCCTGCTGGCGGCCGGATGCACCTCGGTCGAAGGGTCGAACCGCTCGCAACTCAACTTCTACTCCATGGATCAGGACGTGGCCCTGGGTCGCCAGGTGTACGAGCAGGAACTCCGGGGCAAGAATGTGTTGCCGTCGTCCGATCCCCGTGCCCAGCGGGTGCAGCGGATCGGGAACCGGATCGAGGCGGCCTCCCGCAAGCGGCACCCGGCCGTGGCCAACCAGATGGAGTGGGTCTGGACCGTGGTCGACGAGCCCGGCACGGTGAACGCATGGATGGTGCCGGGCGGCCGTGCCGCCGTGTACACCGGCATGATCGACTTCGCCAAGTCGGATGACGAACTCGCGGTGGTCATGGGTCACGAGGCCGCCCACGCCATCGCCCGACATGGCACGGAGCGAGCCTCGCAGGGTGCCCTGGTCTCCACGGGCGTGCAGGTGGCCGGGGCCGCCAGCGGTGAGCCCGCCGTGGGCCAGGGTGCGGCGGTGGCGGCCATGCTGGGCATCACCCTGCCCTTCAGCAGGTTCCAGGAGAGCGAGGCAGACGATCTCGGCTTGCTGATCGCTGCGCAGGCCGGTTACGACCCGCGCACGGCGATCGATCTCTGGGGGCGGATGCAGTCTCGTGGCGGTGGAAGCGTGGAGTTCCTGAGCACGCATCCCAGCGAGGACACGCGCCTCGAGCGCCTGCAGCGGCTCATGCCGCAGGCCGCGGCGATCTACCAGCGCGCGTCCGAAGGCGCTCCGCCCTCAGCGCCGCGCGCAGGCGTGCCGCGTTCCCGATGACGCTCAGGTCGCTCAGGGCCATCGCGGCAGCCGCCACGGCGGGGCCGTGCGGTCCCAGCATGGCCAGCGCGGCGGCTGGAATGGCCAGCGCGTTGTAGACAAAGGCCAGCACCAGATTCTGCCGGACGCACCCGAGCGTGCGACGTCCGAGCCGGATCAGTTCCGGCAGCGATTCCAGGCGACCGCCCGTCAGCAGCACGGCGGCGCTCTCGCCTGCCACAGCCACGCCTCCGCCCATGGCCACGCCCAGCGGACTGCGTGCCAGCGCCTCGGCATCATTCACGCCATCGCCCACCATGGCCGCGTCAGCACCCGACGATGCGATGCGCGCGGCCTTCTCCGCAGGACGCAGGTCCGCATGCACGCGCTCGGCGGGCACGCCAACCGCCTCAGCCACGCGGTGCGCCTCGCCGGCGCGGTCGCCCGTGAGCATGCCCACCTGCAGACCCATGCCCACCAGTTCGTGCACCACCGATCTGGCGGACGGACGCACGCGATCACGAATCTTGATCCGAAGGTACGCACGTCCGTCGACCTCGACGATGCATGAGGCTCGGAGATCTCGGTGGACCTGCACCACGCGACCGTTCACCACGGCCCGAACGCCATGGCCGGCCATGGACTCGAAGGACTCCGCCCGGGGCACGCCAAGCCCTCGATCGGCGACCTCACGAAGAATGGCCCGTGCCACGGGATGCTCGCTCGCGCGTTCGGCCGCCGCCGCCAGCGCCAGCGACTCCGTGACATCCGCGCCCTCGATCGCCTCCACCGAGACCACTTCGGGCGAGCCCTCGGTCAGCGTGCCGGTCTTGTCGAACCACACCCTTCGCACGCGGCCCGCCCGCTCGAGTGCCGCGGCATCCTTGACCAGGATCCCGCGAAGGCTGGCCTCCCCGGTGCCGACCATGATGGCCATGGGCGTGGCCAGGCCGAGCGCGCACGGACAACTGATGATGAGCACGGTGGTGGCCGCCAGCACGCCCGTGCCCCAGTCGCCCAACACGCCCCAGCCGATGGCCGTGCCCAGCGCCACCAGGAGCACCACCGGCACGAAGACGCCGGCGACGCGGTCGGCCAGGGCCTGAATGGGGGCACGGCTGGACTGGGCCCGCTGCACCTGCAGGGCCACGCGGCGGATCGAGGTGTCTCGTCCATCCACGCCCGCACGCAGCACGAGCTCACCGGTCAGGTTCAGCGAACCGGCGTGCAGCGCATCGCCGGGCCCCCGAACCACCGGCAGCGACTCCCCCGTGATCACGCTCTCATCCACGTCGCCTTGTCCTCGCTCCAGCCGGCCGTCGACCGGCACGCGACCACCCGGCCGCACGCGCACCAGATCCCCCTCCCGAACGTCGTTGAGCGGAATCATGCGAGCGGTGTCCCCCGGGTCCAGTCGTTCCACCTCTTCAGGCTGCAACTGAAGAAGCTCGCGCACCGCGTTGCCTGCACGAGCCGTGGCGGCGGACTCCATCCAGTGACCCACGCTGATGATGGCCAGGAGCGCCGCCGCCTCGCTGAACCAGGTCGGCTGGTCGAGCAGGGCACCTCGCCGCTGGGCCACGAAGGTGACCACGCTGGCCACCCACGCGGTGGTCGCACCAAGGGCGATCAGCACGTCCATGTTGCTTCGGCCGCGACGGAGCACGCCCCAGGCGCTTCTCCAGAATCCCGACCCCACCAACGCCATGCTCAGCGTGCTGCCCAGAAGCATGCAGGCCTGCACCAGCACGCCGTGCGCGTGCATGGCGAGGCCGATCCAGTGGACCAGCTCGAGCGGCACCCAGATCGCCAGTCCAACCAGCGCGCGCCACCGCCACCCTCGCCACTGGGCCAGTTGCCGACGCTCCACCTCGGCACGAAGCGCCTCGGGGTCCTCGAAACCGGCCACGCCTTGTGCCCGGTAACCGGCCCGCTCGACGGCGGACACCAGCGCCTGCTCCGCAACGCCCCCGCTGACCCTGGCCAGGCCCGCTGCGATGTCCACTTCGACGCCGGCGGCCCCCGAGACACCTTCAAGGGCCCGGCGGACCGCCACCGCGCAGCCGGCGCACTCCATGCCATGCACACGGAGCGTTCGGACTGGTGGGGCCGAGAGCACGTGCAAATCTTACGGCGATGCGGGCGTCATCCCGTTCCGACGCTATTCTTCACGCGATGCACGCGCCTGCCCGCCTCCAGCCCTTCACGGCCGCAGCCTTCCTGGCCATGGCCATGCTGGTCTCGATCACGGCCGCCATGACGGTGTCGGCAGGCGAGACGA
Organism: Planctomycetota bacterium; assembly: GCA_046048055.1. Lineage (GTDB taxonomy): Bacteria > Planctomycetota > Phycisphaerae > Phycisphaerales > SM1A02 > SYAC01. The sequence goes on from JBJOGW010000026.1 coordinate 17,898, forward strand.
GCGCGCACCGCGTGGCCTGCGTGAGTGGACTGGTCGCGGCGGGTGAGCATGCCTTGCCAGCATGCGATGCACCCGGGCCCGCCTCGGCATGCCTGTCCTGCGGCACCCTGCCCGGGGCATGGCCCATGACCACGCCGACCGTCTCGGCTCCGGCAGCCTGGCGCCAGCTGAGTCTTCCGCCGCCCACGCGCTGACCCCTCCGGTCGGCCGCGTTCGCATTCCCCTTCATCCTTCACGTACGGGTGGCCACGGCGCCCCCCAGGAGCACACCCACCATGGGCGTCCCCATCTTCGGTCCGCTTGCCCGCCGCATCTTCGGCACCCGCAACCAGCGCATGGTCAAGCGCTACCTGCGGGTGGTCAGCCAGGTCAACCAACTCGAGTCCGCCACCCGGCAGCTCACCGACGAGCAACTGCGGGGCAAGACCGAGGAGTTTCGCCGCCGCTTCCGCGATGGCGCCCAGCGCCTGGAGATGCTGCCGGAGGTCTTTGCGGTGGCCCGCGAGGCCATGGACCGCGCCGTGGGCATCCGGAACATCTTCAACCCCGAAGGCGGCTTCGACCCCGCACGACTGCCCGCCGACGCCCGCGCCCTGTTCGATCAGGTGAAGGCCGCCATGGATGCCGCACCGCCGGCCGAGCCCGTGGACGCCTTCCTGGGCTGCGCGGCCGCGGTGCCTGCGTGGCAATTCACGGACATCCCCCCGGCGCTCTACGAGGCGGTGCGCGCGTTGCTGACCCAGAGCCGCCCGCCCTTCCGTGCCCGACCCTTCGACGTGCAGATCATCGGCGGCGTGGTGCTGAGCGAGGGCCGGATCGCCGAGATGAAGACTGGCGAGGGCAAGACCATCGTGGGCCCGCTGGCCTGCTATCTGGCGTGCTGCCAGGGCAAGCAGGTGCACGTGGTCACCGTGAACGACTACCTGGTGCAGCGCGACCGCGACTGGACCTTCCCGTTCTTCCGCGCGCTGGGCCTGACCGTGGGCGCGATCCACCCATTCCACATGCAGGGGCACGAGGGCAAGCGAGCCGCCTACCGCTGCGACGTGGTCTACGGCACCACCAGCGAGTTCGGATTCGACTACCTGCGCGACAACATGAAGCAGCGCGAGGAGGACCAGGTCCAGCGCCGCCGCGAGTTCGCCATCGTCGACGAGGTGGACAGCATCCTGATCGACGAGGCCCGGACCCCGCTGATCATCAGCGGGCTCGCCGAGCGGCAGAAGCCGCGCTACGAGCTGGCGGATCGCATCGCGCGCGAGCTGGTGGAGCGGCAGAAGCCGTGGACCACCGCCGATGAGCAGGTGCAGGCCTGCCGCGTGGAGATGAGCACGCTCGAGGGCGACATCCGCAATGCGCGAGACCGCGCACGCGTGCCGGAGCTCAAGCAGGCCCTGCAGTCCGCCCGGACCCGCCTTCCGCAGCTGGAGAAGGCCCGTGACGCCCACACGCAGTACTTCGAGGTGGAGCTGGACAAGAAGAAGGCCGTGCTCACCCACCAGGGCATCGGCGAGGCCCAGCGGCTGGCCGGCGTGGGCAGCTTCTACGTGGGCGAGAACATCGACATGCCGCACCTGCTCGAGCAGTCGATCCGCGCCCATGCGGTCTACCAGCGCGACCGCGACTACGTGGTGGCCCCCGACGAGGACGGGCAGCTCGGGGTGGTGATCGTGGACCAGAACACCGGCCGCAAGATGGTCGGTCGGCAGTGGAGCGACGGCCTGCACCAGGCGGTCGAGGCCAAGGAAGGCGTCCGCATCAAGGACGAGACGCAGACCATGGCCACCATCACCATCCAGAACTACTTCAAGCTCTATGAACGGCTGGCGGGCATGACCGGCACGGCGGACACCGAGGCCACCGAGTTCCACGAGATCTACCGGCTTGACGTGGTCAGCATTCCCACCAACGTGCCCGTGTGCCGGCGCGACCGCGAGGATCTGGTGTTCCTGGGCGAGAAGGACAAGTGGGACGCCATCCTGGACGAGATCGTGCGCCAGCACGACGCGGGCCGACCCGTGCTGGTGGGCACCACCAGCGTGGAGAAGAGCGAGCGACTGAGCGAGATGCTGAAGCGACGCCACGGCATCCAGCACGAGGTGCTCAACGCCAAGCAGCACGAGCGCGAGGCGGACATCGTGGCCGGCGCGGGCCAGCTGGGTGCCGTGATGATCGCCACCAACATGGCTGGTCGCGGCACCGACATCAAGCTTGGCGCCGTGGACCGTGCCGCGCTGCTGGAGCACTGGAAGCGACGCAACATCGCCCCACGCGATGCACGGCCTGACCAGGATGACCAGACCATCCTGGCCGCGGTGCACCGGCACCTGGCCGCCACGCGGCTCAAGATGGACCGCAAGGCGATCTCGGACATGGACGACGCCGGCGTGCGCCTGGCCCTGCTCCGCCACTGGGTGGGCGAACTGCGCCCGGTGGGCGAGAAGCGGCTGGCCCAGATGCAGGAGCCCGAGCTGGCGAAGGAACTCGACGCCCACGGGGGCTTCCAGCTGCACCGGCTGGCGCTGTGGACCGGCGTGGAGCAGATGGGCGGCCTGCACATCATCGGCACCGAGCGGCACGAGAGCCGACGCATCGACAACCAGCTGCGCGGGCGCTCCGGCCGCCAGGGCGACCAGGGCAGCAGCCGCTTCTTCCTCAGCCTCGAGGACGACCTGATGAAGATGTTCGCGGGCAAGGCCACGCTCACCCTGCTCTCGCGCATGGGCATGAAGGAGGGCGACTCGATCGAGGCGCCGATGCTGACGCGGGCCGTGGAGAAGGCGCAGCGCAAGGTGGAGGAACGCAACTTCACCATGCGCAAGAACATCCTGGAGTACGACGAGCCCATGGAGGTGCAGCGACGGAAGTTCTACGGCCTGCGCCAACCCGTGCTGGAGTCTCGCGGCGTGAAGAAGGTGGTGCAGGACTTCCTGGACGAGGCCATCGCGGACGCCGTGCAGCTCTACCTGGGCCCGGACCACGTGGGCCGCTGCCTGGCGGAGTGGACCCGGGAGCACCTGGGCAACGCGATCGAGCCGCAGCGGTTCCGCCGGAAGGAGCCGGCCGAGGTGCGCGAGATGATCGTGCGCGACGCCAAGGAGGAGGCCCAGGGCCGCATCGAGCTGGCAGTGGCCGAGTTCATGCCCGCCGAGATGGAGCCAGCGGACTTCGACGCCACGGGCCTGGCCAAGTGGGCCCGGGAGACCTGGCGTTGCGAACTGGACCCGGAACTGGTGCGCGGAGGCGACCGCGCAGCGGTGCGCACCGTGATCGAGCAGTCCGCCGACACCATGCTGGAGTCGGTGGACCTGACCCCCGTGGACGCCTTCCTGGTGCCCGACTTCAGCGCCCGTGAACTGGGGCACTGGTGCGAGCGCGTCCTGGGCGTGCCGGTGGATGTGGCTCGCCTGCAGGCCGCCGAGTCGCCCGACGAGGCCCTGCGCACGCTCCTGGAGATCGCCCGCAACGCCTATGCGGATCGCGAGCGGCTCTACCCGATCGACTTCGCGCTGGAGATGACCAGTGCCCAGATGCAGGCGAATCCGCAGCAGGCGCTCACCCACTTCTGCAACTGGGTGCGCAACCGCTACACGCTGGCGTGGGATCCGCAGACCCTGCCCAGCAACGATCCTCGCGAGTTGCGCCGACTGCTCGATGAGGAGGCCCGCACGTGGAACGACCAGCGGCTGGGCGAGCGGGCCCGTGCGTGCCTCGAGACGGGTCGCTCGGGATCCGCCATCGACGCGTGGTTCCGTCAGCAGGGCCTGGCCCGCTTGAACGATCGCGAACTGCGGGAGGCCGAAGCCGATCCGGAGTCGTTCGTGACCGAGCGGCTGCGGGAATGCCTGCGGGCCGAGCTCACCCAGTTCGAGCGGTGGGTGCTGCTGCAGATCCTGGACAACGCCTGGAAGGACCACCTTCGGGCCATGGACCAGATCCGCGACGCCATCGGCTTCCGGGCCTTCAGCCAGAAGGATCCGCGGATCGAGTTCAAGAAGGAGTCCTCGCGCCTCTACGACGAGATGATGGAGGGCGTGCGCAACCGCGTGGCCGAGGTGGCGTTGCGAGGCCGCCTGGTGCCGCAGGCCGCCCAGCAGCCCCCGCAATCCGCGGCCCCGCCGGCCGAGGACGCGGCGAGTCAGCCCCCATCGGCCGACGCGCCCGCCCAGTCGCCGGTCGGGCAGCCCGCGGCCGAGGCCCCTCGATCGGTGGCGCCCAAGGCGCCGCCGGCCGTCGTGGGTCGCAACGAGCCATGCCCCTGCGGCAGCGGACGCAAGTTCAAGCATTGCCACGGCGTCCGCGAGAAGGAGGCGAAGGCCTGAATCGGCTTGCCGCCCTCGAGCGGCATCATTACCATCTCCCCCTTCGCCTCGTTAGCTCAGTTGGTAGAGCAGCTGACTCTTAATCAGCGGGTCGTAGGTTCGAGTCCTACACGGGGCACCTGAAGGGCGGGCCGTGCACGCGGCTCGCCCTTTCGCTTTCGCTCAGACCCACCAGCGACCGGTCAGCAGCGGCAGGAGCATCACGAACACGATCACGGCCGTGATGGTCAGGATGATCGCGCGCCGTCGCCGCTCGCGCCGTGGGTGGCGGCGCAGGGCGTCGCCCCCCGTGAAGCAGAAGCAGCGGGGGCAGACGTCGGCGTCGTGGTGCATGCGGGCCCCGCAATCCGGGCAGAACAGTTCGGCGTCCACCGGATCGGCCTCGTGCCCGTACCGGCGGATGTCCTCGTCGCTCGGACCCTCGTCACGCAGCCGCGGCATGCGGCCAAGTCTAGGATCCACCCTCCGGTTCGCCTCATCCATCGCACAAGGAGTCACGCCATGCCCGCGCTCGAGAGCACCATGATCGCCCTGGGGACCCCGATGCCCGCGTTCGACCTGTCCGACACGCGCACCAATGCCACCGTGCGCTCGCGTGACCTGCATGGCCGTCCCGTGCTGGTGATGTTCATCTGCAACCACTGCCCCTTCGTGGTGCACGTTCGCGAGGAGCTGGCCCGGATCGGCCGGGAGCACGCGACCGGACCGCTGGCCGTGGTGGCCATCTCCAGCAACGATCCGGTGAGTCATCCGGACGATGGTCCTGATCGCATGAAGGCCGAGGCCGCATCGGCCGGCTACGACTTCCCCTACTGCTTCGACGCCTCCCAGCAGGTGGCTCGTGACTTCGGCGCCGTGTGCACGCCGGACTTCTTCCTGTTCGACGCGGCCCACCGTCTGGCGTACCGAGGCCGGCTGGACGCGAGCCGGCCCGGCAACGGCGAGCCGGTCACCGGCAAGGATCTTCGCGACGCCATCGCCGCCGTGCTGGCCGGCGCCGCTCCCTGTGCGGCGCAGCATCCGAGCATGGGCTGCAGCATCAAGTGGAAGGCCGGCGGCCGCTGACCAGCATCAGTCCCGACGGCTCGAGCAGCATGGCACTCGTGATGCCGGTTCCGTAGGCGACTTCCAGCACCTCGATGGCCCGCGTGCGCGCCATGGCCTGCACCAGCGGCCCCGACGCGCAACGGCCGTCATGGCCATACGCCTGGTCGTATCAGCCGGCCCACCGCTCGTATCGCCTTCGGATCCGCTCGATCACGGCATGCTTCCGCCGGAGGACCGGTCGTGCCCGCTCAATCCAGCGGGCGCACCCGGATGTTCCGGAACCAGACCTCGTCGCCGTGATCCTGCAACGCGATGTGGCCACGCGCATGCTTGGCATAGCCGGGCATCCTGCTGAACTTGCTGGCAGCCACGCGGGCCTTCCAGTCGTCGCTGCCGCGGACGAAGTCCGCGGTCTTGACCCCGTTGAGCCAGTAGCGCACATGCATCCCCTCGACCAGGATCCGTGCCCGGTTCCACTGGCCCACCGGCTTCACGGCGCCCAGCGGCGCGGGATACAGCGCGTAGTCGGCTCCGGCACAGGTCAGGCGATCCTTGCCGTCCTGGTGCGTCCCGTCGTCCAGGATCTGCATCTCCGGCCCGGTCTCCCACGTGTTGGGCATGTCCTCACTCACGTGATAGAAGATTCCGCTGTTCCCGCCGGGGGTGACCTTCCAGTCCAGTTCCAGCTCGAAGCTTCCGAACGCGCGGCGTGTGACGATGTCGCCACCGCCAGGCCCCACGTGCACCAGGCAGCCATCCCGGACCTCCCATCCGCTGGGGAATTCCGCCTGACGGAATCCGCGCCACTGGGCGGCCGGATCGGTCCCGTCAAAGAGCGTGATCCAGTCAGTCTCCGTCGGCGCGGGTGACTCCATCGGTGCGTGGGGGGAGGCCGGCGGCACCGAACGTCCGGCCGTGGAGGTTGGATCGCCGCAGGCAAGCAGAGCCAGGGCGGACACGGCAAGGGCGAGCGATGTGCTGGCGTGCATGCGTGGCATGGTGCCGCCACGGGACCTGCGATGCAAGGCGGCACCAGGGATCGTCCACGCCTTCACGCGAGCCCGGGGATCGCGCGGACTGCAGGCAGCCGCAGTTCATGGGCCATCGGCGTGAGACGCGGCGCCACCCCCCGTCCGTGCACGACACGGTGCGGGGGTCGTCCCTTTCCCACTTCCCCCAACTTTGGAGCACACCATGAACGCCTCGAAGCTTTCGCTTTCGTCCTTCGTCGCCGCCGCATGCCTTGCCGGAGCCGCCCACGCCTCCGCGCTGCCCATCTACAGCGTTGGTGCCTTGAGCACCGAGGGGCTCGGCGCCTTCACAGGATCCGTGGAGTACACCTACCTCGGATCCAATACCGGACAGCTGGCGGTGTCGCTGACCAACACCACGGATCCCACGATCGGTGGTTTCATCACCGCCTTCATGTTCCGGACACCGGAATCCATGGGGACCATCAGCAGTTCGATGCTCAGTTCCAGCTACCCGGCCCTCACCAACATTCCCGCGGGAGCATCGGGCGTGCCGTTCCCGGGCTCGTGGATCGGTGGCGCGGGAACCGGTGGCACGTGGCTGGCCGGAGGCAGCCCCAACGGCGGCGTGGGGGTGGGCCAGACCGGCAACTGGCTGTTCCAGATCACCGGAGCCATGACATCCATGCTGACCAGTTCCATGTTCGTGGGAGGGAACAGCAACACCGACCCCTACGCGTTCATCGTGCGGTTCCGCGGGTTGGAGAACGGTGGCTCGGACAAGGTGCCGGGTGAGCACGTGCCAAGCCCGGCAGCCTTGAGTCTGGTTGCCCTGGCAGCTGGCGCGACCACCCGGCGACGACGCTGAGGCGGTCCGCCGACCTGGCGGCGACGAGACGCGGCCGACTCCCATGCCCGGACGAGCACGTGGCTCTGCCCGGGCGTGGGAGTCAGGATTCGTGCTCTGGAACGCCGTCGTCCCTGGAACGGCGCGATCGGACCGCCCGACGGGTTCCAAGCACCAGCTCCCATTCCGAGTCCTCGAAGCAGTGGAGTCCCGCCCGACGCCCGACCGTGATCAGGGCTGGTCGCGTGGTGATCCCAAGCGCGCGGTGCAGGTGACGCACGTGCCATTCCACGGCGCGTCGGGTGCGGTGCATGAATTGGGCCGCCTCGGTGTTGGTCATGCCCCGGGAGATCAGCCGAAGGGCGTTCATCTCGCCGCGGGTGAGCCCGTCCAGCGGTCCCCAGTCATGGCCCGACATCGGCACCCGCGTGTACTCCGTCCGCAGACGACGCGGAACATCCTGCAGTCCTCCCGGCAGCAAGGTCAGCACCACGCTTCCGACACGTTGACCGTTGCCCGTGCGATGGGGTCGTGTCCACAACTCGTGAGCGAGCCCCTGCATCACCAGCACGGCACAGCGAGGTCGCCCGTCGACCTGCACCATCTGAATCAGTTCCATCAGCGAAACGCCCGCCGGATGTGGCATGAGCCCGTCCAGGCGATCCACGCCCGCCGCCAGGGAAACCACGGTGGGTTCCTTCGGCAAGCGATGCGAGATGATGGTTCCCTGACCGTCGACCACCGCGATCAGCGGATCGAATCGCTCGGCGAGCATCTCGCTGGAGGCCTGTTCGACGCCGAGGGGATTCATGGCTCTCTCTGACCTCGGGGTGTTGTCGAGGCCGCACCCGAATTCGGGGTTCACGCCATGATGGGACAAACCATGGCCCAGATGGGCCTCAGCGAGGCATTTGGCCGACAATATCGAAGGGCATGGAATGTTCTCGCAATGTTGCGAGTCTGATTCAATCCGCAGTGAATCAACGATCCGTCCGGCGTCGAGCGAACGCTCACCCGCCAGGCGGCCTTTGCACGACGCATGAACAGCGCAGGGATCGCGCCTCCGATGTCGCGGAGAGCCCCCAAAGACAGCCAATCGTCGGGCGATGAAAGTGGACCGTACTGGACTCGAACCAGTGACCTTCTCCGTGTCATGGAGACGCGCTAGCCAACTGCGCCAACGGTCCAGGCCCGCACAGTGTAGCGATTCGCCTCGCCAAGCCGACATCCCTTCTGGAGCTTCCCATGACGACACCACTTCGCCGACGCATGGCCCGCCGTCACGCCCTGCCGATCGCCGCCATCGCCGCGGTGGTTGGCGGATCCCTGCTTCTGGCCGCCAGTTCTCCCGCCATGCAGGATCCTCGGGGCAAGGTGGTCAGCCTGGCCAGCGAGAGCACTCCCTTCGGCATGAGCCTGTTCCGGCTCTGGAGCAACGGCGACATCGAGGTGATGGTGCTTGGCCAGAACAACGTCTGGAGCGACTGGAGCGGCGTCGCGCCCGGCCGAAGCGGCTGGGCCCCCGGCAGCAAGCCCGCGGACTGACGCCCTAGCCCACCAGATCCAGGGCCCGGTCGATCCGGGCCAGCGTGGACGCCTTGCCCAGGATCGCCAGGGTGTCGAAGATGGGCGGGCTGACCGTGCCTCCGCTCACGGCCACGCGCAGCGGCTGGGCCACCTTGCCCAGCTGTCCGCCCGCATGGGCATCGGCGTAGGCCTTGATCACCGGCTCCAGACCGGCGGCACTCCAGCCCGTCACGCCCTCCAGCAGCGGACGCATGGCACGCAGGTGGCTTGCGCCGCTGGGCTCCCCCGCGCGCAGGTTCTTCTCGACCGCCTTGGCGTCATAGGCGAACGCCCCATCACCCTGCACCAGGAAGCGGTTGCCGCGGAAGAGGTCATCCAGCGTCTTCGATCGCTCGTGACTGGCCGCCGCCAGCGCATCGAACTGCTCCACGGAGAGGCGTCGCATGAAGTCGGGATGGAACACCTGCCCATGCTCGCGCGACCGGCGCACGAAGTCCGTGCGGGGCATGCCCGTGATGGCGTCCATGTTGAACGAGAGCAGCTTCACGCGATCGAACTTGGCGGGCGTCTTGACCACGCGGTCCAGGCCGAACCGCTCCACCAGGAACGCCAGATCGAACTTCTCGCGGTTCTCGCCGGGACTCCAGCCATTGAGCGCCAGGAAGTTGCAGAGCACCTCGGGCAGGTATCCGCTTCGACGGAAGTCGTCCACGTTGATCTCCGGCAGAGCCACGTCCAGCGCGGCCGCCAGACGCACGGCCTCCTCCAGGTCCAGCTGCGTGTTCCGGTCGCCCAGCCACGCGGCGAAGCGTTCCGCAGGCACGGTGCCGGGCGGCGGCGCGACAAGCTTGCGATCGGTGACCGCCTTGCGCAGCACCTTGTCCTTGTCGCGCTTGCTCATCTTGCTGCCGTCGGGATTGGTCATGATGGGCAGGTGGCCGTAGGCCGGCCTGCGAAAGCCCAGTGCGTCCTGCAGCAGCATGTGCTTGGCGGTGTTGTTGAAGTGCTCCTGGGCCCGCAGCACGTGCGTGACGCCCATGAGCTCGTCATCCACCACCACCGCGAAGTGGTATGTGGGAAACCCATCCGCCTTGCGGATCACGAAGTCGTCCACCTCACCCGCAGGCAGCGTGGCCTCGCCGAGCACCTCGTCTCGGATGGTGATCGGCCCTGGTGGCGTGCGAAAGCGGATCACCGAGGGTCTGCCCTGGGCCAGCAGCCGGGCCACCTCGTCCGCGGGGCGTTGCATGGCGGCCGTGCCGTCGTAGCGGTAGGCCAACCCGGCCGCCTTGGCCGCCGCACGCCGGGACTCCAGTTCCTCGGGCGTGTCGAAGGCGTGATAGGCCTTGCCCGCGTCCAACAGACGTTGCAGATGTCGGTTGTAGATCTCCAACCGCTCGCTCTGGAAGTATGGCCCGTTCGAGCCGCCGCCCACCCCCTCGAAGGTGGGACCTTCGTCCCAGTGGATGCCCAGCCACTTCAGGTCCTTCAGGAACCCCAGGCTGGCCGCGTCGCTGGATCGCTTCTGATCCGTGTCCTCGATGCGGACCAGGAACCGTCCCGCCCGGCCGCGTGCGAACGCCCAGCAGAAGAGCGCGGTGCGGGCTCCGCCCACATGCAGGTGTCCGCTGGGCGAGGGGGCGAATCGGGTGACCACGGGGCTCGACATGGGGCCCGAAGGCTAGCGGCCCCTTGCCAGATGGGCCGGGCCACGGCACGCTCACGGCGTGAGTGCCATGCTGGGAATCCTGTCCGACAGTCATGCCCAGGCCGAGCGCACGCGCCGCGCCATCTCGGCGTTGCAGGCCCGGGGCGCCACCATGTTCCTGCACTGCGGCGATGTGGAGACCGACCAGGTGCTCGACACGCTCGCGGGACTCGACGCGCACGTGGTCTTTGGCAACTGCGACCGGGCCGGTCCGCTTGGCCGCTACGCCCAGCGGATCGGCTTGCAGGTGCACCACCCCATGGGGCGACTCGCCATCCAGGGCCGGCGCGTCGCCTTCACCCACGGTGACGATCCCGCACTGATGCAGGCCGCGGTGGCCGAGGGCGTGGACTACCTGTTCCACGGGCACACGCACGAGCGATCCGACCGCATGGTCGACGCCACCCGGGTGATCAACCCTGGCGCGCTGCACCGGGCCACGCCCTTCACGGTGGCCCTGCTTCGGCTGCCGCAGGGTGAGCTGGAGTCGATCGTCGTTCCCTGACCGGCCGCGAATCCGCGCCCGCATCGAACCGAACTCCTGCGCGTGGGACCGCTGCTTCTCCAAGTCGCCTTCACCTGCTACCTGACCGGACTCATCTGGACCATCCAGCTCGTGCACTACCCGCTGATGGCCCAGGTGGGACCCGAGCACTTCAGCCGCTACGAACGTCTGCATGCCGCAGCCATCACCCCGGTGGTGGGGCCAGCCATGCTGGCCGAGGCCGGCCTGGCCGCATGGCTGCTGCTGCAACGACCGCCCGCCGTGCCCGCGTGGATGGCCTGGAGCGGTGCGGCCCTGGTGCTGCTGGTCTGGATCGTCACCTTCGGCGTGAGCGTGCCCTGTCATGGTGTGCTGTCGCAGGGATTCAACGCGGCGGCCCACGAACGGCTGGTGCAGACCAACTGGATCCGCACGCTGGGCTGGACCGCCCGTGCCGCGCTCTGCCTGTGGATGACGTGGCTGGCGTGGCGATCCGTGAAATCCTGAGTTCATCCGCCACGTCGGTTGAGAGCCCACCCGGGCCGCAGTAGCGTTTCGAACATGTCCTGGATCCCGATCAAGCTCCCGCACCGCCGTCCCCGCGGCAGGCCCAACCTGAACGTGCCCCCCGGCACGATGCAGCTGGAGGAGGGGGCCACCCGGCCGGTCCTGACGGCATTTGGATTCTCGCCGCAGGGGTTCGAGGAGATCACGCTGCAGGATCCCGCCGAGATCCAGTCCCTGCTGGCCAAGTGGCCGGTGGTGTGGCTCAACGTGGATGGACTGGGTGACGAGGCCGTGCTCCGGCAGGTAGGCGACACCTTCGGCATCCACCCGCTGGCCATGGAGGACGTGACCGACACCACGCAGCGGGCCAAGGTGGAGAGCTACGGCGACAACGCCTTCCTGGTGGTGCCCATGCCGCAGGTGCATCGAGAGGGCCATCGCTTCGAGAGCGAGCAACTGAGCCTGTACCTGACGGACCGCGCGGTGGTGAGCTTTCAGGCCACGGCCCCGGGCGACTGCCTGAACCTGATCCGCGACCGCATCCGCACCGGTCGCGGCCGCGTGCGCGCCAGCAACGCCGCATACCTGGCCTACGCCCTCATCGACACCGTGATCGACGCCTACTTTCCGCTGGTCAGCGGCATGGGCGACCGGCTGGAGGAACTCGAGGAGCGCATCGTGGAGGACGTGGACGTGGACCAGATCCACGACATCCGCGCCATCAAGGTGGACCTGATGCGGATTCGCCGCGCGGTATGGCCCATGCGGGACGCGGTGATGGCCATGGGCATGCTGGACCACATGTACGGTCAGGACCTGCGTCCCTACCTGCGTGACGCCCAGGACCACGTGGCGCGGCTCATGGACCTGCTCGAGACCGACCGCTTCACGGCCAGCGACCTGATGGAGATCTACCTGACCGCGATCAGCAACCGCCTCGGCGAAGTGAACCGCTTCCTCACCGTGGTGGCCACCATCTTCATCCCCCTGGGCTTCATCGCCAGCGTCTACGGGATGAACTTCGAGCCGGACAGCCCATGGAACATGCCGGAGCTCAAGTGGTACTTCGGCTACCCCTTCGCCCTGGGCCTGATGCTGCTGACCGCACTGGGATTCATGGGATATTTCTGGTGGAAGGGCTGGCTGGGCAGCCAGTCCTTCAGCGCCTCCGGCCGCGGCAGCCGCCTTCGCAAGCCCTGACCGGGTCCGATGCGGCGGTCGCATCCGGGCAGCGGGCCCCGGCGAACCCCTGTCCATGGACTCCGGTTGCCCGCACCCCCCTGCCATCCGGACGCTTGCCCAGTTGCAGCGCAGCGGCTGGCGAAGCCGAAGCGTGAAGGAGGAGTTGCGCGAGAACTTCACGCGGCAGCTGGCCTCGAACCAGACGCTCTTTCCGGGCGTGGTGGGCTACGACAGCACGGTGCTTCCGGAGATCGCCAACGCCATCCTGGCCGGCCATGACATGCTGTTCCTGGGCGAGAAGGGACAGGGCAAGAGCCGCCTGATGCGAAGCCTGGTCCGTTTCCTGGATCCGTGGCTGCCTTACCTGGACATCCCGGGATCCCCGGTGCATGAGGACCCGACCCGGCCCATCACCACGGCGGGACGGGCGCTGCTGGCGGCCACGCCGGCCGATCAGGTGCCCATCGCATGGTGGGGCGCCGCCGACCGTTACGCCGAGCGGCTGGCACCGGGCACCAAGTTCGCCGACGTGGTGGGCGAGATCGATCCGAGCCGTCTGGCCGCCGGCACCAGCATGGGAAGCGAGGAGGCGCTGCACTTTGGCCTGATCCCGCGCACGCACCGCGGCATCTTCGCCATGAACGAGCTGCCCGACCTGGACGAGCTGGTGCAGGTGGGCCTGTTCAACGTGCTCGAGGAGCGCGACGTGCAGATTCGCGGCTACCCGATTCGCTTCGACCTGGACATCCTGGTGCTGTTCAGCGCCAATCCCACCACCTACAACCGCAGCGGCAAGGTGATCCCTCAGCTCAAGGACCGCATCGGCAGCGTGATCCAGACCCACTATCCGCTGGAGCGGTCGCTGGGCATCGCCATCACGCACCAGGAGGCCGGCATGGACCTGGGCGGCGAATGGCCCGTCCGGGTGCCGCCCTTCATGGACGCCATCATCGAGCAGGTGAGCATGCAGGCCCGGCAAAGCCGCCTGGTCGATCATGCCAGCGGCGTCAGCGCCCGCTTCAGCGTGAGCAACTGGCGGACCATGGTGGCCAGCGCGCGGCGCCGGGCCATTCAGCTGGGCGAACGGCCCGCGGTGCCGCGGGTGAGCGACCTGGCTCATCTTGCCGCCAGCGGCGCGGGCAAGCTCGAGCTGGACCTGATGGGCAGCCACCAGATGAGCGAGCGGCAGGTGATCGAGGCTCTGGTGGCCGAGGCCGTGGGCGTGGTCTTTCAGGAGCATGTCGATGCCCATGGGCTGGCCGAGATCGCCGAGATCTTCGGCAAGGGCGTGCAGATCGAGGTGGGCGACCAGCTTCCCAGCAGCCACTACGCCCAGAGGCTGCAACGCGTGCCGCCGGCGTGGGAGAAGGCCTTCGAGGTGAACGCCGCCAGCGATCCGGCGGTGCGTGCCAGTTGCGTGGAGTTCGTGCTGGCGGGCCTGCACGCCACCGACCGCATCTCGCGGTCGCAGCAGCATGGCCGGATCACCTACCAGGTGAAGGGATCGTGACCGACCATCCGCGCGACGTGCCATGCACGCCGTCGCTCGGTGGTGTCATCCACACCTACCTGGGCTATGACCCCGTCCGGTTTCCGCCGCCGGCGCCACCCTCCGGCGGTGCCGTGGGCGTGGCCATGGAGCACATGCTGATGCATGGCTCCATGCGCCAGTTCAGCGACGAGGAGCTGGCCAACGCCATCGACATCGATCCGGCATCGATCCAGGGACTCGGCCCCAGCCTGGAGAGCCTTCGCGCCATGCTGCTGGAACGCAAGCGCCGCATCCTCGAGACGCATGAGACCACCGCCGTGCGGCGCGATGCGCGGCAGGCCTTCCACGGCGCCGCCGAGGGCATGCAGCCGCCGCCGGAACTGGAGAAGGCCTTTCGCCGCCATGTTTCCGAGGAGCAACTCCGCGACCTCGAGCGTCTCTGGTACCGGCTGGACGAGCGAAGCCTGTTCGCACGGCGACTGCTGCAGCTGATCGAACGGCTGAGCGACCGGTACCAGGTGGAGCAGCTGGCCTCGCGCCATGCCTTCACGGGCCGCACGCCGCTCACCATTCCCGAGGCGCTGGCCCTGAAGGAGGAGCTGGAGACCATCGACCGGCTGCTGGAGCAGATCGAGCAATCCATGAAGGATGCCCGCGTGGGTCGCATCGACCTGGACGCGCTCGCGGACTTCGCCGAGCAGAACCAGCTCGACGACCTGCAGCGCATGGCCCGGCAGATCGAGGAGCTGGCCCGCCAGGCGGCCGAGCGGGAGGGACTCGAGCGCGGACCCGAGGGCTGGCGGGTGTCGCCGCGGGCGATGCGCGTGTACCAGCAGGGCCTGCTTCGGACCATCTTCGAGAACCTGCAGGACGCCCGCAGCGGTCGCCACGCTGGCGTGGAAAGCCCCGACGGCGCCATCGAGCTTCCCACCACGCGCGACTGGCAGTTCGGCGACCCGGCCTCCAGCCTCGACCTGCCGCAGACCTTCACCAACGCCCTGCTGCGACAGGCCGGCGAGCGCGGCGGCGGGCCCCGCGGCACCGGACCGCTGCGACTGACCCCCGCCGACATGCAAGTGCACCGCACCCGCAAGAGCCCCAAGGCGGCCACCGCGGTCATCATGGACATGAGCGGCAGCATGCGCTACGGCGGCCTGCACGCCCACTGCAAGCGCATGGCGCTGGCGCTGGATGGCCTGATCCGCAGCGAGTATCCGGGCGACTTCCTGCAGTTCATCGAGATGTACACGCTGGCGCGGCCCTGCCCGCCCGGCGAGGTCACGGGCCTGCTTCCCAAGCCGGTGAGCGTGTTCAGCCCCGTGGTGCGACTCAAGGCCGACATGTCCGATCCGCGCCTCGGCGAGTCGTCGCTGCCGCTGCACTTCACCAACATCCAGCGCTCGCTGCAGCTGGCGCGCCAGTTCCTGGCCGCGCAGCCCACCCCCAACCGGCAGGTGATCCTGATCACCGACGGACTGCCCACCGCGCACTTCGAGGGCAGCACCCTGTTCATGCTCTATCCGCCGCATCAACGCACCGAGCAGGCCACGCTGCGCGAGGGCGAACGCTGCCGACGCGAGGGCATCACCATCAACGTGATCCTGCTGCCCAGCTGGAACCAGGGCGCGGAGGACGTGGGCTTTGCGCGGCGGCTCGCCGAGCGCACCGGCGGCCGCGTGGCCTTCGTGGGGGGTCGCGAACTGGACCGCTTCGTGGTGTGGGACTACCTGAAGCGGCGCCGCACCATGCTCGGCTGACTCGGCGGCTTTCACCGGTTTTTGCCGGCCTGCGTCGCTTCGCTATGCTCGCCAGATCCGTCCCCGGCAGGCGGGGTTCGGGCCGCACCCGTTTCGAAGGATCGAAGCACCCATGCGTCGGACCACTTCCCAGGAGGCCCTGTTGTCCAGCACCCAGCCGCCGCGCCCCAGCGACGTGTTCGGCACCCTCATCTTCGCGGGCGACACCATGCTCAAGCGGCTGCCCAGCGACGTGCATGCCAGCCTGCAGAAGACCATCCAGGACGGCAGCCCGCTCGATCCCGCGGTGGCCAACACCGTGGCGGTGGCCATGAAGGACTGGGCCGTCGAGAACGGTGCCACCCACTACTGCCACTGGTTCCAGCCGCTCACGGGCACCACGGCCGAGAAGCACGACGCGTTCCTGAGCATCCTGGGCGACGGCACCGCCATCGAGAAACTCTCGGGCAGCCAGCTCATCCAGGGCGAGCCCGATGCCAGCAGTTTTCCCAGCGGCGGCATCCGCGACACCTACGAGGCCCGCGGCTACACCGCCTGGGATCCCACCAGCCCCGCGTTCCTGCTGCGCAACCCGGGCGGCGTGACCACCCTGTGCATTCCCACGGCCTTCGTCAGCTGGACCGGCGAGGCGCTCGACAAGAAGACGCCGCTGCTCCGCTCGATCCGCGCGGTCAGCCGACAGGCGATGCGCATCCTGAAGATCTTCGGCAGCGACAAGGGCGTGAGCCAGGTGGTGGCCACGCTGGGCTGCGAGCAGGAGTACTTCCTGGTGGACCGCGAGCTCTACAAGGAGCGGCTGGACCTGATGATCACCGGCCGCACGCTGGTGGGCGCCATGCCGCCCAAGGGCCACCAGCTCGATGACCACTACTTCGGCGCCATTCCCGACCGCGTGATCAGTTTCATGGCCCGGGTCGAGGAGCGGCTGTTCGAGCTGGGCGTGCCGGTCAAGACCCGCCACAACGAGGTGGCCCCGGGCCAGTACGAGCTGGCCCCCACCTTCGAGCTGGCCAACATCGCCGCCGACCACCAGATGGTGTGCATGCACGTGCTCCGGATGACCGCCCGCGAGTTCGGCTTCGAGTGCCTGCTGCACGAGAAGCCCTTCGCCGGCGTGAACGGCAGCGGCAAGCACAACAACTGGAGCCTGGCCACCAACACCGGCGTGAACCTGCTGGATCCGCACGAGGAGACCCACGAGAACCTGGAGTTCCTCACCTTTCTCTGCGGCGTGATCCGCGCCGTGGACATGCATGCGGACCTGCTGCGGGCCAGCATCGCCAGCGCCGCCAACGACCACCGCCTGGGCGCCAACGAGGCGCCACCGGCCATCATGAGCATCTACCTGGGCAGCATGCTCACGGACATCCTGGACCAGCTCGAGGGAGGCGGGCCGCGCAAGACCCTCAAGGGCGGGCTGCTGGACCTGGGCGCCACCACCCTGCCCATGCTTCCGCGGCACGCCAGCGACCGCAACCGCACCAGCCCCTTCGCCTTCACCGGCAACAAGTTCGAGTTCCGCGCCGTGGGCAGCACGGCCGCGGTGGCGTGGCCCAACACCGTGCTCAACACCATCATCGCCGAGAGCCTGGACTTCGTGGCCACCGAGATCGAGCGCAAGGCGGGCAAGAATCCTTCCGCGGCCAGGCTGGAGAGCGCGGTCAGGGCCGTGCTCAAGGACGTGGTGAAGAAGCATCGCCGCGTGTGCTTTGACGGCGACGGATACAGCCAGGCGTGGCACAAGGAGGCGGCCCAGCGCGGCCTGCCCAACCTGACCAGCACAGCCGACGCCCTGCCGGTTTTCGAGAGCCGCAAGGCCCGCGACCTGTTCAGCAAGTACGGCGTGCTCTCGCCCACCGAGCTCAAGGCCCGCGCCGAGGTGCTCATGGAACTCTACGTGACCGTGGTGGGCATCGAGGCCCGCACGCTGGCCACCATGGTGCGCACGCAGATCCTGCCCGCCGCCACGCGCGGCCAGGCCGAGCTGGCCGACGCCGTCGGCGCCAGCCGCGCCGCGGGCGTGGAGTGCCCCGATGAGGAAACGGCCCTGCGGAACTGGGTGCAGAAGCTCTCCGGCCTGCGAACGGCCCTGGCCGCGCTCGAGAAGGCCGAGGCCCGCGATTTCAAGGACTCCGCCGCCCACATGCGGCATTGCCGCGACGAGGTGGTGGCCGCCATGACCGAGGTGCGAAGGTTCTGCGACAGCATCGAAAAGTGGACGCCGGCCGACCTCTGGCCGCTGCCCACCTACGCCGAGATGCTGCTCGGGCGGTAG
>JBJOGW010000027.1:0-9762 GCA_046048055.1 Planctomycetota bacterium
ACGCTGGCCGTTCCATCGCCAGCGCCGCGACGGCTCGCCCTGGGTCAGCAGCCACAGCGATCCCGTGTCATGCGCCAGCGTGACCCGAACCATCCCGGGCAGGTCATCCGGCGGCTCGACCCGTTCCCAGACGCTGCCGCGGAGCCGGTGGATGCGGCGCGATTCGCCCTCGATGGCCCAGAGCTGGCCAGCGTGCGCCGCCAGCGCCGGCTCGGACTCCGTGGGCAGGCTGCTGCAGAGCATCACCCCGGGCGGCACCACGAACCAAAGGTCACTCGCGGGATTGCGCGCCACGCGTGCGGTCAGCACCTCGCTGCGTCCCTCGCGTGGCGCGAAGGCGATCCAGAGGCGATCGTCCTCGCAGGCCAGCGACACCGGATGATCGTCGTGACGACCGAGCGTCATGCGCACGGGTCGCTCGTCGTTCATCGCCACGTGATCCACCAGCCACCGGTCCTGCCAGGACCGGACCAGCCACGCGTGTCCATGGCTCGCCACGGCCGGCGCCGGCGCGTGGGGCTCGGAGCCCGTCGAGCCTGCCAGCAGCAACGCCAGGCAGGGCAGCCACCGCAACCACGGAACCAGCGCGACCAGATGATGCATCAGGGTTCCTGTCCGTCCAGCACTTCCACGCGCTGCGGCCGCAGGACCGATCGCAGGGCTTCCAGATCGAAGAGCCGCTCCTTGAGCCGCTCCGGAGCCGTGCCGGGCGTGTCCCAGAAGACTTCCCACGACGCGTCGCCCCCCATCTCCAGCCGAACCGTGCCTGGCACATCGGGCCACGCACCCGGAGGAAGTCCGGTCACCTGCAGGGACAGTGGACGAGCCAGGGCACTGGCTGCCAGCACGGACCCGTCGGCGGCAAGCAACTCGACCCGGTCAGGCAGGGACTCGGGCTGGCGAACACGCACGCGCGTGGCGTTCCAGCCGCCCACCGGCGCACCGCGACGCCATGAGAGCCACTTCATCCCGGGCTGGTCCGCGGCGGTGAGCGTGGCGGCGTCAGGCCAGGGCGTGGCGGCCAGCAGTTCCATCACGCTCTCGGGGCCCGCAAACGGCACGGGTGATCTCGGCGGCACGGTTCCTCGCGGGCCCACGAGCAGCGACGAAGGTTCGGCCTTGGGCTCGAAGATCCACCATCGCGACGCATCCGCCCCCACCCATACCAGCCGTTCACCCACCTTGTCGGCGCGCAGCGCCATGCGCTGGCCGTGGTCCAGCCAGGCCAGCTCCACCTGCGCCTGCTCGAAGTGATCGCCCTGCGCGTCCTTCCAACGCAGCTCCGCGCTGCCCCGGCTGGCGAAGCGCTCGAGTGCCTGCACGCGGCGCCGCTGAGCCTGGATGAAGTCCGCGGCGCTGACCGCCGGCGCGCGATCCGCGGACACCGCGGGCTCATCCGGCACGCGCGATCCGGCGGCGGCGCAGCCGGTCATCGCTGCCGACAGCACCAGCACGGTCAGCCGACGCGCGGCGTCAGCCTTCCAGGTTGACCACGGCGGAGAGTTCATCCGAGAGGGCGGCGATGGCCTCGTCGTCGAGTTGGGGATGGATCACCTCCGTGGGCGGCGCGCCCTCTTGCTGACCTCGGCGGGCGAAGAGCCACACCTCCGAGCCCTCGCGGTGGTCGATCCGTAGATGCCGCAGCCGCTTCTTGCGAAGCATGATCATGGCCAGCAGCCATCGAACGGCCAGGCGATTGGGCCGCTGGTCCTCGGCCAGGCGGTCGAAGACCTCCTCGATCGCGTCGTCGTCCAGCACCAGCCTGCGACGCGCATCAGGTTCGGGCATGGTGGTCCGCCACCAGCACAGCAGGCCCTCGGGACGGGCCCCGGCCGACCACGCGGCGGTGCTGAACTCCATGCGCTCGAACCCCCCTTGCCCGTTGTCCCGCACGGCCGCCACGCATGGCGTGCCCGCAGGAAGCGGCTCGCCGCTGGCGGCGCAGATGAAGGTGGGCTTGCCCACTGGGATGGAGCTGGCGTCGCGGCTCATGACCAGCGATCGTAGCGATCCGGACCCACCGGCGCGTGGTACAGTCGGTTCGTGTTCGACCGTCTGTTCCAGCTCTTCCGGGGAAGCGATCCGCTCAGCGTGGCGGTGGAGTTGGCGGTGATCTTCGTGGGCGTGCTGCTGGTGCTGCGCTTCCTGCAGGGAACCCGCGGCGCGGCGGTGTTCAAGGGTGCCATCATCGTGCTGGCGGTGCTGCTGCTCGGGCTGCGCTTCGCCGGCCTTTTCAGCGACAACCTGGCCCGGCTGCGGCTGCTGAGCGAGGGCGTGCTGGGCGCGGTGGCCATCTTCTTTCTGGTGGTCTTCCAGCCGGAGCTGCGGCAGGCCATGGTGCGGATCGGGCAGAGCATCGTGCCCGGGGAGCGGCGCGCCCTGGACCCGCTCGTGGAGGCCATCGACGAGGCGGTCGAGTTCCTCAGCCGGAACCGCTTCGGCGCCCTGATCGTGATCGAGCGAGGCACCAGCCTGGCCGGACTGGCGAAGCAGGGCGTGCCGATGGACGCCAAGGTCTCGGCGCGCACGCTGGAGAGCATCTTCTGGCCCAGCAGCCCCCTGCACGATCTGGCGGTGGTGATCTGCGGCGAGCGCATCGCCGCAGCCAGCGTGCAGTTGCCGCTGGCCGAGGAGACCGGCGGCATGCGCCTGGGTTCGCGCCATCGCGCCGCCATGGGCGTGACCGAGGAGAGCGATGCGCTGGTGGTGGTGGTGAGCGAGGAGAACGGTCAGATCCGGGTGGCCGAGCATGGCCGGCTCTCGGCGCCCATCGCGCACGCCGAGTTCGCGATCCTGATCCGCGACAAGCTCAGTCGCCCCGCGCCCGCGGGCCGAGGCATGGCCCGACGGATCATCGGAAGCCTGGGCGGGCGCGACGCGGCCGCGGCAGCGACCGAATCGGCCGCGCCCCCCTCCCCGAACAAGGCGACCTGACATGCGCGACTGGAAAGGAACGCTCTCCACCATCTTCGCGGCCTCGATCGCCACGCTGCTGATCTGGACCTGGGCGGCCGACCGCACGCGCGAACTCCGCACGCTCTCCGGCACGGTGATCCTTCGGCCCAGCGATGCCGGCCAGCGCTTCGTGGATCCGGCCCAGCCCCAGTCCGTCACCGTGAGCGTGAAGGCGAGCCCGGCCAGCCTCACGCGACTGCAGGCGGCACTGGAGCAGGGGCTGGTGCTTCAGCTGGATACCGATGGCATGGAGACCGGAATGCGCAGCGCGGTGCTCGGTCCCCTGATCGAGCGCACCGCCGAGGTGCGCGGCACCGACGCGGACATCTCCTCCGTTCGTCCGGCCCGCATCGATGTGCGGGTGGGCGCCATGGTGCCCGTGCGCATGCCCGTGGTGGCCCGCGTGCCCCTGGTCACGCTCTGGGGTCCGGCCGAGGTGCAACCCACCGAGGTGGTGGCGATGGTTCCGGAGACATCCGCCGAGGCGGCGAGCAAGGAGTCCATCGAGGCGGTGGTGAACGCCACGGACCTGCCTGCCGGGACCAGCCACACCGTGGACGCCTCGTTGCGGCTTCCGGATGCGCTCAAGCTGCTCCCAAGCCAGGTGCTGTTCACGCCAGACCGGGTGCAGGTCTCCTTCACGGTGGCTGGCAAGAGCCAGACCATCACGCTCCCCTCGGTGCGCATCGAGATCGCCGGCGCGCCGGAGGACCTGCAGGGATTCGACGTGACCTTTGGTGAGGGCGGCGGCGTGCTGCGCGACGTGGTGCTGGGCGCGCAGGGCACGGCGCTGGCCGACGTGGAGAGCGGCAACACGCGGGTGGTGGCCATCGTGCACCTCACGCCCGAGGACCTGGCCAAGCGCATCACGCAGAAGGCCGTGAGCACGTGGGTGCTGCCCGCGGGGGCCGAGGTGAACAGCGTGGCTGGCGTGCGTCCCGCGGATGTGGTGGTGCCGCTGGTGATCAAGCCCAAGCCAGCGGCAAGCGAGGGGCCGGCGGGGTTGCCAGCCGAGGCCAAGTCACCAAGCTCCGCAGGCTGAGGCGCAAGCCGCTCCCACCTCAACCCTGCACGCGGATCGCGTGCCAGAGTTTCTTGCCTCGTCGCAGCAGCGACGCGGAACCGTGCAGCAGCTGTGCCGAGGTCAGGCGAGCATCCGCCGCCGCCTTCTGGCCGTTCACGCTCACGGCGCCTGCCGCCAGGAAGTCGCGGGCCTCGCGCTTGCTGGCCGCGAGCGTGGTGGTTGGCAGAAGGTCAAGCAGCGCCACCCCCTCGCCCGCCAGGTGCGTGCGAGGAACCTCGGTGGTCGGCAGGTCGGCGATCACGTCCATCAGCGTGGCCTGGTCCAGACCATGCACGTCACCGCTGAACAGCGCCGCGGCGGCCGCCCTGGCCGAGGCGGTCGCCGACGGCCCGTGCACCATGTCGGTCACGGTATCGGCGAGCGCCCTCTGGGCGGGGCGGTCCTGCGGACGAGCCTTCTGGTCGGCCTCAATCGCCTCCACCTGCTCCGGCGGCATGAAGGTGAACCAGCGCAGCAGCTGCCCCACCTGATCGTCGGCCACGTTCAGGAAGAACTGGTGCAAGCGGTACGGGCTGGTGCGATCCGCGGCCAGCCACACGTTGCCGGACTCGCTCTTGCCGAACTTGGTGCCATCGGCCTTGAGCAGCAGCGGTGCGGTGGCGCCAAAGGCCTGCACGCCTTCGAGTCGCCGGATCAGGTCGATGCCGCTGACGATGTTGCCGAACTGGTCGCTGCCGCCCAGCTGCAGCGTGCAGCCGCTGGCGCGGTGCAGGTGCAGGAAGTCGTAGGCCTGCAGGATCATGTAGCTGAACTCGGTGTAGCTGATCCCCTGCTCCCGGCCCTCCAGCCGGCTGCTCACGCTGTCGCGCGCGATCATCTGGTTCACGCTGAAGTGCTTGCCGATGTCGCGCAGCACCTGGATGTAGCCCAGCCCGCCCAGCCAGTCGGCGTTGTTCACCACGCGGGCGGCGCATGGACCGCTGAAGTCCAGCAGCCGCTCCATCTGCGCCTTCTGGCGGGTCAGGTTGTGCTGCACCCGGTCCGCGTCGAGCAGCGTGCGCTCGCTGGCCTTGCCGCTGGGGTCGCCGATCAGGCCCGTGGCACCGCCCACGAGCGCAATCGGGCGATGCCCTGCCCGCTGCAGCCGAGCCAACAGGATCACGCTGACCAGATTGCCCACGGTCAGGCTGTCCGCCGTGGGGTCGAAGCCGCAGTACCCGATGCGTTGGCCGCCAGCAAGGTGGTCCGCAAGACCGTCGGTGGCCTGGTGCAGCATGCCACGCCAGGCGAGGTCGGCCAGAAAGTCGCTCATGGGGCGGCAGGATAGAGACCGCTCACCTCGCCATGGCACCGCTCTTGGCGTGGATCTTGGCCAGCATGTCGTTCCAGCTCTTCACGAAACTGTCGGCGCCTTCCTTCTGCAGTTCCAGGGCACAGGCATCCACGCTGCAGCCGGCGGTCTCCATGGCGGCCAGCGTGCGCGGTCCGTCGCCGCCATCCGTGCGCAGGAGGGCGGTGACCGTGCCGTGGTCGTGGAAGGCGTGCAGCGTCTCCTCGGGCATGGTGTTGACCGTGCGCGGGGCTGCCAGCGCCTGCACGTAGAGCGTGTCGGGCAGGCTGGGATCCTTGGTGCTGGTGCTGGCCATGAGCAGCCGCTGCGGACGGGCCCCCTTGTCCTGCAGCTTCAGGAAGCGGTCGCTGGCGTAGGTCTGCGCATAGGCCTGGTAGCAGCAGGCGCCGATCGCGATGCCCGCCTTGTTCTGCAGGGCGTCGGGCACCTTCGCGTTGGCCTTCTTCTCCCAGCGGCTGATGAACACGCTGGCCACGCTCTCCACGCGAAGGCTCTTGCCTTCCCTGGCGCGCCGCTCCAGGCCCTTCAGGTACGCATCGGCCGCGGCCAGGTACTGCTTGGGGCTGAACAGCAGCGTGACGTTGATGGGCACGCCGCGGTAGATCAGCTCCTCGATCGCGGGCAGACCCTCGGGCGTGCCGGGAACCTTGATGAACAGGTTCGGGCGATTGGCCTTGGCGTGCAGGGCCACCGCCTGCTCCACCGTGGTGGCGGTATCGCGTGCCAGCAGCGGGCTCACCTCGAGGCTGACCCAGCCGTCGATGCCGCCGGTCCGATCGTGCACCCCCTTGAAGGCGTCCGCCGCCTGGGCAAGGTCGGTCACCGCCAGTTCAAAGAAGAGCCTCTCGCCGTCGATGCCCTTGGCCAGCAGTTCACGGATCTGCCCGTCGTAGTCGCTGGAACCCGAGATGGCCTTCTCGAAGATGGTCGGGTTGCTGGTCAGGCCCACCACGCTCCAGTCGCGGATGTACTCGGCCAGGCGGCCGCTGGAGAGCATGGTGCGGGTGATGTTGTCGACCCAGATGCTCTGGCCTGCGATGGAGAGAAGCGCGGTTCCGGTGATGGGCATGGGTGCCTCCTTGAAGGTGGCGATCGTACAGGGGGATCGCGGCGCCGGCCGCGCAAGGATCGGGTTCAGGCGCCTGCGGGCGTGCCCCGTCTGGGCGGGATAGATTCGAACCCATGAGCACCGCTCCCGCCATCGCCCCGGTCACGCCACTCGACACCCGCCCCGAATGGAAGGCCCTGGCCACCCACGCGGAGAAGGTTCGCCCGCTGCATCTGCGGGAACTCTTCCAAGATGATCCGAAGCGCGGCGACGAACTGGCCATCGAGGCCCTGGACCTGCACTTCGACTACAGCAAGCAGCGCGTGACGCGCGAGACGATGCAGATGCTGCTGGCCCTGGCCAGGGCCTGCGGCGTGGAGGCCCGTCGCGACGCCATGTTCCGTGGCGACAAGATCAACGTGGCCGAGAACCGCGCCGTGCTGCACGTGGCCCTGCGAGCCCCCAAGGGCACCGTGATCAAGGTCGATGGCAAGGACGTCGTTCCCGAGGTGCACCAGGTGCTGGATGCCATGAGCGCGTTCGCCGATCGCGTCCGCAGCGGCGCGTGGACGGGCCACACCGGCAAGCGCATCCGAACGGTCATCAACATCGGCATCGGCGGCAGCGACCTGGGACCGGCCATGGCGTGGGACGCCCTGAAGCCCTGGGCCCAGCAGGGCCTTGAGTGCCGCTTCGTGAGCAACGTGGACGAGAACGACTTCTTCGAGAACACCAGGGATCTCGACCCGGCCGAGACGCTGTTCATCATCAGCAGCAAGACCTTCACCACGCTCGAGACCATGGCCAACGCCCACACGGCCCGTGCCTGGAGCCTGAAGGCCTTCGGCGGCGACGAGAAGAGCGTGGCCAGGCACTTTGCCGCGGTCAGCACCGCGCTGGACGAGGTGCGCACGTTCGGCATCGACCCTGCCAACATGTTCGGCTTCTGGGACTGGGTGGGCGGCCGCTACAGCATGGACAGCGCCATCGGCCTCAGCACCATGATCGCGGTGGGGCCGCAGGGCTTCCGCGACATGCTGGCGGGCTTCCACGAGATGGACGAGCATTTCCGCACCACGCCGCTCGAGCGCAACATGCCCGCGATCATGGGCCTGGTGGGCCTCTGGAACAACCAGTTCCTGGGCTGCGACACGCTGGCGGTGCTGCCCTACTGCCAGTACCTCGACCGCTTCAGCGCCTACCTGCAGCAGTTGGAGATGGAATCCAACGGCAAGCACGTGCAGCTGGATGGCCAGCACGTGCGCTGGCAGACCTGCCCCGTGGTCTGGGGCCAGCCCGGCACCAACGGCCAGCACGCCTTCTACCAGATGATCCATCAGGGCACCAAGATCGTGCCCTGCGACTTCATCGCCTTTGCCGAGAGCCTTCACAACCTGGGCGACCATCAGGACCTTCTCACCGCGAACGTGTTCGCGCAGAGCGAGGCCCTGGCCTTTGGCAAGACGCAGAAGGAGATCGAGGGCGAGGGCGTGCCCGCGTGGCTGGCCCCGCACAAGGTGATGGAGGGCAACCGCCCGAGCACCACCATCCTGGGCCGCAAGCTCAGTCCGCGCATGCTGGGCCGGCTGGTGGCCCTCTACGAGCACAAGGTGTTCACCATGGGTGCCATCTGGGGGGTGAACAGCTTCGACCAGTGGGGCGTGGAACTGGGCAAGGTGCTGGCCAAGCGCATCATTCCGGAGCTGGGAGGCAAGGCCGAAGACCTGAAGCATGACGGCAGCACGAACGCCCTGATCCGCCGCTACCGGGCCTGGCGCGGGCGGTAGCAGGCGAAGCCCCTCGAGGCCATGAACGAGAAGGGGCGGCCCCGAACGGGAGCCGCCCCTGATGTGTTCGCGTTCAGCCTGGCTCTCAGTCCGCCATCGCCATGTCACGCAGGTCCAGCCAGCCGTCGCCGTTCAGATCGGCTCCGGCAAGTTCCGGCAGGCCCATCTGCACCAGCTCCGCCACCGAGACCGACTCGCGAGCCGTCGGCGGTCCGTCAAGCGGTGAGCCACAGACTCCATCGCCCTGCACCCCGAAGTTGTCCAGGATGAACTGGCCGTCCGCAGCCGTGATCACGCCGTCGCCGTCCAGGTCGGCGTTCGGGTTGCTCACCACATACGCACCCCAGTCCAGCACGTCGATCACCTCGTCGTCGATGATGTCACCCAGCACCAGCGACGCCGTTGCCGTCCAGGTGGCGCCACCATCGGTCACGTTCACCCGACGACGCAGGGATCGGGCCGTGTCCTCCACCGTGATGCAGCCATAGGCATCGATCGGAAGATCCGTGAGCGATACCGAGGCAGTGCCCGTGGAGAACAACGCAGACACGCTCCTGGCCTGTGTGCCACCCGCACCCTGCACCGACAGCTGCAGATCACGGTTCAGACTGGGTGCAAATCCACCACCAGCCAGCGACACCGAAAGGTCCAGCGTGTTGAAGGGCTCCACCGTGACGCTGGTGAAGTCCACCGCTTCGTTGCCGCAGGGATCCACCGCTCGCCACGTCACCGTGGTCGTGCCCACGCCGTACGCGGCCGAGAGCGCCTGGCCATCCGACCGAGTGGCCGTCTGAGTGACCGGGCTGCAGCCGTCCGTCGCCGTGGGCGCCGTCAGGCTCACCATGGCGAAGGTGCCCTCGCCGGCCTCCGGACGCACCGAGACGTCCGCAGGCACGTTCGAGAGCACCGGCACGCCGTCGTCCACCACAAAGCCAGCCGAACCTGTCAAGGCCGGAACGATCACGTTGCCCAGGCCATCGGTGAATGCAGTCTGCAGGGGGCCAGCCGAAAGGAACGAGACCTCGTTGCCGGTACCACCGCACGTGGCTCCAATGACCCGGAATTGCATCTTGGCGACCGAATTGTCGACCACAGAACCTCCGGAACTCCCAGGCGCCACCGAGGTCAAAACGATGACCTGTCCCGAACTCCGGTTGAGCGAGTACACGACATTAAAGGGTCCATCCCCGCCCAACACCGATTCAAACGCCAGCTTCGCCGGATCCCAGGATAGAAGCATTTGCCCCGCAACGACAGGATTTGTCACGTTGCGAAGCCGAGCGTCAACTGTCACAACCTGCTGCAGAGACGTGCACGAGCCGGTGGCCGTCGAGAGAGCCAATTCAGGCAACGCTGGGCAACTGTTGAAACTGTTGCCACCCAAGTCGGTCCAACCGCCCTGAAAATAGGGCATCGATACGTTGCAGAACCGGCAGTCCTGCAGGGCGTAAGTTCCCGAGTAAGTGACTCCAAACAGGGCCCCTAAGGCCTGGCAGTCGGTGAACTGACAACCCACGAGTCGCGTCTGCCCGAAGCGGATCTCAATGACGTGCCGGGTTGCAATCGACTGAAACTGGGTTCGCTCGACCGTGAATGG
>JBJOGW010000028.1:0-74953 GCA_046048055.1 Planctomycetota bacterium
AAGCGGTATCGCGCCGAGCGCAGCGAGAGACCAATCCACCCAAGCAGGATGGCCCATGCCGAGCGGAGCGAGAAGCGCTAAGCCGAGGCGCATGCGAAGCGGAGCCGAGGCGGCCGCGTGCGGGTCAGGCTGGATGCGGAGTGCGCAGCGGCCCACACGGGACGCGCAGTGGCCGGCTTCGGACGCGCAGCGGCCAGAACCCTACTGGCCTTGTGCCATGCTGAAGCCCGGCTTGCCATCGAAGGTGCGCAGCAGTTCGTAGCTGCACACCGTGTACCTGGCCGCCACCCGACCGAGCAGCGCGATCGTCTCGGGCTGACCCACGCGCGAGCCTTGCACCCTCTCGAACCGCGCCCGCCAGTAGTCCACGCAGTCCGTGTAGACGCTGCCCGTGGGCCACACCTGGGTTCCGCGGTTGCTGATCAGCTGGAGCCGGAACGGCGTGCCCTCGCTCAACTGCTGCAGGTGCTTGGCCAGTTCGGCACAGCCCTCGCCCGCGTCCAGGTAGACGTCGGCTCCCACCACCTCGGTGGCACCCGGTCCGAAGGTCTGCACGGCGGCGGCCGTGAAGGGCTTCACGGGTGGCTTGAACGTGACGCGGTCCTCCGCATCCGGCACCGCCGCGATGCTGCCGGGCTTCTGGCCCAGCCGCTTGCCCACCTCGTGGGCAAAGTCCATGGTGCCCAGGGCGGGCTTGGCGGCATCACCAAAGTCGCCCGTGCGCACGCCCTGCTCGAGGCTGGCCAGCAGCGCGTTCTCGATGCGGGCGGCGCTGCCCAGCAGTCCCACGTGCCGCAGCAGCATGATGGAACTGAGGAAGAGCGAGCATGGGTTGGCGATGCCGCGGCCGGCGATGTCCGGTGCCGTGCCATGCACCGCCTCGAAGATGCTGATGTGGTTGCCGATGTTGGCGCTTGGGGCGAATCCGAGCCCACCCACCAGCCCGGCAGCCAGGTCGCTCACGATGTCGCCCTGCAGGTTGGGTAGCACGATCATGCGGTACTGCTGGGGCTTCATCACCAGGTTCATGCACAGCGCGTCCACGATCACGTCGGCGGTCTCGATCTCGGGATAGTCGGCGGCCACGGCCTTGAAGCGCTCCAGAAAGAGACCGTCGGTCATCTTCATGATGTTGGCCTTGTGTCCGCAGTGCACCTTGCGGATGCCGAGGCGCCGCGCCGTCTCGAAGGCGAAGCGGTGAACCGCGTCGCTACCCGGGGCGCTGATCAGGCGCTTGCACTGCACCACGTCGTTGCTGAGCCGGTGCTCGATGCCGCCGTAGGTGTCCTCGATGTTCTCGCGCACGATGAAGAAGTCCACGTTCACGCCACTGCGGCTGTAGGGCGTCATCACGCCCGGCAGCGTGCGAAAGTGGCGCAGGTTGGCGAAGGCGTTCCACATCTTGCGGGCGGTCACGTTGATCGACTTGCCGCCGCCGCCCTTGGGGGTCTCCATGGGGCCCTTCAGCAGCAGGCCGCAGCGTTCCACCTCGGCCACCGCCTCGTCCGTCATGCCGCGGCTGAGGCCGCGGTCAAAGCACGCCTTGCCCATCTCCACCGGCACGAACTCCATGGCCTTGCTGGCGCCCGCCGCCTGCAGCAGGTGCAGGGTGGCCTGCATGATCTCGGGTCCGATACCGTCTCCGGGGGTCAGGGCGATGCGCATGGGTGGCTCCTTGGGGGCAGCAAGGTTAGCCACCCGGCGGCACGCACACGGCCTGTCGAGGGCGAGATCCCGGCAGCACCAGCAGCATGGACGCCGCCAGCAGGGCGCCCTGCAGCCCGTAGAGCCGCTCGCTGCGCCGATGCATCCGGTCCAGCTCGGCTCTGGCGGCGGCGGCCCGCTCCGCATCCTCCGAGAGGATCGCCTGCGTGCGTTCCACCGCATGGTCCGCGATGCTGCGTGCCAGCACCATCTGGCCCACGCCGATCGCGGCCGTCATCAGCAGCGTCACCGCGCCCAGGCGCAGTCGCCGCGTGGCCATCACCCGGCCCGCATGCCGCAGCAGCATCCACGCCGCCACCGGCCCAGCCAGCATGCCGAACGCGAACACGCCCAGAAAGCCCGGCTGCGCCAGCACGCCCGCCATGATCCGACCGGTCTCCGGGGCATCGATCACCGCGGCCCGCGCCTCGCGGAAGGCAAGATCCGCCCGGATGAGCACGGTGAAGAGCCAGCCCGCGTTCAGGCCCGCCGCCACGAGCAGCGTGCCCCAGATCGACACCAGCACCGTGACCGGCGTGGGGCATGCTCGCACAGGCCGTGGATCCGGAACCTCCGTCACGCCACGATGCTACGCGACCGCATGATCACTCATCGAACATGTCGTGCGCGGCGCACACCGCGTCGAAGTTCTTCAGGAAGATCGCGGCCAGTTCCGGGTCGAAGTGCGTGCCGGCATCCTTCTCGATCTGGGCGCGCACCTGAGCCGGCGTCCACGCTTCCTTGTAGGAACGGGCCGACATCAGGGCGTCGAACACGTCGGCCAGCGCCACCAGCCGGGCGAACAGCGGAATGTCCTGGCCGCGCGGCTCCGGGACCCGATTCGGCGGAATGCCGAAGGCCTTCAGGGCCTCCACCAGTCCGGCCCGATCGGGATATCCGGTGCCGTCCCATCTGGCGTGGTGATAGAGGGTGATGTCGCGAATGGCCTCGTCCTCGGGCGTCATCGCCGAGCCCACCAGCGACTCGGCGCCGCGAACCGTGTGGGTCTGCATGATGGCGCGCTCCGTGTCGCTGAGCTTGCCCGGCTTCTTGATGATCTCCACCACGGCGATCTTGCCGATGTCGTGCATCTTGGCGGCGGGTCGGAGCAGGTTCAGGTCCGATTCCACCTGCTGGGGGGTCCGGCCATGCGCCGCAGCCCAATGCCGGTACAGCAGCGAGGCCACCTCGGCCACGCGGTTCACGTGCGCGCCGGTCTCCTTGGGATCGGCCATCTCCATCACCCGAAGCACACGCTTCAGGGTGGCCTCGCGGAACTCCGACCGCTCCAGCGCGACCGAGGCGATCCCGGCGAAGTGCTTGGCGATCTTCCGGTCCTCGTCGGTGAACTCGGTGGCGTGGTGCGCGCCCTGCGATCTGGGGTTGATCAGCTGCAGCACGCCCAGCAGACGCCCGCGCGCCGTCCGCAGGGCAAGGGCCAGCACCGCCCGAGTGCGGAATCCGGTGGACTCGTCAAAGCTCCTGTTGAAGCGGAACGGTGCATCCGCCGGCAAGTCGTAGGCGTCCCGCACCGACACCAGGCCGCTCTCCGCAACGGCCGCGGCACCCGCGATGCTGGTGTGGTCCACCGGAAGCCGCACCGGGCTCCTTCGATGATCCGGAAAGCGGGTCTCCACGTTCAGCACGTCGTTCTGCGCGTAGGCGAACACCAGGGCACCGTCCTGCACCAGGAAGATGGTCCCGGCCTCGCACGAGAACATGGCACGGGCCTCGCTGAGCAGCCGCCGCAGCAGCGTGTCGGTGTCATCCAGCCCCTTCAGGTCCTGACCGATGCGGTCCAGCGCCTCGAGGCGCATGGCGTGGTCCGACTGCAACTGCCGGTTGAGGCGATCCAGCTCCTTGCTCTTCTCGTGCAGCAGTCGCTCCGCCTCCTCGCGAAACCGAAGCTGCATGGCCGCTTCCCGGCTGGCCGACTCCGCCTGGTCCAGAAGCCGCACCTGGACCTGCATCATCTCCGACTGGCGCACCGCGTGCTGCACGCGCACCAGAAACTCCGCCGCCGCCGGCATCTTCACCATGTAGTCGAAGGCACCGGCCTCGAAGGCCGCCGCCTTGTGCTCGGGCAGGTCATCCGACGACAGCATCACCACCTGCGTGCCGGGGAGATCCGGGTGGCTTGCCAGCTGCGGCAGCAGGTCCATGCCGGATCCATCCGGCAGCATCACGTCAAGCAGCACCACGTCGGGCTTGAGCCGCTCGGCCATGGGGATGGCGTCGGAGGCGGTGGCGCAGGCATGCAGCGACCACTCCGGCCGCGATCTCAGGATGCCCCCCACCACCTTGTGGATCATGGGCTGGTCATCCACCAGCAGGATCACCGCCTCGCGACTGCCGGAGGGTTGGGATGCCTTGGATGCCACGCCGGAGCGAATCGTATCGGCTCGGCCAGCCCAACTCCAGAATTCGCGACACGCAGGCGGGTCCGTGTACAACTGCACGCATGGACTCCGCCCTCAGCGGCGTGCTCATCATCGACAAGCCGCTCGGCTTGACCAGCATGCGCGCGGTGGAGCAGGTGCGTCGTTCCCTGGGCGGCGTCAAGGCCGGGCATGCGGGCACGCTGGATCCGCTGGCCACCGGCGTGCTGGTGATCGCGGTGGGCCGCGCCACCAAGGACATTCCGCGGCTCATGGGCATGGCGAAGCGCTACGAGACGCGCATCGACCTGAGTGCCACCACCGCCACGCTGGATACCGAAGGCGAGCGCATCCCCTCCGATCCGATGATCCCCGCGCCATCGCGGGAGCAGGTGCTGGCCACGCTGGATCGCTTTCACGGAACGTTCGAGCAGGCGCCGCCCGCGTTCAGCGCGGTCAAGATCGCCGGCCGCCGAGCCTACGACCTTGCCCGGCGCGGCGACGCGGTGGAACCCGCGCCTCGGCCCGTCACCGTGCACCAGATCCGGCTGCTCGACTATGCATGGCCGGTGGTCACGCTGGACATCCGTTGCGCCAAGGGCTTCTATGTGCGCAGCCTGGCCCGCGACCTGGCGGCCGCGCTCGGACTGCGTGGCCACTGCCTCTCCATCCGGCGCACCGCCGTGGGTGACTACGACCTCACCATGGCGATGCCGCTCAAGCCCGAGCCGGCGGACCTGGCCGAACGGATCCGCCCGGCTCCATCGGCCGCTGCGACGTGAACAGCAGGATGGCCATGCCGGCCAGCAGCAGCACGTCGGCCACGTTGAAGACCCACGGAAAGAGTTCGGGGCTTCCTCCGGGCCATCGAAGACCGAACGGCAGTTCCCACCGCGGCGTCATGTGCAGGAAGTCGCGCACCGCCCCGATGGTCAGCCGGTCGTGGAGATTTCCCAGGCCGCCGGCGAGCACCAGCCCGATGCCCACGTGCACGCGCGTGGCACGGGCACCCGTCCACCAGCCGAAGACTGCCACGGCCGCAACCACCGCCAGCACGGTGAATGCCACGAACACCGGACGCCGCTGCTGACCAAGCCCGAACACCGCCCCGTGGTTGAGCACCAGGCGAAAGTCCAGCAGGTCGCCCGGCAGCGCACGCACACCCGAGTGCCATGGCAGCCGGTACGAGGGGTTGCCGGCAACCTCCTCGTAGCGCAGTTCCACAGGCTCGTCGGCCACGCTTCGGAACGCCCACGACTTGCTTGCCAGATCCAGTGCAAGCCCAAGCGTCGTCACGAGCAGCAGCACGGACCACGCCCGGGCGGATCGCCATGCCGGCACCTGATCATGAACCTCGGCAGGCGCCGCGGCGCCACCACTCACCGCGCCACGCCGCGCTCGACGAGTCGGGCCGCCTCCACCGTGTGCTTGGCAAGCGGATTGGCGTCCAGACGGGCCTTGGGAATCGGCTTGCCCGTCAACTGGCACACCCCGTAGGTTCGATCCTGGATCCGCTGCAACGCCGCATCGATCTCGTTGAGCTTCTCCCGGTCGCTGGCAGCGAGGTTCAGGGCGAACTCCTGGTCAAAGGTGTCCGTGCCCACGTCCGCCATGTGCAACGGCATGTTGCTCAGGTTGCCGCCGCTCGATCGCAGGGCCTCATCCTCCAGGCTGTCCACGCGACCGATCAACTCGTTGCGGGTGCGAAGCAGGATCTCGCGATACTGGTCCAGATCCTTGGCCGAGAGCTTGGTGCGAATCGCGGAGACATCCACCTCCTCGGCAGGCTTCTCCTTGGCGGTCGCGGCTGCCTTGGATCGGCGGCTCGGGAATGAAGCCGCCTTGGCGCTCAGCACGCGCACGCGGCGACCGTTCACCATCACGTAGCCGGTCTGGTCCGTCTTCTGATTCATGGCCACGGCTGCCACACTCAACGCCGTCGAGTAGTCGATCTTGGGGGCCTTCTTGGCCTTCTCGTCCACCGGCTCCTTCTTGGGCATGGGCCGAGGCGCGTTCTTGCCGATGGGCGGCGGTGGCACTCGGTTGGGGTGCTTCTTGGTGGGCGGCGGAGGTGACTGTGGCACCACGGGAGCGGCCGGCTTGGCCGCATGGATCGGCTTCATGCCGCCCGCAGCAGGCTTGGGCGACTTGGTCGCCGCCGCGCGCGCCGCTGGCTTGGTCACCTTGGCTGCGGGCTTCTTGGCGGGCTTCTTGATGGTCTTCTTGCTGGGCACGTGGATCCTTCCGAGGTGGGTGGGCGGCATGGGCATTCCCACCGCATCCCGATTCCGGGACGATGATTGTGGGACCCCCCGAGCCGAGCGTCAAACAGGTGGCGATTCAAGGCGCGGCCAGTTCAAAAAGCAAAACCCCCGGCGAAAAGGGGCGCCGGGGGTCGGCCGCAAAAGGGGAGCGGCCACATGCCTGTCCGAGCGGACCGCAGAACGGCAGCGATTCGCCCTGACACCCTGAGAAACGCAAACGCGGGTCCACGTCCCTCACCATGCTGACTCCGATTGTTGGAATTTGGTTCGTGCACAGTTATTGGACATTGAGAATCCGCGTCCTCTGCGAAATTCCGCGGATGCCTGAGGGACACCGAACCCCGATTGCGTTTCAACGGGTGAATGGCGACCTCGCCTCACATCTCGAACCTGATCGGACTGACGAGTGGCATCGGCCTGGCACGGGCCGAAATGACGCTCTGGCTTCCCCGACGGGCGGTCGTGCGCCGCGAAATCCTCAAGTTCGCCGCCGATGATCGGCAATTCGAGTTGAAGCCTGACCGCTCCTCTGCCGGCATCTCGGTTCTGGTGAGCGCCCACAGGTTCCACGCCATGCTCTCGGGGCCGGAACGGGCCGACCTGGAAGTGGAGTGGCTTGTGGAACCCAATGCCCTGGTCCGACTTCCTCTTTGGTCCATGGCGCACGGACGTGATGCCGAAGTCTCCATCTGGGACGCCTTTGGCCAGCTGGTGGTGCCGGATGTGATGGCACGCGGCCCCGACTCGGCACCCTTGATGATGGCAGCCGGCCGCTACACGCTCACGGCCAGCGTCTTCGGTTCCACGGCGCTCATGGTGACCGCAGGTCACGACTCCGCTGTCATGACGGCGGATCAGTTCCGCGCGGCCGCTGGCTGATCCAGCCACATCAACAGTTTGATTGGCGCCAAGCGCGTCAACGCCGGTCCTGGCGGCCGTGGCCCCACGGCATCAGGGCAACATGGCTTCGACGGCGGCCAGTTCGGCATCCAGGGCATGGACCGACTGCGGTCGTGCCGCGGGGTCGATCGAGAGGGCCCGGTCCAGGATCGCCTCAAGCCGTCCAGCCAGGTCCGCACGCGCCTCACCGAGCAGCATGCGACGGTCCATCAGCACGGCTCGCAGCAAGCCCGCCGCCGTCCGGCCCTGGGTCTCGTAGGGCAGGCGGCCGGCAAGCATCTCGAACAGCACCAGGGCCGCCTGATACATGTCGCTCAAGTGGCCAATCCGGGCACTTTGGCCATCGGCCTGCTCGGGGCTCATGTAGGCGAAGGTCCCAACCAGGTGGCCCGTCTCGGTGTGCACGCCGGTGCGGTGTCCGTCCTCGGCGTGCAGGCGGGCCACGCCAAAGTCCACCAGCTTGATGCTGCCATCGGCCTGAACCATGATGTTCTGCGGCTTCACGTCCCTGTGGATCACGCCCACCTGATGGGCATGAGCCAGCGCCGCAAGAACCTGGCGAACGATGGCGATGCTCTGGCGAGCCGTCGGACGCTCCTCCTGCAGCCAGCGATCCAGCGGACGGCCCTCGATGAACTCCATCACCAGGTAGGTCACTCCGGGTCCAGCCGTGCCGGTCTCGATCATCTGCAGCACACCCGGGTGCGAGAGCCGAGCCAGCACACGACATTCCTGACGGAAACGCTGAGCCGCCTGGCTGTGATGGCCGTGCGAACGGACAACCTTGATCGCCACCCGGCGACCCGTCTGCTCATTGCGGGCGGCGTACACGCTGCCGGCTCCGCCATGACCAAGCACGGACTCGATGGCGTAGCCAGGGATCTCGGGGAGAACCTCGGCCGTGTCGATCTGGGCGGCGGCACGATCACCGGGCAGCGACACGGTGTCGGCCATCAGGTCGGCCTCGAGCAGCGACTCCACCTCCTCGCGGATGTCCGCATCCTGGCAGGCATAGTCCAGGAATCCCTGTCGCTGCGCCGGGGCAAGCGCCGCAACCGCCTCGAAGAGGCCGCGAACGATCGACCAGCGGTCGGTGCCGCCGCTTGGCATGGCCAGGCTCATGAGCCGACCTCCTCGCGCACCATGCTCCGGATGGCCAGGTCGTACTGCTTCTCGAGCCAGGCCCGGGCGATGCGCCAGTCTCGCTCCGCCGTGGCCATGCTCAGGTCCATCAGGCGGGCCACATGGTCCATGGGCATGCCGCCGAAGATGCGGAGTTCCGCCACCTGGGCCGCCCGCGGATCGTTCTGGGCCAGCACCTGCAGGGCATCCTCCAGGGCCAGCACGCCGCCCACCTCCACGGTGGGATCGAGCGGCTGATGCTCATCGGTGGAGCCCTTCCAAAGCGAACCGCCGCGCTTCTTGCTTCGACGACGACGGGCATGATCCACCAGCACCGTGCGAAGCACCGTGGCGGCCGTGGCCATGAAGTGTTCCTCGCCCTTGAACTCGCCCAGATCGCGGTCGGCAAGCTTGACGAAGGCCTCGTGCACGACAGCGGTCGGCTGCAGGGTGTGCCCTGCGGGCTGGTTCCTCATGCAGAGGGAACTGAGCTCCTTGAGGCGTCCGTAGATGCTCTCGAAGAGTTCAGAAAGAGACGGATTGTCCTGACGGGAGTCGGACACGGGGTCATTCCAGGATTCAGATCAGGGACGCCCGAGACACATCGCTCGGCTCGCACCTGATCAGGCGCGTCCCTTCTTCCTCGCCCCAGCAATACCCCTTGTCCTGTCCTTCCGGCACCCACAGTACCCCGGTAGTTGCACGAGGCAAGAAAGGGTGCAAGAAAACGATCGCCGGGGATGCGTGCGGGCCATCCCGTATCCGAAAAGGGGCCTTTCTGAACCAGGAAGTGGTTCAGGCCGTCACGGAACCGATCGACCTGAACTTCTCAAACCGAAGCCGGACAAGGGTTTCCGGCGCGATCCTCTGCAGTTCTCGGACGGATTCCACGATCCACGCCTGAAGGCGTTCCGCAGTCGCCTGGGGATCTCGATGCGCTCCGCCATGTGGCTCCGGGATCACGGCGTCCACCAGGCCGTTGCTCAGGTTGGCCTGAGCCGTGAGCGCCAAGGCCGAGGCCGCCGCGGTGTTGGTCTGCTCGTTCGCCTTCTTCCACAGGATGGCGGCACAACCCTCCGGACTGATCACCGAGTACCAGCTGTACTGCAGCATGGCCACTCGGTCGCCCACACCGATCCCCAACGCTCCGCCGCTGCCTCCCTCCCCGATCACCACGCAGACCACGGGCGTGCGCAGGCGGCTCATCTCGCGCAGGTTCACGGCGATGGCCTCGGCCTGCCCACGCTGCTCGCTGTCCAGCCCCGGATAGGCGCCGGGCGTGTCGATCAGCGTGACGATGGGAAGCCGGAACTTCTCGGCCATGCGCATCTTGAGAAGCGCCTTTCGATAACCCTCGGGGTTGGCGCAGCCGAACCGGCACTTGATGCGTTCCTCGGTGGTCCGGCCCTTGTGGTGACCCACGACCAGGCACTTCATGCTGCCGATGCGGGCAAAGCCGGTCACGATGCTGGGGTCGTCGCCAAAGCGACGATCACCGTGCAGTTCACACCAGTCCCGGCACATCAGCCGCACGTAGTCCAGGGTCTGCGGCCGCTGGGGATGCCTTGCCACCCGCACGGTCTGCCATGGGGTGAGATTGGCGTAGGTCTTGGTGAGCAGGCTGTCGCGGGCCTGACGCAAGGTGGCCACCTCATCGGCGAACCTTTCCGCATCGGGCTTCTGCTCCAGGGCGTCGATCTGCCGCTGGATCTCCGCGACGGGCTCCTCGAAGTCCAGCGTGATGGGTCCGGGCGACGACATGGGCCGAAATGCTAGCACCCCGTCAACGGGTCGCCGCGGGAACAGGCGAAAGCGGGCACAATGTCGTCATGCGAAGGCTTGCCGTGGCTGGATTCGGAAAGCTTGGGTCAGCGCTGGTGCAGGGCGCCCTGCAGGCGGGCGTGGTGCGGGCTGCCGATGTTGTGGTGTGGGCTCGCAGCGAGCAACGCCGCCGCCAGGCCGAGTCGATGGGACTTGCCGCCGAACCGTGGCCGGCCCTGGTGCGCGACACCTCCCACCTGCTGCTGGCCCTGAAGCCGCAGGTGTTCGCCGAGATGACGGCCCAGCGACCACCGCTGCTGCCGACCACCGGCGTGATCAGCGTGATGGGTGGCTGGAGCGTGGCCCATGTCGGCCAGCGGCTGGGGACCGACCGCGTAATCCGCGCCATGCCCAACGTGGGCGCGGCGGTGCGATGCAGCACCACCGCCGTGGTGATCCCGGAGTCGGTGCCTCCGCAGGATGCCGCATTCGCCATGGACTTGTTCGGATCGGTGGGTGCCGTGCTGCACGTGCCCGAGTCCCTCATGGACACGGTGACGGCGGTGGGCGCATCGGGCGTGGCCTACGTGTGTCGCATGATCGAGGCCATGCAGCGCGGTGCCGAGTCGCTGGGCGCCAGTCCTGCCGTGGCTCGCGGACTGGCCCTTGGCGCCGCAGATGCAGCGGTGGCCCTGCTTCGCAGCGAACCCCACGCCCAGCCGCAGCAGGTCCGCGAGCGCGTGACCAGCCCCGGGGGCACCACTGCGGCGGCCATGGGGGTGCTGGAGTCCGGCGGCTTCGAGACGCTGGTGATGCAGGCGGTGCAGGCTGCCCAGGACCGAGCTCGCTCGCTCGATGGCGGGATCTCGCGGGCATCCGGTGTCGATGAACCGCCGCGAAGGCCGTAGGCCCCGCGACGTCACGTGGCCAAGCGGGCCTGATCAGAAGTCGCGGCGCGCGAACACCAGGCAGCCAGCCAGGATCACCACCGCCTCAAAACCCAGCGAGGTGCCCACGATCCAGCCCGCGCCACGGGATCGCCGCTCGCGATTCACGGCCTCGACCACATCGCGTTCACGGGCGTAGACGCTGCCAAAGGAGCTGTTTCGGCCCCGACGGCGACGCGAGATCTCGTCATCCGAGGGCTCATCATCCTCGGTGGCGTCGGAGGCCACGCCACGAAGGTTGGCCGCGTCCACCAGCCATCGCTCCACGAGCGCCGCGGTCTC
The DNA here is from genome assembly GCA_046048055.1 of Planctomycetota bacterium. GTDB lineage: Bacteria > Planctomycetota > Phycisphaerae > Phycisphaerales > SM1A02 > SYAC01. Next base: position 11,359 of record JBJOGW010000028.1, read on the forward strand.
CTCGGGCTTGGGAAGCACGGTCTTGAGCGTGAACAGGATCCGGTGGGCCGTTCGCAACGAGTCCAACGCCTCCTCGGCACGCTCCCTCGCCTCCTGAAGGTCCGAGACGTCGGCCGCAGGGTCCTTTCGCACACGGCGATCCATGAAACGGTCGATCGCCGACATCTCCTCGATCCTGGCCACGCGGAACCCGTCCACGATGGTCTCGCTGGTGTTCAGGGTGAAGAGCAGTCCCCACAGCAGCACGGTCAGCAGCAGTGCCGCGATGCCGCTGCGCGTGAGCGTGCCGATCAGGGCACACGCCCCGAACAGGTACGAGTAGACGAGCGTGACCATGGGCACCGCCAGAAAGAGGCCGGGCTCCCACACGCCGCCACGCCACCCGATCACCACGAAGCTGGCCAGGCAAAAGGCGAACAGCTGCATGGCCGTGAACAGCAGCCCGCCCACGAACCGGAACACGTAGAGCCTCCACCGGGCGATCGGCCGCGCCAGCAGCGTCTCCACGGTGCCGCTGGAGACGAGCTCGGGGAACAGTCCCGCGCTGCTCACCAGTGCCAGCAGGCAGGCGAGCCACGACAGCCACACGCGCACGCCCAGCGTGTAGAAGGTGAGCTTGTAGAAGTCCTCGGGAGCCAGCACCGACGAATTGAGCAGCGGAATCTCGATGGTCCACCCCAGCAGCTGCAGGCCTCGCTCGTTGATGCCCACGGCGGCGAAGCACAGCACCACCAGGCCCGAGAGCGCCAGGCTGAGCCAGAACAGCCGCTTGCTCGAGAGCTCGCGGTAGGTGTCGACCAGGATGGCCGTGAGCGCCATCATGAGGCCGCCCCTGGAGGAAGCGGCTGGCCGGTGAGCGGATCGGTCACGGCCTTCATGAACAGGGCCTCCAGTCCCTGCCGCTCGGGCACCAGGCTCACGATGGTGGCACCCGCCCGGCGGGCCGCATCGATGGCCGGCTGGGCCGCAGCCGGGTCGAGCGATGGAATGTCGTGCACGCACAGAAGCGGGTCGCCCGGGTCCGTGGCGGTCATGCCGCTCTGGCCAGGCAGCGAGGGCGGCTCGTGGAACCACCGCACCGTGAGGCGTTGGCGTGCACCCTCGCGCTGCAGGTCCGACAGGCGGCCCTGGGTGACCACGCGCCCCTGCAGCAGGATGGCCACGCGGTCGCAGACCTGCTCGGCCTCGCTCAGCAGGTGGCTGTTCAGGAACACGGTGCGGCCTTCGCTGCGCATGGTGACCAGCAGGTCACGGATCTCCTTGCGGCCGACCGGGTCCACGCCATCCGTGGGCTCGTCCAGGAACACCAGCTGCGGATCGTTCACCAGAGCCGCGGCCAGTCCGGCACGCTGGCGCATGCCCTTGCTGAAGGAACTCACGCGGCGATCCTTCCAGGTGCCCAGGCCCACGCGGTCCAGCAGCTCGGCGGCTCGCTGGCGTCGCTGCGGGCGACGCACGCCGGACAGCGCTCCGCTGAACTCCACCGCCTGCCTCGCGGTCAGGTAGGGCGGGAGCCGATGCTGCTCGGGCAGGTACCCCACGCGAGCCAGGCTGGCCTTGTCGCCCACGGGCCTTCCCAGCAGCGTGCCGCGGGCCTCGGTGGGACGCACCACCGTGAGCAGGATCTTGACCAGCGTGCTCTTGCCCGCACCGTTGGGCCCCAGCAGTCCGAAGATCTCCCCGGCTTCCACGCGCAATGCCACCTCGCGCAGCGCGTGCACGCGGCCGCGATAGCTCTTTCGCACGCAGGCCAGGTCGATGGCCGCCTGGGACATGGGCCACAGTCTATGAGTGACGCGCGGCATGCCATGCCCAAGCGACCTCTCCCCGAGTGGTCAGGGGCCAATCGACTGGACCTGCACGAGCGCCTCGTCGAGCCAGACGCTGACCAGCGGGAAACGCGAGTCCACCTGCACCGCCCATGAGCCCGTCGCATCGGCGAAGTCCGCATCTCGGATGCCATGCTCGGCCGCCTCGAGGGCCACCTGCGAGACGCAACCAGTGCGGAGCATCTGCCAGCCGTTACCGCCGTCCCAGGAGCGATCCAGCCGGGCCTGGTCCAGGAACAGGTCCGCACGAACGCGGTATCGGGCCACGACGCCGGACTTGATGCCTGGCTGCGGCGCCGGCCAGAGCTCAGGATCCCGAACATGCAGTTGCCGCAGTTCACGCTCGTCAACCGGCTTTCGCGCCGGTTCTGGCTCGAAGAAGAGCGGCGCACCCATGGGTGGCGTGACCCGGTACAGCGTGCGACCTCCGGCGATCGGAATCAGCCGGTCGATCGGGTAGCCGTGATCCGTGTACCCGTCGGGCACGATCCTGAACTCGTGTGGGCGGATCTCGATGCTCGGCTTGAACGCCACGAAGCGGTACCGCTGCAGCGAACCGTCCGGGAGTTGCCGCTCCACCTCAAGTTGCGTGCAGCCCGTGACCGCAGCCGACAACGCCACCGCCGCCATCCATGCAAGACATCCCTGTCGCATGCGTCTTCCTCCCTGTTGAGTCCGTGATGTGGGGCGGGGAACGATCCCGCCAAGGAATGGATCATGACGGCTACCGCGGGCCGATCAGGTGGGCGGTGCCCTTTTTCCAGCGAAATCCTGCAAATCGCCGCGTGACCTCGCGGCCACCCCCGGGCTTCGCGCCGTGGCCGGTTGCCGCAATCGCCCGGGTGACATTCAATCCACCCCTCATGGCCTCCCACGCCACCCTTGCCGACTTCGTGCGCGCGCTCGATGCCGCAGGCGAACTGGTGCGCGTGCGCGAGCCGGTCTCGCCGCTGCTGGTGCCTGGCTGCCTGGCGGAGCGGCAGTCGCGCAGCCGCGCGGCGCACGCCTCGCCCTCGGCCGCGTCGTTCGATCCGGCCCACGCGCACCTGGGTGGGCGGGCCCTGCTCTTCGAGCAGGTCGAGGGGTGCGACTTTCCGCTGGCCATGAACCTGTTCGGCAGCGCCCGGCGCATGGAGATGGCGCTGGGCGTGCACGACCATCCGCGCGGCCTGGAGCACGTGGCGGACCGCATCGCCAGCCTGACCAGGCCGGTGCCGCCGCGCTCGCTCGGCGAGATGCTCGCCAAGGCCCGTGAATTCATGCCCCTGCTGCGCATCGGCCCGCGCCGCGTTCGGCGCGGCCGCTGCCAGGAGGTGGTGAAGCTGACCCGTCTCGGCCAGGTGGACCTGCGCCGGCTGCCGATCATCAAGTGCTGGCCCATGGATGGCGATCCGGCCGCGGTGGGCTACCCCATGAACGCCGAGCAGGCCGGCACCGCGGCAGGACAGGGCCGCTACATCACGCTGGCCGGCATGCACACCATCCATGCCGAGGACCGCGACGCGGTCAAGCCCGCCAGCCACAACATCGGCATGTACCGCAGCCAGTTGCTCGGGCCCACCACCCTGGCCATGCACTGGCACCTGCATCATGATGGTGCCGCCCATTGGCGCAGCTGGAAGAGGCTGGGCCAGCGCATGCCGATCGCCATCTGTCTGGGCGGCGAGAGCGTGATGACCTACGGCGCCACCGCCCCGCTGCCGCCGGGCATCAGCGAGCTGCTCATGTGCGGATTCCTCAACGGCCGAGGCATTCCGATGATTCCCGCCCGGACCGTTCCGCTGCGGGTGCCTGCCAACAGCGAGATCGTGATCGAGGGCTGGGTCAGCACCGACGGCGGCATGCCGGACTGGGAGCCGCAGCGCGGCGAGCCGCTGGGTCCCGGGGCCGTGTTCGAGGGACCCTTCGGCGACCACACCGGCTTCTATTCGCTGCCAGATCGCTATCCGGTGGTCGAGGTCACCGCCATCACGCACGCCCGCGACGCCATCTACCCCGCCACCATCGTGGGCCTGCCGCCGCAGGAGGACTACTGGCTGGGCAAGGCCACGGAGCGCATCTTCCTGCCCCTGCTCAGGACCATCGTGCACGACGTGGACGACTACCACCTTCCGCGCTTCGGCTGCTTTCACAACGCGGCCTTCGTGCGCATCCGCAAGAGCTACGCCTTCCAGGGCCGCCGGCTCATGAGCAGCATCTGGGGTGCCGGACAGATGGCCTGGACCAAGATGATCGTGGTGGTCGATGGCCAGGTGCCCGTGCACCAGGAGGAGCGGGTGCTGGAACATGCGTTCCGACACTGCGACTTCGTGCGCGACGTGGAACTGGTCCATGGGCCGCTCGACATCCTGGACCACTCCGCACCGGGACTGGGCGCCGGCACCAAGATGGGCATCGATGCCACGCGCAAGCAGGCTGGCGAGGAGGCCTTCGGGATGGCCCTGGGTGATCCACGCCTGCCGCCACCCGCGGAAGTGGAGTCGTTCCTGGCCAGGGCCGGCGCCGTGCTTCCTGGCGTCGCCGCGCCGGCGTGGGGTCACGGCCGCTGCGTGTTCGTGGCGGCGGAGAAGCGGCACCCGCTGGATGGCGCCAAGGCCATCACCGTGGCGTGGAGCCTGCTGCCCGACGACCCCGGCGTGGCCGACTTCATGATCGTGGTGGACCAGGGCACCGACCTGCGGGATTGGGAACGCGTGCTGTTCCTGATGGCAGCCAACGCCGATCTCGGCCGGGACCTGCATCGCAACGGTCGCCGCGTGGCGATCGACGCCACACGCAAGATGCCCGGCGATGCGCGCGGCGGACTCGGCGTGCGACGCTACCCGCCACTGGTGGGATTCGATGCCCCGACCGTGGCGACCGCGGAACGCGTCGAGCGGTCCAGCGGCATCGTGGTGGATCCGCAGGCATGATCCACGGACAGCCGCCCCGCCCACCGCTGCCCGCGGCGATCGGGGTGCCGCTGGCCGTGGGCGCGCTCATGGTGGCCATCTTCGCCGTGTTCCACCAGATCACGCGCGGACTGGTGGGGGGATTCGGAAGTCCGTGGACCTCGGTGGCGCTGGCATGCGTGGGCACCGCGACCGGCGGACTGATGCTGCTTCCATTGCTGCCGGTGCTGCGCTTGCCCTGGTGGTGGTGGGCACGCGGACTGCCCCTGCAGCGGAAGGCTGGTGGACGGTGCCCGGACTGCGGCTACCACGGCGTGCCCGAACCCTGCGCCGAGTGTGGTGGCGATGGGAGGGTGGCCGTCATGGAACTGCTCTCGTGGCGCTCGGCGATCCTGTTCACCCTGCTGCTGCTGGCGGCGATGGCCGCAGGCGTGCTGTCGGCCGAGACGCGCGTGCGTGCCGACGAGCGGGACTTTGTCGCCGAGGTAAACCGCCTCACCGCGGGTGGTCATCTTCGGCCGCATGCCCGGGCGCGCGCGTCGCCGTGCGCCTTTGCCACGCTCCAGTACGACCCCGCCGAGGGCTTCCTGGCGCCACCACCCTTCGACACGCCGCGCATCCCGGGATGGCGGGGCACCCGGCGGCAGGTGCCCGAGACACCATGAATGGTGCGGCAGCGGTGCTACCATTCGCCTCCTATGGCACCCACGCTGGACCACCCCACGCTGCCGCTGGTCAAGGAGCGATTCGCCGACGTGAAGTTCATGGCCACGGAGTTCCGCGGCCAGACCACGCTGGTGGTGCCCGCCGAGCGCCTGCACGACGTGGCCCGCTTCCTGCGCGACGATCCTCGGTGCGACTACAACTTTCTCAGCGACGTGACCGCGGCCGACTACCTGGACTATCCGGCCCCGCAACCCGGTCGCTTCGCGGTGCTGTGGATGCTGCTCAGCCATGCGCATGAGCGTCGTCTGCGGCTGAAGGTGTTCCTGAACCCCACCATCGACACCACCGGCATCGATCCGGATCCCGCCCTGGTGGTGGACAGCGTGACCGACCTGTGGCCCGGTGCCGAGTGGATGGAGCGCGAGGTGTACGACATGTACGGCATCCGCTTCCGCAACCACCCAGACCTGCGTCGGATCCTGACCTGGAAGGACTTTCCGGCCCACCCGCTTCGCAAGGACTACCCGCTGCGGGGTCGCGGCGAACGCGAGCACTACCAGAAGCTGGCGCGCGACTCGGCGTGAGGTCTTCAGAAGTCCCGGTGGGCTGGGGAATCGGAGTGGCCGAAATGGCGCCGTAAACGGGGCTGCCGCCAGGCCATGGGCCATGCAACACGAAAATCCAGACTTTGCATGATGGTTCACGCCACCCGTTTGCGTTTAGCCAGATGAAGGACACGAGGTGGCCGCGGGAACCGGCCCCTCACCAATCGCTTGATGCCACGGGAACCGGCATCCAAGCAACGCATGGCCGAAGGACGGGAACCCTTCGACCGGCAACCAGCAACGCAACCGGCTTCTCACGAGGCCGGTTGCGTGGTTTTTGGGTCACGCTGTGCGCGACGTGCCGCAGGAAGCGCGATCAGGGCTTCCGAGACATCGATCCTTCAAAACTCAGGTCGTCCGGATCGAAGGTCCGGTTCGGACCGGCGGTGCGCAGAGTCCAGTCCCACGAAGCCGATCCCTGCTTGAGCGTGTACTCGAGCGGCGTGCCCCATCCGTCGTTCAGGATGGCGGCGGGCAGGCTCAAGTCACCCAACGCGGCGGGCGGCTGCCCATTCTGGCGCTCGTACTTCTCCACGGCGCGACTGATCTGCATCATGTGGTCGAAGGTCTCGATCGCTGGCGTGCCACCCGCCAGGGCGAACGTCATGGCGCCCATCAACGTCACGCCACCCACCGCCGCCACCACGAAGGCCGGCAGCAGCAGCATGGCCACCAGGCATCCGCTGCAACTGCCCAGCAACCCGATCACCACGCCCGCCACGGCGAAGCCCCGTGGAGGCCGGCCAAGCGCCACCAGGCTCAGGATCAGTCCCACCGGGCACAGCAGCCCACCGAACAGGACGCCCACCACCGAGGTGATGAAGCCCGCAAGACCCAGCGAGTTGGTGGGCTGCGTTGCGGCGTGGGCTTGCACGAACACCGGCTCCTGCGGCATCTGGCTCATGCGGCGCATGCTAACTTGACCGTCTCCAGAGGAGTCGCCGCATGCGCGTCACGAGTCCCGCAGTCGGCCCGGTGGAACGTGACGTGGCCGCCGCGATCCGGCGCTGAGTCATGGAATCCACCGTTCACCGTGAACTCAAGACGGCCGCCGCGGCATGGTTGCAGGCTGATGGAGCCGCCGGCGTGGCCCACGAGGTGACCACACCCATCCCGCTGTGGAGGGCGGATGTGGCGGGCTGGATGGTCGGTGCCCCAAGGGGCGTGGAACGGCTTTCAAGGGCGGATGCGCAGCGCATGCGGCATCCACCGGCCGCCGACGCGCTGCCCTGGCCGGGCACCGATCCCGTGCACGAACTGCTTCGACAGGCCGGGGCCACCAACCTCTTTCAGCAGCCCGATCTTCGGCCCGATGCGGCCACGGTTCGACGGGTGGCTGCCCGGGTGCACACGGTGATCGTGGAGTGCAAGGCCAGCCGAGCCGACTTCCTGAGTGACCGCGCCGACCTGGACCGTTCGACGGCGAGCCATCAACGCCTGCGCGAGCGCCGCGACACCATGCGGGAACATCTGGTGCCCCGGTGGGAGCCGCACCTGCGTCGCCACGGCGAGACGCTGTTCGAGCAGACCGACGGCTGGGACTACGAACGGTCGCGCCTGGCCAGCGTGCGTGCAGCCGAACGCGATGAGCGACTGGCACGGCGCACGCTGCGACAAGGCGTGAAGTTCGACCGCCTGGCCCGATGGAGACTGGCCGACTGGCTGCTGCTCTGCTGCCCCGGCGGGCTGATCCGGCCGATCGAGGTCCCGCCAGGCTGGGGACTGCTGGAGGTGACCCGCGGCGCGGTGCGGCTGCGCGTGATGCCCAGCTCGCTGCAGTCACCACCCCCGCGACGATGGCGGCTGGTCATGGGCGTGCGGCGGGCCGCTCGCATCGCGCCGTAGACTGAATCGCCATCGGTCCCGGTAGCTCAGCTGGATAGAGCAGGAGCCTTCTAAGCTCCAGGTCGCAGGTTCGACTCCTGCCCGGGACGTCTGCCACTCGCCCGATTTGCGGCACGCCCGCATACTCCGGCCGTTGGTCCCTGCGCCCCACACCCTTCGCACCGCCTGGTTGGCCGTGGCCCTGCTCTGGCCCGTGGCCCTGCTGAACTATCTCGATCGCCAGATGCTGGCCTCGATGAAGTTCTCGGTGATGGCCGACATCGAGAGCGTCGGCACCGAGGCCAACTGGGGCCTGATGCTGGGGCAGTTCAAGTGGGTCTACGCGTTCCTGAGCCCGCTCGGCGGGCTGGTGGCGGACCGCCTTGGCCGCCGGCGCACCATCGTCGCGAGCCTGGCGGCATGGAGCGCCGTGACCTGGTTCACGGGCCACGCCACCACGTTCCAGGAACTGCTCTGGACGCGCACACTGATGGGCTTCAGCGAGGCGTTCTACATTCCGGCGGCGCTCGCCCTGATCACCGATCATCACACCGGCGCCACGCGCTCGCGCGCGGTGGGCGTGCACCAGATGGCCATCGTCATGGGAACCATGCTCGGCGGATTCGGTGGCTATGCGGCCGACGATCCCGACCTGGGCTGGCGGTGGGCGTTCCATGCCGCGGGCCTGGCGGGGCTGGCCTACGCGCTTCCTCTGGCCTGGCTTCTGCCCGTGCCGCCGCAGGCCACCGATGCGCCGCGGTGTGCCCCCGCACCACCGGTGCTCCGCTCGCTGGGCCAACTGGTGACCAGCGTGCCGTTCCTGCTGCTCGTGGTCTGCTTCACGCTGCCGGCGCTGCCCGCGTGGGTGATCCGCGACTGGATGCCCGCCATCCTGAAGGAACGTTTCGCCATCGGGCAGGGCCAGGCCGGCGTGTCGGCTTCTTTGTGGTGGAGCCTGGCCGCGATCGTGGGGGTGGTGCTGGGTGGTTGGATCGCCGACGCATGGCAGAGGCGACATGCCCGTGGCCGCATCTTCACCAGCGCCATCGGGATCGCCCTGCTCGCGCCGGCGCTCTTCGGTGTGGGCAACGCGCCCTCGCTGGGCGTGGCGGTGGCATTCCTGCTGCTGTTCGGCCTGGGCTGGGGCTTCTTCGACTGCAACAACATGCCCATCTTGTGCCAGGTGGCCAGGCCCGAGCTGCGGGCCACGGGCTACGGCCTGATGAACCTGGTCAGCATCAGTTGCGGTGGGCTGGCGGACTGGGGATTCGGCCGCCTGCGCGATGCTCAGGTGCCGCTGAACGGGATCTTCATGGCCTTCGCGTTCGTGGCGCTGCTGGCCGCCGTGCTCATGCTGTGCGTGCGGCCTTCGGCACAGACGGACGCCGGCAGCCTGGCCGAACGCTGAACGGCCGCGATCTCAGTCGCCGAGCTTGGCGCCCTGCCTGATCCAGGCCTCGATCACGCCGCATTGCTCCGGGGAGAGTCGCGGACCACTCTTGGGTGGGGGCATCATCTTGCGGGCGCCGGTCTTCTTCATGACCGCCATGAAGAGCGTGCTCCGCGACGGATCGCCCTTGAGCACCACAGCACGCTTGCCCTCGGTCTTGATCAACTCATCCATGTGATCGAAGGCGATGCCCCCCTTGGCGTTCTCGCCGCTGTGGCACTCGAAGCAACGCTCCTTGAGGAGAGGAAGCAGGTGTCTGGTGAACTGCACGGGCTCCTTGGGGGGCACGGGCGGCGGGACCTTGTCGTCGTCGGAGACCGCACCGAGATGCACGGCCGGATTCGGTTCCTCGGGCTGCGGATGCCCGGGCTCCTCCGATGCCGGCTCCACGTGGCCCGAAGGCTCGACTTTCTCGCCGTGCTCGGCCGCTCCTTCGGCGGGCGGCGCGGCCTTGTCGGAGCCAAGGTTTTCCCAGCTCACCCGGAGCGCCTTCATGAGCGGACGCGTGACCGCGCCCTGACCCCAGACCATGTTGGCGCCCAGATGTCCGGCGAAGGTCATGGCGCCTGCAGTGACCAGGGCCCACAGTCGCGTGGCGGCCAGCAGCCCCGGACGCTCGTCAGTGCGGGACAGGCTGGCCAGCGCCGCCAGCACCACGGTGGCGGCCGTGGCGCCCACGGCGAACCATCGGTGAATCTCCAGCCCCTCCTCGCCGGCCTCCTCCTCGGCCAGGAACCAGCCGCTCACCGAGGCCAGCAGTGCCATGAGCGCGCCGATCCAGATGCAGTGGAAGGCGAACTCGCCGATGCCCTCCTCGCCACGCAGCCAGTTCCAGACTGCGGCCAGCGCACCGACCAGCACCAGAGCAACGGGAAAGTGCAGCAGCACGGGATGCAGATGGCCGAGCACATCGAGCCACGCCTGCGCAACGGGACCGGGTCCTGCGATCAGCATGCCGTTCATGCTAGATGAACGCATGTGGGCGCCGGTCCAGTCCTCGACCACCAGGTCCCGAGCGATGCCATGGCTCTTCAGCGTGCCCAAAAAGAGAAAGAGCGTGAGTCGCCCGGTTGAGGCCGAGCGCCCACGCCCTTTTTTGCGGGATTCCGCCAGGCCTGAGCCTGAGGGTCTTTCCCCACCATCCAAGTTGATCAAGGGCAGCCGGTCTGCACCGACAGCCCTGAAGGCCACACTCCCCAAGGGAAGAATGTCCCTTGGTCCCGCAATCTTCCCTAGGCCGACCCGAAGTCAAGGAAAATGACCGACAGCGGATCGTGAAAACGGCGACTGGGCCCGGCTGGGGTCCCAAAATTGGCCGCAATCGTCCCCGCCACGGCACAATCCGGCCTGTGGAGCCGTGGAGCCGCTGCATTCTGCATGCCGACCTTGACGCGTTCTTTGCAAGCGTCGAGCAACTCGACCAGCCCCAGTTGCGGGGTCGCCCGGTGCTCGTGGGCGGATCCGGCGACCGAGGCGTGGTCGCGGCCGCCAGTTACGAGGCGCGGGCATTCGGCTGCCGCAGCGCCATGCCCATGCGAGCCGCCCTTCGGCAGTGTGCCCAGGCCGTGGTGGTGCCGCCACGATTCGACCGGTACGCGGCATTGAGCCACGCGTTTCGGGCCATCCTGCTGGATCACGCGCCCTGCATCGAGCCCGTGAGCGTGGACGAGGCCTTCGTGGACGTGACCGGTTCGCAACGGCTGCTTGGACCCGGTCCCCGGATCGCCCAGTCCATCCGAAGGCGAACGCGCCAGGAATTGGGTCTGACCGTGAGCGTGGGCGTGGCGCCGTGCAAGTTCGTGGCCAAGATCGCCAGCGACATGGACAAGCCCGATGGGTGCACGGTGATTCCCCCGGAACAGGTCGTGGAGCGTCTGGCGTCACTCCCGATCGAGCGCATGTGGGGTGTGGGGCCGCGCTCGGCGCCCCTGCTGCACGCGCGAGGCATTCACACCTTCGCGGATCTTCAGGCCCGCAGCGCCTCCGCGGTGCAGACGCTGCTGGGCGACCGCGGCGTGGCGTGGCGGTCGTTGGCACTGGGCATGGACGACCGACCCGTGACGCCTGATCGCGAGGCGCGCAGCGTGGGCCATGAGGAGACCTTCGACCAGGACCAGGGTGATCCGGACTTGCTCTCGGCGCTGCTGCAGGAACAGTGCGAGCGGGTGGGCCTTCGGCTGCGGGCCGGAAGCGGTCACGCCCAGTCGGTCAGCCTGAAACTTCGCACGCCGGATTTTCAGACCTTCTCGCGGCAACGCACGCTGGAGGAGCCCACGGACACCACCGCCGGCATCTGGCGCGTGGCCAGAGAACTGCTGCACGCCTGGCTGCGTGAGCGGCCAGGTCCGTTGAGGCTGCTGGGGCTGAGCGTGGAGCGTGTCGAGGCCGCCGAGACGCCAGGCCTGTTCCGGGATCCGCAGCGAGACCGCGAGCGGGCCATCGATGCGGTCACCGACCGTGCGGCCCGGCGCTTCGGGCCGGACATGCTGCGACGGGCGGGCTCACGAGCGGCCGGTCGGCGCTCCCTGCGGGATACGCGGGCCGATGACCCCCGCCCCGAGGCTGGATGAGACAACTCAGTCCGTGATGGGTGGGTAGCAGAGCTCGCCCCAGTCGTCCACGTACCCATGCTCCATGATGATCTGCAGGAAGCACGCGAGCAGGTGATCCATCATGGTGCTGGCGCGCCGCACGGCCGTGCGGTTGAGCTGGCCGTTGTAGGTGCTGCCGCCGTGCACGAGCTGGTTGCGCACGAAGTGCACGCGGTCGAGCAGGCGATGCAGAAAGGCCTCGTGCCGGCCGGCGGCCAGCTGGTCGCGGGCCGAGGATGCCGCGGGCGCGGCCGCGCGGTTTCGGTCCCGCCCGCGCGGCTGCGTGGGTTCCTCCCAGAAGTGGCGGCAGAGATAGCGGTCCTCGAACAGGCTCAGGGCAAGCTTGGCATGTGTCTTGAGCACCGCGGCAAGCAGCGCATCGTGGTCATGCATCAGCACCTGTCCGGTGAACTGCCGAAGACTGTCGCGGTCCCCGCGCGGCGAGCCCGTCCTGGGATCCCACTGCCCGTAGAGGCTGTTCAGGGCCACCCACTGCGCCACTAGGCGAGCATCCAGGTCGCGGGCCGGATCGCACCGCGACGCGTGCTCAAGCCACGTGATCGCCCGGTGGATGCGGATGCGCACGCCCTCGTAGAGGTGCGCCCTGGCATAGGCGTCGCGCCGTGGCTTCCAGAGCCTCCGGAGTCGATCGATGTCCAGCGGTGCGCCGCCCCAGGAGTCCTGGGCCGGTGGTCGTGCGGGTCGCGCGGGCATGAAGGCAATCTACCGATCGCGCCGCGAGCCCAGGTTCAGCCCCAGCCACGCCGCGGGCAACCCGATCGACATCGAGAGCACCCAGGCCAGTGCCGCCTGCCCATGCAGACCGTTCCGAATCAGTTCCTCCATCTCCACGCCGAAGGAACTGAAGGTGCTCAGTCCCCCGCAGAAGCCGGTGACCAGGAGCACGTTGGCGTGGTGGGCGCGCACCGACCATGAATCCACCACCTCGGCCACGATCGCGGCCCGCCGCGTGATCACGCCCAGCAGCAGCCGGCCCAGCAGTCCGGCCAGGAACGCCGCCGTCACGTTCACGCACAGGGTGGCGATCCAGAGCGGGATCTCCAGCACCCACGCCGCATGCTCGGAGCCGGCCCGCAACAGGCTGCCGCTCATGCCGCCCACGAAGGCGAGCGCCGTCATCGTGGCGGGATGCACGGGCGACCTGTCGCTCATGCCGCCTCCCGCATGAGCAGGTGAAATCCGGCCATGGCGCTCAGCACGCACAGCAGCGGACACGCCGCGGCGAAGGCCAGCGCCACGCCGCGGCGTCCACGCTGCCAGAGCTCGATGCATTCGACCGCGAAGCCGCTGAACGTGGTGAAGCCGCCCAGGAAGCCCGTGACCAGCGCGGCGTGCGTGGCCTGATGCCGATCCAGTTGCGCCACCAGCACGCCCGCCAGCAGCGAGCCTGTCATGTTGAGCAGCAGCAGCACCAGCCACATGGGCATGCCCCTGCGTTCTCGCCACTGGAACACCAGCGCCGCGCGGGAGGCCGCGCCCGCTCCGCTTCCGAGGGCGATGCCCAGCCAAGCCGCCAGCGTCATGCGAAAAGCCTACAAGGCGGATAGCCTGCCAAGGCCATGTCGCTTGCGCCGATCCGCCGCATCGTGGTCGGAACCGACTTCAGCCAGCCTGCCGCCACGGCACTGGGCTGGGCCAGCGCCATCGCTCGCGCGCATGGGGCTGGACTGCTTCTGGTGCATGCCTACGCGGCGCAGGATCACGGACTTTCGCAGCAGGAGACCCGGGCCGCCCTGGCCGGACTGGCTGCGGTCGAGACCGAGCACGGGCTGCAGGTGCATGTGGAGATGCGCGAGGGCGGCGCCGCCACCGTGGTCTCCAGCGTGGCCGAGGAGAGCGGTGCGGATCTGCTGGTGATCGGCAGTCGTGGCCGCAACCCCATCAGCCGGCTGTTCCTGGGCAGCGTGGCCGACGCCACGCTCAAGATGGTTCGAAGGCCGACGCTGGTCGTGCACCCGGGTGATGCGGCGCGAGCGCCGCGCAGTACGCGGATGCTGGTGGGCATGGACTTCTCGCCCGAAGCCGATCGGGCCGCCGAGTGCGCGGTACGGCTGGCGGCCCCCCGGGAACAGGCCGAGGTCTCGCTGCTGCACACCCTGGCCCTGCCGGGACCGTTCGTGGGCGTCGAGGTGCCCGCGGTGCCGATCGTGGAGCCCATGGAGAACGAGGCTCCAGCCCGCGAGGCGCTGGAACGCCGCGTTCAGGATCTTGCTGGCCATGGCGTGCGTGTGCAGGCCCTCACCTGTCCGGGATCACCCGTCGAGACCATCCGGGACACGGCCCGCGAGTTCCAAGCCGACATCATCGTCGTGGGCACCACCGCCCCCACGGGCGCCGCCCGCATGCTGCTGGGAAGCGTGGCCACCGATCTGGTGCACCAGGCCGATCGCCCGGTGCTGATCGTTCGATGAGGTGGGCGATCGGCTGCGTGGCCTGCGTCGGGCTTCTGACCGCCTGCGGCACGCTGCTGCCTCACGCCCCCACGCGCGGACATGCGGCCAGCGGCTTCCTGAGCTCCTATGGCAATCTGGCACCCTCGACCGATCGTCATGACGTGCTGTTCTGGCGGCTGCCGGGGGATGACTTCGCCGACTTCGACGCGGTGGTGGTGGAGCAGCCGGTGATGCGGCGGCGCCTCGATGACACGCTGCCGTCGCCCACCGAACGCGATGAACTCTGCCTGGCCCTTCGATCGGCCGTGGAGCGGGCCGTGCAGCCGCGGTTCAAGGTGCTGCAGGACGATGATGCCGCGAGCCGCGAGCGGCACCGCATCTTTCGAGTCAAGCTGGCCGTGACCACGGCCCTGATCGACAACGGCCACGAACCACCGGAACCCGACTGGCAGCGGTGGTCCAGCCATCCGGGCCGCTTCGCGCTGGAGTGCGAGGCGGTCTGGGCCGACAACGCCCGCCCCATGGCCAAGATGGTGGTGTTCGACCGGGATCGACTGGTGCAGCCCGATGCCGTGACACCGTGGTCCGAGTGCCGAACGCTCTTCGACGCGTGGGCCGCCGACGTGGCCTGGCTGCTTCAGCCGCCCGTGACAACGGGGCCGGCGGAGTCGTCGCCAGTCTCGGGCGAGCGATCCGTGCCCGAGGTGCCGGTCGATGGCCCGGCCACCGCGGACTCGTCCGAGGTCTCCACGTAGACGTCGAGCACCTGCCCGGGCAGCACGCCCGGCTCGTCCTGCACGAAACGGTAGATCAGCTGCAGCACGCGGGTGTCGATGCGCTCCGAGTTCTCGCCCGTCAGCGTTCGCTTGGGAATCACCACGGGCACGGTGCGCACGTAGGCGATCGGGAACTCCACGCGCTTGCCGCCGCGCAGCACGGCCACGGCACGCCCCGAGGGGTCGAAGCGCCACGCATCCAGCTCGTCCACGTCCACGCGAATGTGCAGTGGCGACAACTGGCCCAGCGTGACCAGTCCGTCGCCGCCACCCGAACTGGCCGAGGCGAATTGTCCGGCCCGCGCGGTCACGCGCAGGATGGTGGCGTCGATCGGTGCCCGCACCACGCTGCGATCCAGGTCGGTCTCCAGCGCCCGTACCTCGGCCTCGGTCACCTGCACGTCGGCGCGGGCGATGGCCAGGTCCTCGGGGTAGGTCCCGATTCGCACCGCCGTCAGGTCCGCCTGCGCCTCGGCGAGCCGCGCCTTGGCGTTGGCAAGCTCGTACTCGCGCGTGGGCCGCTCGTTGGGACTGATCGCGGTGGGATCGGTGATCTGGTTCAGGCGATCCAACCGCGACTGGGCATCCTGCATCGCCGCCTGACGCTGCGCGACGACCGCCTCGGCCCTGGCCAGGTCCTCGGCACGGGGCAGCGACTCCAGCTGGGCCAGCTTGCGACGCGCCACCTCCTGCCGGGCCTGCGCCGACTGCAGTTGCGTCCGCAGCATGCGCTGGTCGATCACGAAGAGCGGCTGTCCCGCCTTCACGTCATCGCCTTCCTGCACCTCCACGCGTTCCACCACGCCGGCCAGCGGCGTGCCCACGTTCACGATCTCGGTCACGGGTTCCACCAGTCCGCTGCCGGCCACGCGGTTGCTGAAGGGGCTGCGCGTGGGCTCGCCACTGGGCGGAGCGCTGGGGGGCGGGGCCGCCTGCTTGCGGACGGTGTGAACGGCCAGGGCCACGCCGGCCACCGCCAGCACCGGAAGCAGCAGCATGCGGATCCTCACGAGGCGGTCTCCTCGGCACGGACGGCGGCTCGAAGGGCCGCGATCTCGTCCTGCGCGTTCACCACGCGCGTGACCAGCCCGTCGTCCATGTGCACGATGCGGTCGGCGAAGTGGAAGATGCGCTCGTCGTGCGTCACCAGGACCACCAATCTATCCGGCCGGCAGCCCTGCTCCCGGATCAGCTGCATGACCAGCTGTCCCGTGGCGCCGTCGAGGGCGCTGGTGGGCTCGTCGCACACCAGGATGCTCGGCCCATGCACCAGGCTTCGCGCGATCGCCACGCGCTGCTGCTGGCCGCCACTGAGCTTGTTGGGCCGGGACTGCTCGCGGCCCCTCAGGCCCACCCGCTCCACCAGTTCCGCGGCACGTTCCAGGCTGGACCGACGCGTCTCGCCACGCAGCAGCAGCGGAATGGCCACGTTCTCCAGCACGCTGATCTGGGGAACCAGGTTGAACTGCTGGAAGATGAACCCCACGTGCCGCCGACGCCACAGCGTGCGCGCCCGGTTGTTCAGTCCGTCCGGGTCCACTCCCGCCAGCTGCAGCGATCCCCCGTCGCGCGAGAGCAGCCCGGCCAGGATGCTGATGAGCGTGGTCTTGCCGCAGCCGCTGGGACCCACCAGGGCCACCATCTCGCCGAACGCGGCCCGCAGGTCCACGCCGCGCAGGGCCGTCACGGCCGAGTCGCCCGACCCGTAGGTCTTGCGGATGCCGGTGGCGGCGATGGCGAGCGTGGCGGTCATCCGCTGAAGACTTCCTTGGGATCCAGCCGGATCACCTTGAGCATGCTCAGCGAGCTTGCCCCGAGCACGATGATGGTCACCGCCCCCGCGCTGATCAGCGGAAGCTGCCAGATCAGCTTGAACGCCAGCCGGTCCGGCGGCACGGAGAGCCCGAAGAGCGACGTGGCACCCAGCCCCAGCCCAAGTCCCAGCACGCCGGCCGCCAACCCCTGCAGCGCCACCATGCCCAGCAGCTGCGCGCTGGTCGCGCCCATGGCCTTCATGGCGCCGAAGTACTTCAGGTTGTCCAGCGTGAAGTTGTAGAACATCTGTCCGGCGATGGCCACGCCGACCAGGAACCCGAGCAGGATGGCGATGCCGAAGTTGATCGGGATGCCGGTCTGCTTCATCCAGTATTCCAGCGTCTTCCAGCTGAACTCGGATGGCGTGTAGGCGCTCAGACCCGTCTCGCGCTCGATGCGGTCCTTGAGCACCAGCACATCCTCGCCGGGCGCCGCCTTGACCAGCACCATGCTCAGCGTGCGCCGATTGGCCGGCGCAAAGCCGATGGCGCGGAAGTACGTGGTGTAGATGGTGGGCACGTTCTGGAAACTGGGCCGCGTCTGGGCGATGCCCACCACCACCGCCCGCTTCTCGTTCAACTCGAGCACGTCACCCACCTGCATGGGGCGCCTGGGACCATCGGGATCGTCGGTGGCCGGCTGCATGAGCTGCTTGTTGGCGCCGCGCGTCTCCACGAAGATGGCATCGGGCTTGCGCAGGTCCTCCACGCTTCCCTCCAGGACCACGGCCGGGGCACCGATCAGCGTGGCATCGTCCACTCCGATCACGTCGCAGAGCTGGCGCCCCCCATTGGGCAGCTTGGCCACCAGGATGCTCTTGAACAGCGGGCTGGCCCACTCCACCCCGCGCACGCTGCGCACGCGGTCCAGCGCGGTCACGGGCATGGGCTTGGTGTCATCCACGAACTGGAGCGTGGGATCGGCCACCCACAGGTCGGCCTGCGGAATCTCCTCGATCATGGCGTAGGTGCGCGTCATCAGCCCCACGAAGATGGCGCTCTGCTGGGTGATCAGCAGCGTGGCGAACGTGAGTCCCAGCAGGATGCCGTAGAACTTGGCGCTGTCTCCAAAGAGCATCTGCAGGGCGATGCGGCGCATGGGCTACAGCTGCATCTGCACGCCGAACTCGACCACGCGGTCCGGCGGCAGGTTGAAGAAGCGGATGCTGTCCACGGCCTGGTCGCTCAGGTGCGCGAACAGCCGCTTGCGCCACCGGGCCATGGGCGCATCGCCGGTGGGCAGCACCACCATCCGCCGCGCGAAGTACGTGGTGGTCTCGGCATCCCAGTCCAGCCCCTGCTCGCGGGCCCGCTCCATGAAGCGCGGAATGTCGGGCGTCTCCATGAAGCCGCACAGGGCGGTCATCTTCCAGAAACCATCCGGCATCCACTCCAGCCGCACCTGGCGGCCCGGGTGGACCATGGGCACGTGCGCCACGTTCACGCTGACCAGGATCACCTGCTTGTGCAGCACATGGCTGTGCTCCACGAAGGCGGCCAGCGAGAACGGCGTGGCACTGCTGGTGGTCAGGAAGACCGCCGTGCCAGGCACGCGCGGCACCGCCTCGCTCCACAGCGAGGCCAGGAAGTCGTGGATGTTGCTGCTGGCGTCGGCGATCTTGCGGCCGATCAGGTAGCTGCCCTGCACCCACGTGCTCATCACCACGGCCGCACCCACGCCGATCATGAGCGCGAACCAGCCGCCCGAGGGCAGCTTGAGCAGGTTGGAGACCAGGAACGCGCCGTCGATCGCCAGGAACACCGAGGCCATCACCGCCACCTGCCATCGCTTCCAGCGCCACAACCTGCGGGCCACGAATGCCAGCAGCACGGTGGTGATGCAGAAGGTGGCGGTGACCGCCACGCCGTAGGCGTTGGCCAGGTTGGCACTGTTCTCGAACCAGATCACCGTGACCACGCATCCCACCAGCATGAGCAGGTTCACCTGCGGCACGTAGATCTGGCCCTCGGTCACGCGACTGGTGTGGACCACCTCGAGGCGTGGCAGGAATCCCATGCGCATCGCCTGTCGGGCGATGCTGAACACGCCGCTGATCATGGCCTGGCTGGCGATGATGGCGGCCACCGTGGCCAGGATGAGCAACGGCAGCCGCACCGCCTCTGGCGCGACCTCATAGAAGGGGTTGAAGGCCGCGAAGTTGTCGGCGTTCAGCGCACCGCTCCGCACCTGCGCCAGGGTGAAGGCCCCTTGCCCGAAGTAGTTGAGCAGCAGGGCTGGGTAGACCAGTCCGTACCAGGCGATGCGGATCGGGCGCAGGCCGAAGTGGCCCACATCGGCGTAGAGGGCCTCGGCCCCGGTGCAGACCAGCACCACCGCCCCGAGCAGCGTGAAGGCGTGCCACGGCGCCTGACCCACGAACGACACGGCCCAGGCTGGATTCACCGCGCGAAGCACGCTCCACTCCTGGCCAATGCCGTGCAGGCCCAGCGCCGCCAGCGCGAGGAACCACACGATCATCACCGGACCGAACAGGGCGCCGATCCGACCCGTGCCGAACTGCTGCACCACGAACAGGCCCACGATGATGGTCAGCGAGATCGGCATGACCGCCGACTTGACCCACCCCGTGTCCGCCAATGGCAGCTTCTCCAGGCCCTCCACGGCCGAGAGCACCGAGATGCTTGGCGTGATGATGCCGTCCCCCAGCAGCAGGCCCGCCCCCAGGACGGTCAGCAGCGACAACCAGAGTTTCTCGCGGCTTCGCGCCTCGCGCAGGCTTCGAGGAATGAGCGAAAGCAGCGAGAAGATCCCGCCCTCGCCATGATTGGTGGCCCGCATCACCACCAGCAGGTACTTCACGTTCACCACCAGGATCAGGGCCCAGAACAGCAGCGAGAGCACCCCGAGCACGAAGGACTCGTTCAGGACGTGGCTGGCGCCGTGGTGCAGCACGCACTCCCTGATGGCGTACAGCGGGCTGGTTCCGATGTCGCCGTACACCACACCCAGGGCCGCCAGCGCCAAGGCTGCGGTTCTCGCCTTGTGCACGCCGCCATCGCCACCGGCGTGGCTCGTCAACGGGGTGCTCGCATCGTCTGAACGGTCGGCCTGCATGGTGTGGACCCCGGAATCCAGCATGGTACCGGCGGCTGCCGTTATGATCGCGATTCCGAAACGGAGGATGCACCCATGACGCTTTCCGACCAGGGCTACAACGAACTCGAGCGCGTCTTTCATGAGAAGGACGCCGCGTGGCTGAAGGAGCGGCGCGAGCAGCTTGATGCGCAGCGCAAGTCCTCGCAGCAGCGGGGCGGCGACCACTGGATGCGCTGCCCCAAGTGCGGCAATCCCCTTCGCGAGGAGAACCTGCACGGCGTGATGATCGATCGCTGCACCGGCTGCGGCGGCATCTACCTGGACAAGGGTGAGCTGGAGCTGCTGGCTCGTGCCCAGCCCAGCCTGCTGGCACGACTCTGGGCAAGAGGCTGATCGCTCAGCCGAGCGATCCCGCCATCCGCACCATCAGCGTCTCGAACGCCCGGTCCGGCTCCGGCGCGGTGCCGTTCTTGGTGCTGCGGTCGGTTTCCACGGCCATCCGGAACATCGCCGCCGCCTCGGCAGGCCGCACGTGGCGGGCCGCCCGCGTGAGCGCGAACGCGGACGGGCCCCAAAGCTTCAACGCCTTCGCAACGGCTCCCTCGCTCTCACCCTGCGAAAGCAGGCAGCTGGCATCATGCAGTTTGCGCGCCAGGTCCACCAGGCTCCAGCCCACCATCACCTCGGGCACGCGGCTCACGCGGAGCAACTCGTCCAACTTGGCCAGTGCCGCATCCGCGTGACCGGCCAGCACCGGATTCTGGATCTCCCACGCCTGCTCCTCCCGGGAGAGTCCGGTGAACTCCTGCACCACCGCGCGGGTGATCACCGTCTCCGCCACGCCTGGACGGGCTGCCGCGGCGGCCAGCTTGCCCAGTTCCGCGTCAAGCCGGCCCAGATCGGGACCGATCTTCTCCACGAGCAGCTGGATCGCGGCGGGCTCCATCCTCGCCTGGTGGCGCTTGGCGGCGCGTCCGCTGCACCAGTGCATGGCCTCCTCGATCGAGGGACTCTCGCACTTGATCACCGCGCCCACCTTGGCCACGAGCTTGTCGAAGTTCCCGGGCCGCCACGTGCCGGCCGTTCGCATGAGCAGCGTGGACTCCGGGGCCGACGCCGCCGCGTATCCCTCCATGGCGCGGCGCCGGTCCTCGGCTCCCATGAACGCGTCCGCGTTCTCCAGCACCACCAGCTTGTGCGGGGCGAACAAGCCGGGGGTGCGAAGGCCGTCCAGCACGTCGGCCAGTGACGCCGACGCGCCATCCAGGTCGGTGCGATCCAGCCCGCCGAACGACTTCTGGAGGGCGGCCTCCAGCTGGCGTCCACGCTCCAGCCGAAGGAAGGCGTCCTTGCCGTGCAGGACCACGATCCGCATGTCCGCATCGGGCGTGCTCGAGCTGGCCTTGCCTGCCATCGCCCCACTGTATCCGCGGGCAAGCCCCTACATTGCACCGGTCCCATGGTCGAACTGAACATCGACGGGCTGGTGGGCCCCACCCACAACTACGCGGGCCTGAGCGAAGGCAACGTGGCCAGCCGCGCCAATGCGCTCGCCGTGTCGCAGCCGCGCCAGGCGGCCCTGCAGGGACTGGCCAAGATGGAGCACGTGGCGGCGCTGGGCCTGCCGCAGGCATTCCTGCCGCCGCACGAGCGGCCAGCGATGTGGGCGCTGCGCCGGGCCGGCTTCGGCGGCTCCGATGCCGAGGTGCTGGCCCGCGTGGCCGCGGAACGCCCCGCGTTGCTGGCCCAGTGCTGCAGCGCCAGTGCCATGTGGACCGCCAACGCCGCCACCGCGGCACCCGCCATCGACACCACCGATGGCCGCACGCACCTGGTGGTGGCCAACCTGCGCGCCATGCCGCACCGGCGCCTCGAGCCCGAACAGACGCTGGCGCTGCTGCAGGCCCTGCTTCCCGATCGCGATCGGGTGGTGGTGCACGCGGCGCTGCCCTCGGACGGACCGATGGGCGACGAGGGCGCCGCCAACCACACGCGGTTGCTTCGCGCCGACGGCACGGG
This sequence comes from Planctomycetota bacterium, assembly GCA_046048055.1. GTDB lineage: Bacteria > Planctomycetota > Phycisphaerae > Phycisphaerales > SM1A02 > SYAC01. Next base: position 33,296 of record JBJOGW010000028.1, read on the forward strand.
CGTGCACATCTTCGTGTTCGGCGCCCGCTCGGATGGACACGACCCCGCGCCCACCCACTTTCCCGCACGGCAGACGCTCGAGGCCAGCCAGGCCGTGGCCCGCACGCTGCATCTGGACGCCGATCGCTGCGTGTTCGTGCAGCAGTCGCCGCAGGCCATCGATGCCGGCGTGTTCCACAACGACGTGATCGCGGTGGGCAGCGAGCGCACGCTCCTGCACCATCAGGATGCCTTTCTGGACACCCCGGAGGCCCTGCGGCAGGTCGACCGGGCCATGGGCGGTGGCCTGGTGCCGGTGCAGGTGCATCGTGACGAACTCACCGTGGCGGAGGCGGTCCAGACCTACCTGTTCAACTCCCAGCTGCTGCACGTGGGGCATGGCAACCAGATGCTGGTGTGCCCATCCGAGGTGGAGCACCATCCGCGTGCCCGGGCGGTGGTGGACCGCGTGATCGCCGATCCCGGCAACCCGATCCACGGCGTCATGTACCTGGACGTGCGTGAGAGCATGCGCAACGGCGGCGGGCCGGCCTGCCTGCGGCTTCGTCTGCCGATCGCCCAGGAGGACCTGCAGCGCGTGCATCCGGGATTCCTGCTCACGCCGGATCGCGCTGCCTGGCTGCGCGGCTGGATCGATCGAACCTATCCCGAGCGCCTGGAGCCCGCGGACCTGGGCCGCCTGGAACTGCTGGAGCGCTCGCGCGAGGCGCTGCAGGAACTGTCGCAGTGGATCGGGGCCGGACCTCTCCATCCGTTCCAGCACACGGCACGGTGACGCCGACGTCGGCCTGCGGTCACTATCATTCCGCATTCCATGCTGAAGACCTCCCCCGCTCTCCCACCCGAGGTGCTCGCCGGGCTGCCTCGCGAGCTCGTGGCCTCGATCCAGTACCAGCGCACCCGCGAGATGAGCATCGACGAGCTGCTCCTCGAGAACCGCGTGGTGTTCCTGATCGGCGAGATCAACCACGCCAGCGCCGCCCGCGTGATGATGCAGATGCTCTACCTGGAGAACCAGAAGCGCGGCCAGGACATCAACTTCTACATCAACAGCCCAGGTGGGGCCGTGGACGACACGCTGGCCATCTACGACACCATGCAGTTCATCAGCAGCGAGGTGGCCACGTTCTGCATCGGACGGGCCTATTCGGGCGGTGCGGTGCTGCTGGCCAGCGGCCACCCGGGCAAGCGGCACATCCTGCCGCACGCCAAGGTCATGATCCACCAGCCCTTCGGCGGCGTGGGCGGGCAGACCACCGACATCCAGATCCAGGCCGAGCAGATCATCAAGGACAAGCGCATGCTCAACGAGATCCTGGCCCGGCACACCGGCCAGAAGGTGGAGCAGGTGGCGAAGGATGGCGAGCGCGACAAGTACTTCAACGCCTCCGAGGCCAAGGCCTATGGCCTGGTCGACGAGATCGCCACCTTCCCCGACAAGTCCAAGAAGTGAGCCCGGCCAACCTTCCCACGGAACCCACCATGACCCTTGTCCCCATCGTCATCGAGAAGACCGGCCGCGGCGAGCGCGCCTACGACATCTACAGCCGGCTGCTGAACGACCGCATCATCTTCGTGGGTGGCCCGGTCAACGACACCATGGCCAACCTGGTGGTGGCGCAACTGCTCTTCCTGGCCAACGAGGACGCCAAGGCCGACATCCACCTGTACGTGAACAGCCCGGGCGGCAGCGTGACCAGCGGCCTGGGCATCGTGGACACCATGCGCTTCGTGCCGTGCGATGTCTGCACCTACATCATCGGCCAGGCCGCCAGCATGGGCAGCGTGATCGCCTGCAGTGGCACCAAGGGCAAGCGCTTCGCCCTGCCCAACGCCGAGAACCTGATGCACCAGCCGCTCATCGGCGGCGTGCTCGAGGGCCAGGCCACCGATCTGGAGATCGAGGCCAAGCACATTCTCCGCATGCGCGAGCAGCTCTACGAGATCTACGCCCGCCAGACCGGCAAGGCCAAGTCCCAGATCGCCGACGACTGCGAGCGCAACAAGTGGCTCACGGCCGCCGAGATGCTCGAGTACGGTCTCATCGACCGGGTGCTGGAGAAGTTGCCGGCCAGGCCTCCGACTCCCGTGAAGGAGTGAGTGGCGGCCAGGTCTCCGGCAGGAACCGCCACCACGCCCAGCCCACCGCCGCGGCGGACACCGCGCCGATCCAGGCGCCAGCCATGGCATCGCTCAGAAACGCGGAACCGGCGGCCACCTCGGCCGCCATCACCAGGCCCACCAGCGCCAGCAGCACCCGCCCAAACCCCTGCAGGCGCACCCAGAGCGTGAAGGCGGCCGCCGCGATCGCGGCGCAGCGGGCGTCAGGCCACAGGGCATTCCAGTCCGGGGCGTCTCCCGCGGCATGCCACGCTCGGCCCGTCCAGAGCATGCCGCCGAACACGCCGGATACCACCAGTGCGGTGGCCACGCTCGCGATCATCAGGAACGACCATCGCGCTGCCGCACGGTGCCGCAACGACGCGGCGAGCAGGTACACCGAGGCGCCTCCCGCAAGCCACAGCGTGGGGGACCCCAGGTCACCCAGTCGCACCAGCCATGTGGGCCAGATCCATTCCATGAAGCGCCCGAACGGCGCATCGATGAACGACCACATCACCGCCAGCACCGGCAACAGTCCCAGACTGGCACCCACCGCCATGATTCGCCACCACCACGAAGCGAACAGCGGAATGCCCACCGGCAGCCGCCGGTCCATCACGTGAAAGGTCGGCATCTCCCGCATGCCGTCACGATAGCCGCACGGCACGGCGTCGGCGCTGCAGCGTGACCGCGACCAGCATGGCCAGGGCGGTCGGAGCGGGAATGATCGCGGGGGCGGCGCTCGAGCCGAACACCCACGCGTCACGCGAGCCGTCCTGCAGCAGCCGGTCCGAGGCGCCGACCATGGAGGCGGTCCACGCCCCTGCCGACTCGGCGGTCCAGTAGTGCCACCAGTTCTCCACTGGCCACAGGTCGCCCTCGCCGTACTGCCAGTCCCCGCCGATGCCGATGCCGGTCACGAACGTGCCAAAGCTGAAGGTCTGGAACTGCAACTGCCCGCCCGGCACGCTGGAGGTGATCAGTTGCAGGGCCTCGAAGCCGTTCATCGTGCCGTCCCATCGCACGGTGGCCAGCCAGGTGTTGCCATTCTCGAAATCGAACTGGAGTGAGGCGACGTTGGCGCCACGGCCCACGTCGAACGAACCAACAAGGCCAGCATGGGCCGACACGGACACCGCGCACGTGGCGCAAGCGAGACGGAACCTTGAGATCATGGAAGGCGCTTTCTCCCGCCGATCGCGCGGCGGGCCAACGGGAACAACCGCGGCAAAGCACGAGCGCACTGGGCAGTGCCTGCGTGGCACGGCCGCCTTGCACCCGATTCGCGCGGGCGGGCAGACAGGCTTCCGGAGCGATAGACCCGACTCGTCGGGGCCTGTGGCCCACGACACACGGTGACGCGTTCGTGGCGGATTCGCACCGCCTTCCCCCGCTCGGGAGGCCGTCGGACGAACATCGTCCGGCGGATGCAATCTAGCACAGTGGGGGCGGATCGCAATCGCCCGCTTCACGGCTTCGTACCATTCACATGCATGTCCGAGTCCGGCACCGAGCAGCTGATCGAGCGATTCCGCGGCGACTTCGAGAAGGTCCGTGCCGAGGTGGCCAAGGCCATCGTGGGCCATGCCGCGGTGGTCGAGGGCACGCTGATCTGCCTCTTCGCCAACGGCCACGTGCTGCTCGAGGGCGTGCCGGGACTGGGCAAGACGCTGCTCATCCGCACGCTGAGCGCGTCGCTGCAGCTGCACTTCAGCCGCATCCAGTTCACGCCCGACCTGATGCCCGCCGACGTGACGGGCACCACCATCGTGGTCGAGGGTGAGCATGGCCGCGACTTCGAGTTCCGCAAGGGACCCGTCTTTGCCCAGATCCTGCTGGCCGACGAGATCAACCGCGCCACGCCCAAGACCCAGAGCGCACTGCTCGAGGCCATGCAGGAGCGCAGCGTGACCGTGGGCGGCACCACGCACCGGCTCGAGCAGCCCTTCCTGGTGATGGCCACCCAGAACCCGATCGAGCAGGAAGGGACCTATCCCCTGCCCGAGGCCCAGCTGGACCGGTTCTTCTTCAAGCTGGTCGTGGGCTACAGCAGTCGCGAGGAGATGGCGACCATCCTGGAGCGCACCACCAGTGGCTCCGCGCCGCAGATCCAGCCGGTGCTGGATGCCGAGGCGATCCTGTCCCACCAGAAGCTGGTGCGGCGCGTGCGCGTGGAGCCGGTGGTGCAGGATCTCGCCGTGCGGCTGACGCTGGCCACGCATCCCAGGGGCCAGTTCGCCACGCCGCTGGTCAACAAGTACTTCCGTTTCGGTGCCAGTCCCCGCGCGGCCCAGACGCTGGTGCTGGCCGCCAAGGTCAGGGCCCTGCTCGCGGGCCGACCCTTCGTGAACGCCGATGACATCCGCGGCGTGGCCTTGCCGGCGCTGCGTCACCGGGTCATCACCAACTTCGAGGCCGAGGCCGAGGGTCGCACCATCGACGAGATCCTCGCCAACCTGGTGGATACCACCCCGCCATCCGCCTGATTCGCATGCCACACCACCAACGACTCCGTGCGGCGTTCGCCGCAACCCTCGGACTTCTGGCACCTGCCGCCGCGCAGAATGTCGGCGCCGGGGAGGGTGACCGAACCTTCATCGAGCAGCAGGAGACGTCGGCCGATGCCGCGGCGCCCGAGGTGGCGGCCGCGCGCGGTCGCCCCTCGGAGCGGTTCAAGGTGGCCGGTGGCTACCTCCACCAGTTCAACACCAGCCTGAACACCGGCGGCCACTACGCGGCGGACCGGGTCTTCGCCGCATTCTCCAGCCGCATGCTGCTCACGCCCAACATGGACCTGGACATCGGTCTGGCGTGGGAGTTCGACCACTACCGCTTCTCCGGCACGTCGCTGGGCCTGGGCAGCTCGCTCAGCACCAACTCGCTGTCCGTGGTGCCGCGCTTCACCGTGCTGCTGGACCAGCACTGGGCCATCAACGCGGCGCCGCTCCTGCAGTTGAGCGGCGAGAACGACGCCAAGGCCGGGGACACCATCACCGGCGGGGCCATCGCCGGTTTCCGCTACGCCTTCGACCAGGATCACGTGCTCGGCGCCGGCGTGCTGGTGAAGGGCCTGCTGGGATCCGGCGTGCTGGTGGTGCCGGTGCCGCTGGTGGACTGGGAGATCACCGAGGGCCTGCGACTGAGCAACATCCGTGCCCCCGAGGCCAATCCCTTCGTGGGCCTTGAGCTGGAGCAGGAACTGGGCCGGGAGTTCGACCTGGGCCTGGGCGTGGCCTGGATGTTCCGCCAGGCGCGGCTCGACGACAGTGGCGCCAACGCCAACCAGATCTTCCAGGAGATGAACCTGGCGGTGTACGCGCGCGCGGAGTGGAAGCCCACCAGCAACTTCCGTCTGGACCTTGTGGTCGGCACTGCCGCCTACAGCCGTCTCAAGACGCTCACCGGTGGTGGCGACACCATCACCAGCACGGGTGCCAATGCGTCACTGATGGTGGGCGCGTTCGCCAGTTACCGGTTCTGACGATGGGGGCTGGCCTCGCCCCGCTGCACGTTCCGGCACGAATGCATCGAACAAGAAAGCCCCCCGGCGTGCGTGCGCCGAGGGGCTTGGGAGTTGACCCGCCGCGCGTCCGCGGCGGGCAGATGCGACTGGTTGAAGTGACTCAGTTGCGACGGCGACGACCACCGGCCAGGCCGGCCAGACCAAGCAGGGCAACAGCGCCCGGCGCGGGAATGGCGGAGGTGATCACGAAGTCATCGAAGGTCACGTCCACGGGCCCCGTGTTCCAGAGCGTCGGCGAGCTGTAGATGCCCATCGCCGAGTCGGTGGCGTTCGCGAGGTACTCGTAGGTGCTGCTCGATGTCCCGACCAGGGTGCCATTGACTCGGAACTCGATGAACCCGGTGGTGAGCAGGGTCATCTTCGCCTCGTACCAACCGTCTGGCCCAGTGCCGATGGCGCCGCGGTAGGAATCATTGTCATACGCATACACCTCACCGCCGTTGTAGTCGACATCCAGTCGCATGTCGACGTACTGGCCATTCCCGGACGCCAACGGGTCGCCGCTGGCGACGGCATAGGTGTAGAAGATCGGCATCCCCGACGCCGCGGCGTCCGAACGGAACTTCACGCTCACCGACGGATTCCAGCTCTTGTGCATGGCGTCGCGGAACTCCCCACGGGTCGCGGTGCCGTTCAACGCCAGGCGCATGCCGCCGATGCTGTTGCTGGTCGACTGGTAGCGCATGCCACCCGTGCCGTTGTAGCCGTCCGCGGTGTAGGACGACGTGGCATCGGCGCTGTTGAATGAACGACCGACGAAGCCGCCGCCGAATCCGGCGTTGGACCAGCTTCCGGTGGTGGCGTTCCCGGTCCAGCTGGCCGAGTCGTTGAAGTCGTAGGTCTTGGTCCAGCTCGCCATCGCCGAACCCGCCATGGCCACGCTGGCCACGGCACTGCACACGCCAAGAAGATTGTTTCGCATCTTCGATTCCTTTGGGGCCATGCCCCGAACAACGGCCCACCTCCCAGGTGGGCACATGACAGCCGAGTCCGTCGGTACGGCCCTTCACCCCGGATGCGCCGATCAACGCGATCGGCCTTCCACTGCCGGACCCGCCATGCATCTGCGTGCGGCGTCCATCGTCACTGGAGGAAACGCAATCGCCCCCGACCTTCCATCACCCTTTCGTGGCACACGCCCGATTCCAACGCGGTTGCCCACGGCCGGGTACGTCGCCTCCATGAAACACATCTGATTCCACGGCCCATGTACCGTTACGGGGGTACGCCCGCATCAACCAACCCATGCAACGCCTCGCCTGCTAGGCAGATCCGCCAGGTCAGGCTATGCCTTGCCGACATGAACCTTCCGCCCCTCGCCGCGGATCAGCCGGGACTCATCGAGGTGTTGTTCACGCCCGAGGCCATGAGCCTGTGGGAACTGGTCCGGTTGCATCGCTCCCCCATCACGCTCCTGGATCTCTCCACGGCATCCGGCATGGAACCCACGCGCGTGCAGCGGCATCTGGATGCGTTGCTGCAGCAGGGGCTGGTTCAGACGGTGCGTCCCCGAAAGCCACGGACCACGCTGGGCTATGTGGTCACGCGCCAGCAGATCGTGGTGGGATGCAATCTCGAGGACCAGGCGTTCATGGAACGCATGCAAGCCTTGAACCTGCAGGCAAACCGGATGCACTTTCAGGATGTGCTCGATCGCTTTGGCGACCCCAACGCGGACCGGCTCACCACCTGGCGCTTCGGGGCCTACGGCACGGCCTATCTCGAGGTGGAGGACCTTCGTGAACTCGCCCGGCGTGTCCGGGCGGTGCACGAGTTCGTGGACATGGTTGCATCCAAGCACGCAGCGTCGCCACGCGTCACAGGGCAGCACTTCAGGCCGCGGCACTGCAACCACGCCATCTGCATCCGGATCGAGCCGCTCCAGGGACCGGTGCTGGCCCAGCCCGAGATCAGCATGGTGCCACAGGAGCACGTGTCACAGGCCATCCATGCCGGTCAGCGGACATCCGGCCTTGGCACGCTGGCACCGCGCGAACAGGAAGTGGCCCGCGCCATGGCCGCCGGCCATCCACGCAAGCGCATCGCGACGCATCTGGGCATCTCACTGCACACCGTGGGCACCATGGCGAAGCGCATCTTCCGCAAGCTCGGCGTTCACAGTCATGCGGAACTCGTCGCTGTGCTGACGCAAGACCCTACCCCGCCCGCCCCCCGCTAGAAAGCGCGATTGAACATCCGGTGCCGCGGCGGACTGCAGCGGCGGCGACCCCTCACCCCACCAGAGCCGTCAACCGCTTCCCCGCCTCCAGCACGTTTGCGCGGCTGTTGAACGCGCTCACGCGGATGAAGCCCTCGCCGCAGCGGCCAAAGCCCGCGCCGGGCGTGCAGACCAGTTGCGCGTTCCGCAGCAGGCGGTCAAAGGCATCCCAGCTGCCCAGGCCTTCCGGGCACTTCAGCCACACGTATGGCGCGCTCTCGCCACCCCAGCAGCGCAGACCGATCGCCTCGACCGCGCCGCGCAAAATGCGCGCGTTCTCCAGGTAGAAGTCGGTCAGCGCCCGCATCTGCCGCTGCCCTTCGGGTGTGCACAGTGCGGCGGCGGCCTTCTGCACCGGCCAGCTCACGCCATTGCTGCAGGTGCTCCAGCGGCGCTCCCACAGTCCGTGCAGCGGCACACGGCGCCCATCGGCGGCGCTGCCGGTGACCTCCTTCGGCACCACGGTGTAGCCGCAGCGCAGGCCCGTGAAGCCGCCGTTTTTCGAGAAGCTACGGAACTCGATCGCGCACGCGCGCGCGCCGGGCACCTCGTACACGCTGCGCGGCACGGCTGGATCGCGCACAAACGACTCGTAGGCCGCATCGAACAGGATCAGCGCGTCGTTGCCGCGCGCCCAATCCACCCACCGCTTCAGGTCCGCGTGCGAGATGGTGGCCCCCGTGGGGTTGTTCGGATAGCACAGGTACACAACATCCACACGCGCGCGCGGCGGCTGGGCCACGAAGCCGTTCTCCGGCGTGCCCTCGAGGTAGGTGATGCCCTGGTAGCGGCCGCCCGGCATGACCACGCCGGTATTGCCCGCCATCACGTTGGTGTCCACGCACACCGGATACACCGGGTCCTGCACGGCCACCGTGTTGGCACCGAGAATCTCGAGCAGGTTGCTGGCGTCGGGCTTGCTGCCGTCCGACAGGAAGATCTCGTCGTCGTCCACCTGCACGCCGCGGTCGCGATAGTCGACCTGGGCGATGGCCTTGCGCACGAAGGCGTGCCCCGTGGCAGGACCGTACCCCTGGAACCGCTCGCGCGTGGCCAGGTCATCCACGCCCTCGTGCAACGCGCGAATGGCCACCTCGGGCAGCGGCTCGATCACGTCGCCCACGCCGCAGCGGATGATCCGCCCGGCCAGGTCCGGCCGCTCCGCCACGAACGCGCTCACCCGCCGCGCGATCTCGGGAAAGAAATACCCCGCCGCAAGCTTCAGGAAGTGCTCGTTGATCCGCGCCATCGATCAGGCGGCCTTGACGCGGGCCGTGCGGCCCCGCTTGCGCCGCGGCGCTCGCGCCGGCCTGGGGCCCGCCTTCTTGCAGAGGCGCGTGGCCAGCGCCGGAGGAATGTTGCCCAGCACAAGCTCCCGGCGGCCGCCGTAGCGGCGCCGCAGGCTCGCACCCACATGCCCGATGCCCCGCAGCTTTCGACGGCCAGTCTCGCCCACCAACGGCGACTTCAGCGTGCGCACGCCCGCATACTCGAAGTACGCCAGTTCGCCTCCCTCACGCAGCAGCATGAGCATGCGCCGGAAGATCGACCGCACCAGCGAGGGCGGGAAGTTGTTGAACGGAAGTCCGCACACGATCAGGTCGTACCCACCCTCGAGCGGTGCCTCCTGGATGGGCGCCTGATGCAGCACAACATGGATGTCGCCGCGGCTGCGACGGAACGGCTTCAGCAGCCGCTTCTCCAGGTCCCGGCAGAAGGCCTCGTTCATCTCCACCACGTCGAACCGGTCGTGCCGCCGAAGTTGCTTCAGGATGCGCTCCGTGAACGGGCCCGTGCCCGGCCCCACCTCGAGAATGCGTCGTGGTCCCCGCAAGTCCGCCATGCCGCGGGTCATGGCCTTGGCCAGCGCCGGGCTGCTGGGCCAGACGCTGCCGGTGTGGTGGATGTCGCGAAGCGCCTCGCGGACGAATCGGAGCATGGGACGAAAGTCTATTCGGAGGGATCCCGACCCTAGAGCGACGGCACGAACGACTCGTTGCCCTTCAGGCTCAGGCAGAAGCCCGCGAAGATCTCGCCGATCTGCTCCAGGTCCTTCAGGGCCGTCATCTCCACCGTGGTGTGCATGTATCGGATCGGCAGGCTCACCAGCCCGCTGGGAATGCCTCCGCGCTTCAGGAAGATGGCATCGGTGTCGGTTCCGCTGCGGCCTGGCGCGGCCACCCGCTGCACGGGAATCTCTCGCTCGCGGGCCACGTCGAACAGCCGCTGCACCACCTCGGGCTGCATGGCCCCGCCCACGCTGATCTTGGGACCCCCACCCAGCTTGAAGTGTCCGTGCTGGGCATGGTTGATGCCGGGGCTGTCGGTGGCATGGCCCACGTCGGTCACCAGGGCCACGTCGGGATGCAGGGCCTCGGCCACCATGGCCGCGCCGTGCAGGCCCACTTCCTCCTGCACCGTGCTCACGGCCACCACGCGCACCTTCAGGTCCTGACGACGCTCCGCCGCCAGCCGCAGGCCCTCGGCCGCGGCGAAGGTGCCGATGCGGTTGTCCAGTCCACGCGCCACGATCAGGCCCTCGCCCATGAGCATGCTGCCGTCCAGGAACACGCCTGCATCCCCGATGTTCAGCGTGGCCTGTGCCGCGGCCTGGTCCTTGGCACCGATGTCCACGTAGAGCTCGTGCAGCTTGCGCACCTTGCCCTCGTTGGTCTTGTCCTGCAGGTGGATGGCGGTGGCACCGATCAGTCCCAGCACGGGATTGCGGGCGCCGGGCACGCTGCTGGTGAACTGCACGCGCTTGCCGACGATGCTGCCCGCGTCGATGCCGCCGATCGAGCGGCAGTACACGTAGCCGTTCGAATCGAAGTGATTCACCATCAGGCCGATCTCGTCGGCATGTCCGCAGAGCGCCACGGTGAACGGCTTCTGGCCCGGCTTGCCGCCCGCCGGCTCCACGCTGGCGAAGCAGTTGCCGTAGGCGTCGTTCCAGACCTTGTCGGCGAACGGTCGCACGTAACTCAGCCAGACCTGCTGGCCTGGCCGCTCAAATCCGCTCGGGCTTGGAGTGTCCAGAAGCGTCCGCAGGAAGGTCAGCGAGTCGGGGCGCATGGGGAACGGAATGTATCCGCTGCTGCCGTCGCGATCCGACTCGCCGACCTGAATCCAGGGTCCTCGCGAAGGCGGATCAGCCCGCCTGTCGCTCGGTCAGGCGGGCGAACGCCGCCTCGAAGTCCGAAAGGCTCTTGGCCACCGCCCGCGGCTTGCCCGGGCTCGAAGCCGCCGCGGCCTTGGGAAACGGGAGGGCCGCGGGCACCGGCGCCGGCTCCACCATGACCCGGCCCAGCCGCCGGTCGCGCGTGTTGTCCACGGTTGAATCCATGCGACGGAGAAGACCACGCAGGTGCTCGAACCGCGTGGCTGGCGTCCTTCCCTCTCCCTTCGCGATCACTTCATTCGAATCCATGCCTCTGCCTCCCTTCGGGCCGTCGCGGGCCCCTTCGTGTTGATGGATGGAACATGGGATCTGGCTCCAGAAACGGCAAGAATCTCGGTCCTGGATCGACGGTCCAGGCCGACCTCCTCTACGGGTCCACGTACCCTTTCGTGAAACGAGACTTGCCAAGGAGATTTCCGCATGCCAACGGCCGCACTGTCGCTGTTCCTCGCCCTGGCCGCCGACCCGTCGCAGGTCCGGCTTCCCCGCTATCCCGCCGCCAGCCCCGACGGCTCGAGCGTGGTCTTCAGCTGGCACGGCGACCTGTGGCGGGTGCCCGCGGCAGGCGGCGAGGCCGTGCGGCTGACCACCAACCCGGCCGACGAGTCCCGCAGCGGCTTCACGCCTGACGGCACGGCGCTGGTGTTCGAGAGCGGTCGCGAAGGATCCCGCAATCTCTGGGTCATGCCCGCCGCCGGTGGCGAGCCGCGTCAGCTCACGTTTGGCGACGCGTCCGTCTCGCTGGGCGGCGTGCAGGTGGCCGCGGACGGGGCCATCTGGGTGACCGCGGACTCCATGCGCGAAGGCGATCTGTACCGCGCGCCTCGGCCCTACCGCGTGCCGCTGTCCGGCGGCGTGCTGGAGCGCGTGCATGACGCCTTTGGAAGCCAGCCGGTGGCATCCAGGGATGGCCGCGTGCTGTTCGATCGCGGAGGCAGCTCATGGCTGCGTCGCGGCTATCGGGGTCCCGACGCCCGAGACGTCTGGCTGTTCACGCCGGGCGCGCCCGTGGAGCAGGCCTTTCAAAGGCTCACCAGCTGGGCCGGCAACGATGGTCAGCCCCAGTGGATCGGCACGGACGCGTTCCTGTACCTGTCCGACCGGGATGGTCCCGTGAGTCTCTATCGACGGCCGGTGGATGCGGAACCTCAGTCCGCGGGCACACGGCTGACCGAATTGCCCGACGACATCACCGGCTACTCGGTCAGTGCCGATGGCTCCACGGTGTTCCTGACCTGCTGGGACACGCTGTACCGGCTGGACCTGCGCCGTCCGGGCGCGGTGCCGCAACCGCTGTCCGTGACCGCCGCCGGCGACGGCCCGGACCCCGTGGAGACCAGGACGGTGAGCGCCGAGGTCACCGAGGCTCAACTGAGCCCTGACGGCAAGACCATGGCGTTCGTGGCCTGGGGCGACGTCTTCGTGCGCGCCATGGATGACAAGTCACCCAGCGTGCGCGTGACCCATCCGCCGTTCACCGAGCGCGAGATCGCCTGGAGCGCCGATGGCACGCGCCTCTACTTCGTGAGTGACGCGCAGGGTCAGGACGACATCATGGAGGCTGTGGTGGCACGCACGCGGAGCGAGATCCGCAAGGAGGCGAAGGCTTCCTTGCAGCCCGCCGCGCCGGAACCCCTTGCGGAACCCGACACCGAAGCGGCCGATGCCGCCTCGGAGCCCGTGGAGACGGCCAAGCCCGCGGACGACACCACGAACACGGCATCCGCACCGGAACCCGCACCAGAGCCCGCATCCACCCAGGCCAAGCCCGATCCGCGGCTCGATCCGTCGCGCTGGACCGAGGCCGTGACCTTCGAGATCCGTCCGGTGGTGCAGACGGCCGCGTCCGAGCGCCAGCCTGACGAGAGCCCGGATGGCAAGACGCTGGCCTTTCGCCGGGTGGGCGCTCTGGTGTTGCTGGAACGCGCCACGGGGGCCGAGCGCGTGTTCCGAGATGGATGGGACCAGTCCATCGACTGGTCCTGGAGCCCGGACGCGCGCTGGCTCGCCTTCTCGCAGGACGATCGTGACTTCAACCGTGACATCTGGCTGGCGCCGGCCGACGGCTCGGCGCCACCCATGAACCTGACCCGGCATCCGGACAACGACCGCTCGCCGCGTTTCAGCGCCGACGGCAAGCTGATGGCCTTTCTCTCGGATCGCGTGGAGAACGAGTCCGATGTGTGGGTGCTGGCGCTGGATCCCTCGGTGGAGGCGCTCACGCCCGCCGAGACCGAGGCCTACTTCAAGAACGCGGGCGAGGCCGCCAAGAAGCGCAAGCCGCTGCCGGGTCCCAACGCCAAGCCGGACAAGAAGAAGGAGAGCGAGAAGGGCGACGACGCCCCGGCGGAGAAGCCCGCAGCCGAGGCCGGACCCGACTATCGACTGGATGACGCCTATCTGCGTGTTCGTCGGTTGACACGGCTTGCAGGTTCCGAGGGCGGCCTGCAGATCACGCCCGCGGGCGATCGGGTCATCTTCAGCGGCAACGACGGAACGCCTGCCGTGCTCAGCGTGAAGTGGGACGGCAGCGACCAGAAGAAGGTGGCCTCGGGTGGCCGACCCTCGCAGATGTCGCTCACGGGTGACAAGGTGGTGGTGCTGAACGCTGGCCGGGTCAGCACGGCCCCGCCAGCCGGCGGCGAGACCAAGGCCGTGGAGTTCACCGCCATCACGCCCATCGATCGCGTGGCATGGCGCGACCACCGGTTTATCGAGGCGGCCCGCACCTTCGGCGAGGTCTTCTATGACCCCACCATGAAGGGACTGGATTGGCCCGCGCTGGTGGAGCGATACCGCGCTCTTGCCAACGGCGGCCGCTCCGACAGCGAGTTCGAGTGGTGCATGGCGCGTCTCATGGGCGAGCTGAACGCCAGTCACACCGGTGTGCGCGTGCCGGACGGGAGCGACGCGGGGTCACGGCGCCCCGCCGGCCGGCTTGGTGCCCGCACCCGTACGGTGCAGGGCGGCTTCGAGGTGCTGGCCGTGCTGCCGCAGGGACCGGCGGAGCGCAGCCAGACGCCTCTGCGGGCGGGCGACGTGATCACGGCCATCGCGGGCGAGCCCGTGAAGGCTGGCGATGCGCTGGAGGAACGGCTGCGAGGCCGGGTGGATCAGGAGACGCTCATCACCGTTCGGCGCGTCCCTGCAGGTGCCACCGAGGCGGTGAGCGTGGACTGCCTGATCACGCCCTGCAGCGGAGGTGCCGAGTCTGCCCTGCTCTACAAGGACGCGGTGGCCACGGCCGCTCGCCGGGTTCGCGAGTGGAGCGATGACCGACTGGGCTACATCCACATCCAGTCGATGAACCAGCCCAGCCTGGAGGACTTCGAGCGCGACCTGTGCGCCGCGGCCCAGGGCAAGGACGGGCTGATCGTGGACGTGCGCAACAACGGCGGCGGCAGCACGGCCGACCGCGTGCTGGCCAGCCTCATGGTGCAGCCGCACGCCTACACCGTGCCGCGCGGCGCCGATCCGGGATACACCGGCGGCTATCCGCAGGATCGCCTGTTCATCCAGCGTTGGACACTGCCCACCAACATGCTCTGCAACGAGAAGAGCTTCTCCAACGCTGAGATCGTGAGCCATGCCTTCCGCAACCTGCGGCGCGGAACCCTGGTGGGCGAGCAGACCAACGGCGGCGTGATCAGCACCGGCGGCGCACGGCTGGTGGACGGCACCACCGTGCGCCTTCCCTTTCGGGGCTGGTACACCCCCGATGGCGTGGACATGGAGAACAACGGCGCCATGCCCGATCTGCGCGTGCCGGCGGATCCGGTGGCCGAGTCGCTCGACCAGGACGCGCAACTTCGTGCCGCGGTGGACGACCTGATGCAACGCCTTCCGAAGGCGGATCAGTCCGGCAAGGCGGGATAGGCGGCCCGGTAGTCGGCCAGCGCGGCATCCACCACCGTGCGGGCCCGCTCCACGCCATAGATCTGCCGCACCTGCACCGTGGGCTGCTCGCCCGGGCGCATCTTGTACGTCAGGAAGTAGTGCTGCAGCCGCTCCACCAGCCGTGACGGCAGCGCGTCCAGATTGCGGGCCTCGCTCCAGATCGCGTCATCCTTGAGCACCGCCACGATCTTGTCGTCGGCCTGCCCGCCATCCTCCATCAGCAGCCCGCCCAGCACGCGCACCTCCAGGATCACCTCGGCCCGGTTGATGGGACGCTCACTGAGCACGCACACATCCAGCGGATCGCCGTCCCCGTGCCGAAGCCCCGCCACCGCGGCCACGCGATCGCCGCAGAGGGTGCGCGGAATGAAGCCATAGAGCGTGGGAGGCGTGCTGCTGGTGCGCTGCGGTCGGTCCACCCGAAGGAACCCGCTTCGCTTGTCGGTCTCGTACTTCACCAGGTCGAACGGCGTGATCTCGATGAACGCGTTGACAAGGTCAGGTGGCGCCGATCCCGCCTCAAGCCCGTGCCACGGGTGGGGACGGAAGCGATGGAACGCCGGCTGGCTCAAGCCTGCCCTTCCTCGATGCGGCGCCGCAGTTCGAGCGCGTCGGCGCGCAGGCTGTCCTGGATGCTCGCCAGCAATCCCACCATCGGAAACCGCCCTCCCAGCGGGCTGGCGCCCAGCCGCCGAAGCAGCGCATGCGGCACGTGGGCCTGGGCGGGCAGTTGCTCGAAGTCCGCCAGCTTGCGCCCGGGCCGCCAGAAGTCGTCCAGGCACGCCTCAAGCGGCGGCAGTTGGGCCTTCTGCGACGGCAGCTGCGGGCTCTGGTGGCTCTGGGTCACCCCCGTGGTGTGCACGGTGCGGGCCTCCTGCAGGCGCTCCAGCAGGGTGGGTCCGTCGAGCCCTCGCAGGCTGAACAGCGCCAGCGGATCCACCTCCAGGCGCTCCGCCAGCAGGTAGGTCACGGCCACCACGTGCTTGCACGGCAGCTTCTCGCCACAGTTGCACTCCACCGCCAGTTCATTGGCCTCCCGCGGCAGCAGCGCGCAGCCACAGGCACTGAACGGCGCCTCGATGCTCTCGGGCATCTCGCCCACCAGCAGCTTGGCGGCGAAGACCGCCTCCCTGGCCATGGCGCGCACGACCTCGATCCACTGCTCGCGACTCAGGTGCGGCAGTGACAGGCGCACCGCGTACGGCCGCGCCGCACGACCCTGGACCAGGGCCTCCACCACGTGCGCGTCCAGGCTGAAGCTGGCTGCCTGCCCACTGAGCGCGTACTCCATGCCAAGCACGCGCGCGCCGAGCGTGCTGCGACTCTCCACGGCGTCGACCAGAGCCTTGGCGAACCATGGAAGGCCCTGCAACCCCTCCTTGCGACGGAACTTGATGCCATGCCGCACCCGGCGCGGGGCGTCGGGCTTGCGGGGCTGGCCCTGGGCGGGGTGGGCGCTCATGCTTCCTCCAGGACCGAGGTGCGAAGGCTGAGGATGTCGCGCAACTGGCCCGTGCTCAGTTCGGTCAGCCACTGCTCGCCGGCACCGATGATCTGCGTGGCCAGCTCGGTCTTCTGCTCGATCATCTGGTCGATGCGCTCCTCGAGCGTGCCGGCGCTGATCATCTTGTGCACGTTCACGGTGCGCAGCTGGCCAATGCGGAAGGCGCGGTCGGTGGCCTGGTTCTCCACCGCCGGGTTCCACCAGCGGTCGTAGTGGAAGACATGGTTCGCCGCGGTCAGGTTCAGGCCCACGCCGCCCGCCTTCAGGCTGAGCACGAAGATGGGGGCCGTGCCCTCGGGATCCTGAAAGCGCGCCACCAGCTGGTCGCGCTTGGCCTGCGGTGTACCGCCGTGCAGGAACAGCGCCTCCACGTCCAGTTCGCGACGGATCATCGCCACCAGCAGATGGCCCATCTGGCGGTACTGGGTGAAGATGAGCGTGCGGTCGCCCGCCGCGATCACCTCCTCCAGCATCTGCATCAGGCGGATGCTCTTGCCGCTGCGCGCCGAGAGCGGCCGTCCGTCACCGGGCAGCTCGATCGGGGCGTCGGTGCCCTCCGCGGACTCCTCGGTCGGCTCGACACCGCCCGCGGCCACCACCGGATCCGGCGAGGCCACCTCGCGCAGGTAGTGAGCCGGGTGATTGCAGATCTGCTTCAGCTTGACCAGGGCGCTCAGCACGAGCCCGCGCCGACGCAGTCCCTCGGCCCGGTCCACCTTGGCCAGCATCTCCTCCACCACCCGGTCGTACAGGGCCGCCTGCTCGCCGGTCAGCGGCACGTGCTGGCGTGTCTCAACCAGGGACGGCAGGTCGCTGATCACGTTGGAGTCGGTCTTGAGCCGCCGCAGGATGAACGGACGCACCAGATTGCGGAGCCGCTCCGCGCGGTCACGGTCGCGATGCCGCTCGATCGGAACCGCGAAGCGACGACGGAACTCCGCCATGGGCCCCAGGTAGCCGGGCGTGCAGAACTCCATGATCGACCACAGCTCGGTCAGACGGTTCTCCACCGGTGTGCCCGTGAGGGCGATGCGGTTGCCCGCCTTCAGCGCGCGGATCGCCGCGGTCTGCTTGGTGGGAGGGTTCTTGATGTGCTGCGCCTCGTCCAGGGCCACGCGCCGCCACGACACCTTCTCCAGGCTCTCCTTGTCGCGAGCCACCAGCGCGTAGGTGGTGATCACCACGTCGCTGCGCTCCACGGTGGCCGTGAGCCGCTCCCCCTGCGGTCGCTCCAGGCCGTGATGGATGTGCACGGTCAGCTCGGGCGCGAACCGCGTGAGCTCGCGATGCCAGTTGCCCAGCACGCTCATGGGGCACACCAGCAGCGTGGGTCCCACGCGTTCACCCTCGGCAAGTCGCTCACGCTCATGCTGCAGCAGCGCGATCAACTGAATGGTCTTGCCCAGGCCCATGTCGTCGGCCAGGCACGCGCCCAGGCCGTAGCGATCCAGGAACGCCAGCCAGCTCAGGCCGGCCAGCTGGTACGGCCGCAACGAACCCTGGAACAGCGCCGGCTGCTCCAGCATCTGCAGGCGCTCCGAGGCATGCGTGGGACCGAACACCTCGGCCACCCAGCCCTTGGCGTCCATGCCCAGGATGGGCAGGCCCTTGGCGTCCTCGACCGCGCCATGTGCCAGCCGCAGCGCCTCCAGCAGGCTCATCCGACCGCCGGGATGCTGCTTCAGGAACTTCAGGCCCTGCTCCAGATCCTCGCGGCGCACCTCGACCCAGCGGCCGTTCAACCGCACCAGCGGGCTGCCCTTCTTCGCCAGGGCCTCGAAGGCCTCGATGGAGAGCGGCTGGTCACCCAGCGCGATCTGCCACGCGTAGTTCACCACGCTGTGCAGCCCCATGCCGCCGGGCCCCGCACCCCCGCCACCGGGGCCCTCCATGTCCATCGGCTCACCCTCGATGAACAGGCGGGCGCCCACGCGCGTGCTGGCCTGGGTCCACCAGTCCGGCACCAGCGACTGCACGCCGCTCTCCTGGAGAATGGGCCGGATCTCCCGCAGGAAGGCGTAGGCCTCGGCCGTGTCCAGATCCAGGCCGGTGGGTGCCGTCTCCTCCAGTGCGTCCTCGAGCTTGGGCCAGATGCGCGCCGCGCGGGCCAGCTCGCCCAGCAGCAGCTCCGCCGTCTTCTCCGCACCGCCACGCGCGCCACCCTTGCCCGAGGCCTGCTTCCAGACCGTTTCCGCGTCGATCACGGTCGGCGGATCGTCCGTGGTGACCAGGTGAAAGGCCAGGCGCCACGCATGACGGTCCTCCCCGCCTTCCTGCCCGCCAAAGAGGGCCGGCGGCGGCTCGACCAGTTCCAGCATGAGCCGCATCGGACGGCCCTCGCCGATGTCCTCGAGCAGGCCCAGCCACTGTCGCGCGCCGCGCACCAGGCTCACGTCGCCGGCGTTGGCCTGCGGCACCTCGGTGACACGGTCCAGCAGGCCGTGCAACCACGCCACATGCAGGTCGGCGGTGGCGTCGCGATCCTCGATGGCGTCGCGGTAGTTCTCCTTGACCAGCACGCCGCGCACGAAGCCGTCCACGCACGAGCCCAGGAAGTCCTCCAGCACCGCCCAGCCGTCGGCCTCATGCGAATCGGCCACAGCGCGGCAGAGCGGCGGCATGGCGGCCAGCAGCGTGGCAGCCTTCTCGGCGGTGCCCGCGTCGGCCAGCCATGGGCGCCAGCGGGCCTCCATGCGACCGCTGCGATCCTGCTGCACGGTCGGCACCACGCGCTGGTCTTCCAGCAGTTCCAGCGCCAGACGGGCCGCAGAGCACCAGTAGCGAAGCTCGTGACCCCCGCGATGATCCTGCTCGCCCCAGCGCGTCTCGAACGCCAGCAGCATGGGCAGCACCAGGGTGGCGGGCAGCGCCAGCGTCGGAATCTCGCACGCCTCCAGACGAAGGTCGCGCTCGGCATCCAGGTTCAGCCCCAGGTCGGCCACAAGCCGGTCGCTGGGCGAGGGTCGATCGCTCTCGAATGGCAGCACCAGTGGAAGGCAAGACGGGCTGGCCTGATCCAGCGCCAGCCCCAGCTCCGCGGCCGCAGCGCGGATGCCCTCCTCACTTGCCGCAAAGGCGTGTGGGACCAGAGCGTCGCCTTCGACGAGGGCCTTGGCGCCGGCCGCGTACGCCTCCGCCGATTCCGCCCAGAGATGAAGGTGCTGCTGGTGCCAGTTGGCGTGAAGGACGAACATGCTTGGAGCGGCGAGTCGGTGTGGAGAAGGGCTCATGATTGCGCTGGGGCTCGAACCCAGGACCTGCCGGTTAAAAGCCGGCTGCTCTACCAACTGAGCTACGCAATCGCGCGGATCGAAGAGGATAGCGGGGACCCCGATACCCCCCATTCCGAGATGCTCAAGAATGAAGTTCTCGGACTATTACACCTTCGAGATTGCTTCACACGCCTAATTTATAGGAACGAGCGCATCGAAGCCGACATGCTGGAGTCCGAAAATAGCGTCGCAATTCGTCGAAAATCATCGCACAGAGCGAGGTTTCAAACCGAAGGTTGAGACTGATAAGCGTTCCTCGACCCGCACCGTGTGGGTGGACTCGAGGACGCCTCGGGAGGCACATGTCATGGAAAGCAACCTGCCCATCGTCGATCGCTTCGTGGCCTACCTGTCCAACGAGCGGCACTTCAGCCCCTACACCGGCCGCTGCTACGGGCTGGACCTGCGTCAATTCGCGGATCACATCGCCACCGAGGCCGGGCTGGACATCACGATGGACGCCGAAAAGGCCGCGCTGGAATCGCGCAAGCCCGATCCGCGCGGCGACACCGTGACGGGCCGCATCCTGGCCTGCGACGTGGACATGATCCGCGGCTTCCTGCAGCGGTTGAGCGAGCAGAACTACTCCGTGGCCACCATGGCCCGCAAGATCGCCACGCTGCGGTCCTTTCACAAGTGGATGGAACGCACCGGTCACGCCACCAGCAATCCCATGACGCTGATCCGCTCGCCCAAGCAGCCCAAGCGGCTGCCCAAGGCGATCACCGTGGACCAGATCGAGCGGTTGCTGGCCGCACCCGACGCCAACGAACTGCTCGGGGCCCGTGACCGCGCCATCCTGGAAGCCCTCTACTCCACTGGCATGCGCGTGAGCGAAGTGGTGGGCCTGAATCGCGGCGACCTGAACGAGAGCGGCGAGTGCGTGCACATTCGCGGCAAGGGCAAGCGCGAGCGCATGGCACCGCTGGGTGGGCACGCCATGGCGGCCGTGCGGCACTACGTGAAGCTGCTGGACACCGAGAAGGGCTCGCTGCCCTCGGGCCCCACGGCCCCGCTGTTCATCAACAAGAACGGCACGCGGCTGAGCACGCGTTCGGTGCGCCGCAAGGTGGCCAAGTATCTCACGCAGGCCGGGCTGGATCCGGACATCAGCCCGCACACCATTCGCCACAGTTTCGCCACCCACATGCTGGACAACGGCGCGGACCTGCGGAGCGTGCAGGAACTGCTGGGTCACCAGAGTCTCAGCAGCACGCAGGTGTACACCCATCTCACCTCGGGTCGCATGCGCGAGGCCTACGACAAGGCTCACCCGCGGGCCGAGGCGGGCTGACCCTGCAGCGCGGCGAAGGCCGCATCGCTCGCCGACAGCGCGTCATCCTGCAACTGGGCCACGCTCGTCACGTGGCCCAGCTTTCTTCCCGGCCTGGGCTGCTTGCCGTAGAGGTGCAGGTGCGTGCCCGTAGGCAGCAAGGCCCCGGGGTTGGGCACCTGACCGATCAGGTTGCGCATCACGCTGACGCCCCGCGCCTCCGTGCTGCCCAGCGGCATGCGGGCCACGGCACGCATGTGGTTCTCGAACTGGCCGGTGATGGCGCCCTCGATGGTCCAGTGACCGCTGTTGTGCACGCGCGGTGCCATCTCGTTGGCGACCAGTCCGTGAGCATCAAGGAAGAATTCCACGCAGAGCACGCCTTCATGACCCAGTGCCTCCACCACGCGACACACGCCTGCCGTGGCCTGCTCCAACACGGCTGGCGGGAGCCGCGCCGGTGCCACGGTGCGGTCCAGGATGCCTTGCTGGTGGCGGTTGGCGCACGGACTCCAGAATCGGATGTCCGCGCGATCCTGTGCGTCCAGGCCGCGAACGCACACCAGGCTCACTTCCTGGGTGAACGCCACGAACTGCTCCAGGATGCAGGGCACGCCGCCGAGCCACTCGAAGGCGGCCGCCAGATCGGCCGGCGAGTTCACGCGCGCCTGGCCACGGCCGTCGTAGCCCATGCGCCGCGTCTTCAGCATGGCCGGCAAGGGCACCGCCTGCAGCGCGGCGGTGAAGTCGCGCGGTCCGTCCACGGGCGCGAAGGGCTGCACGCGCAGCCCATGCTGCGCGAAGAACTGCTTCTCCTGCACGCGGTCCTGGCCAACCTGCAGCGATCGCGGACCGGGACGCACCGGCAGCCTGCGACTCAGGTACTGCAGGGACACGGTCGGCACGTTCTCCCATTCCAGCGTGACCGCATCAAGCCCCACGGCGAAGCGATCCAGCAGGGCCGGGTCACGCAGGTTGCCTTGCACCAGTTCGCCAAGCCCTTCCACGCAGGTCTCGCCCATCGGTGCCAGAAAACGGGTCTCGATGCCGAGTGAACGCGCGGCCTGCGCCAGCATGCGACCCAGCTGCCCGGCGCCAAGGATTCCGATCCTCATGGCCGGGGCCGCGACGGGTCGGGATGATCCAGCACCATCTGCGTCCGCGCGGCGCGGTCATCAGCCAGCGCCTGGGCGATCGGCTGGTATTCGTGGGCCAGCATGGCGGCCGCCAGCAACGCGGCGTTCTCCGCGCCGGCCTTGCCGACCGCCAGCGTTCCAACCGGCACGCCCGCCGGCATCTGCAGGATGCTCAGCACCGAGTCCACGCCCTGCAACGCGCTGCTCAGCACCGGAACGCCGAGCACGGGCAGCAGCGTCTTGCTGGCGCACATGCCTGGAAGGTGGGCGGCGCCGCCAGCACCCGCGATGATCACGCGAAGGCCTCGCGACTGCGCCGTGGAGGCATAGTCGAAGAGCAGGTCGGGCGTGCGGTGGGCGCTGACCACGCGAGTCTCGTGCGGCACACCAAGCCGCTGCAGCATGGCGGCGGCATGCTGCATGGTTTCCCAGTCGCTCTGGCTCCCCATGATCACGCCGACCAGGGGTGCCATGTCCGGTGTCGGGACCATGGCCGCATGCTACGAGTTGGCGCGGTGGTTCGGTCCGATACAAGGGACGGGTGTCTGTACCGGACTTTGCGGGGAGCGGTCGGACCTGTTGCCGCAAAGTCCGGTACAGACACCCGTCCCTTGTATCGGACCGAACCGACCCGAACGAAGCCTTCAAGGTGCGCGTTCGCCAGCCGCGGACTCAATCCCCGAGCCCATGCCTCTTGAGGTGCTTGCGCATGTCCAGTGCGAACCGGCCCCGGGCAATCGAGGCCATGGTGTCATGGGTGGCCCCTCGGACGATCTCGATGAAACCATCCCCCGCCGCTGGCTCGCCTGCGTGGTCCTGGGTGGCCTTGGCCAGCGCCTGCACCTTGTCCCGGAACCGCTGCACGGCACGCTCCAGGTAGAAGTTGTCCCGGTCACCCACGAGCACACGCACCTTGTCCCGGAGCACCGGCTGCAGCTGCATCCACCGACGCTCGACCAGGCGGGCCATGTCGTAACTGCTCCACGCGTCCTCGACCAGCTTGCGGTCGATCGCGCCGCTGGATGGGTCCGCCAGCCGAGCCGGCATGCCCGTGACGGGATCCGGCGTGCCGAACATGGCGCACCAGGCGTCCCACTGCTGGCCACTTCCACCAGATGGATCGATGGCGCGCTCCATTCCCATCTCCTCGCGCACGGTCATGAGCACCTTCTCCATGGGACCCACCGGTCGCCGGAAGCTGCCGCGCTCCTGCCCCTGCTCGTCGGCGAACAGGCTGGTGTCACGGTAGAGGTCACTCTGCTGGAAGGCGGAGAAGTCCACCGGATCCGGCGCGCTGGACCAGCACCCTCCGAAGAACTCGGGATTGGTGAGCTGCAACCAGAGCGAACTCCAGCCGCCACTGCTGTGACCGGTGAGCAGCCGCGCTGGCGGGGTTGCGACCAGGCGGAAACGCTGCTCCAGCAGCGGCACCAGCTCCTGAACCAACGCGGCGCCACGCGGCCCGTTGATCACGCTGTCCGCGAACCCGTGATGCCCAAAGGGCCCCTCCGGGTCCAGGAACACGTGCACCGCCTGCGGCACAGCCAGGTCGCTGCCCGGCGCCGTGAACAGCCGCAACTGATCGACCGCGGCCGTCATGCGGCCGCCGAATCCCGGGATCACGTAGACCGTGGGCCACATGCGGCGAGCATGATGCACGTCGTGGTAGCCCGGGGGCAGCACCACTGCGGCCCGGTGCAAGACGGGCCGACCGGTGGCCCGCGTGAGCATGGGACTGGGCTCCTCGATCACCACCAGGTTGGGCGATTCCGGCAACGCGAGCGGCGGCACACTTCGCGACAGTTCCAGCTCGACCGTGTCAGCCGTGCCGGCGTTGAGCTCGACCTCGACCGGTTCGCTGAGCAGGTTGCCCGGCGCCTGCACGCCGCCCTCGGCGCGGCTCCGCTTGAAGACGGCCTGCACCATGAACCGCCCTTCGAGCTCGTCGAGCGGTCCGGGCCATGCCGCCGCCCCGGGCCCCACTTCCACCGTCATGCCGGGGGAGAGCCCCGAGACCGGCACGCTGACGATGGGCTGTGGATCCGAGAAGAATGGGCCATCCGCCGGATCGCCGCGCTCGCGTGAGCGGACACTCTTCAGGAACACGACCATGCGACCGGCATTGGGTCCCCTGGCGAAAGCCTCGTTCTCGACCGGCAACCTGACCAGCACACGGTCGCCCGCGGCAACGGCCGCAACCGGAACCAGCACGAACAGGCTTGTCCAGAGGGACCACGCACGCATGACCGGATGCTACGAGCGGCGCGCCTCGGCGCACGCCTCGGAACCTGCACGTCACCGCTAGAATCGTCCTTCGCATGGCCTTTCGACTCCTGATCTCTCCGGCCTGGTGCCTGCTGCTGGCCATGATCGCCTGCGAAGGCAACACGCCCTTCGAGCGCCATGTGGACCGCTTCGTGCGGGAGAGCGGGCACGGGCTGGTCGGACCGGTGGGCGAGGTGCAGAACCTGCACTTCGACGAGGAGCCCGGGCTGGTGCACGTGGTGGTGAAGAACGTGGAAGGCCACGTGCGGGTGCGCGGCATGCGGCACAACGCGTCCGGCCCCACCACCGTGCGGCTGCGACCACGATCCACCATCGATGCGGGCTTCTCAGGCACCGCGGTGCTGGAGTCGCTGGCGTGGGATGCGCAGATGAAGCCGCAGCCCGACGGCTCGCGCGTGCTGGAGATCACGCTGAGCCTGAAGGATCCGTCGGCCTGGTTCATCCGCTGCGACGTGGAGATCGACACCGCGCGGCTTGGCCGGGTGAGCGTGGACACCAACCATGGACGCGTGCTGGTGGTGGACAACCGCGGCGGCGTGAACCTTCGGAGCAGCTTTGGCGACATCCGCATGCGGACCCCGTGGCCCATCACCGAGCCGTGCCGCATCGACAGCAAGGACGGTGACGTGGAGTGGATCGTGCGCGGCGAGTCCCCGGGCGCATTCGACTGCGAAAGCCTGGGCGGCGAGATCAACGTGTTCGCCCGCTATGGCCGCTGGATCGCCGTGGATCCCCGCAACGACCACGACTCGCTGGTGAGCACGCTCAATGGCGGCGAGAACCCGATCGTGATCCGGGTGACCGATGGCAGCGTCTACATCGTGATCGTGGAGGATCCCCACGACGTCGGCACCTTCATCCGGCCCACCTGAGTGCGACGGCCGTGGCATGCCGCCCCGGCCCACCTGCCATGAAGGAAGTCCAGGACCACTGGTTCAAGCGTGCCAAGGAGGAGGGCTACCGAGCCCGCAGCGCGTTCAAGCTGCTCGAACTGCAGGAGAAGTTCCGGCTCCTTCGACCAGGCGATCGCGTGCTGGATGCTGGCGCGGCGCCCGGCAGCTGGACGCAGGTGGCCGCCGGCATCGTGGGACCGCGCGGCTCGGTGGATGCGGTGGACCTGAAGGCCATCGACCCGGCCGGACTGCCGCGACACGTCCGGCTGCACCAGGGCGACCTGCGCGACTGCACGCTGCAGATGGTGGGTGGTCGGCCCTTTGACGCCATCATTTCGGACATGGCGCCCGACACGACCGGTGTTCCCATGTCCGACGCGGCCCTGAGTTGCCGACTGTGCCACGCCCTGCTGGACAACGCTCCGCAGTGGCTGCGACCGGCAGGCAACGTGGTCATGAAGGTGTTCGAGGGCGCCGACTACCCCGAGCTGCTGAACCGCGCCCGGCGTCTGTTTCGCGAGTGCGGGGCCAGCAAGCCCCGGTCCAGCCGCGCCGAGAGCGTGGAGATGTTCATCTGGGGCAAGGGCTATCGCGGCCCCAATGCCGAGCCGCCCGTCGAGGCGCCTCGCAAGCGTCCCGAGCCTGCTCCGGGCTGGAAGCGCGGACCGGATCGCTGAATCCCGTTCAGGGATCCACCGAGGCATCGCTCCATTCACCCGCATCGCGTCTGACTTTTCACGGTCGCCTCGTAGACTCACTCCATGGCCGTTCCGCCCGAATCCCGCCGCAACGCCGAGCGAAGCGCGCCGCCGGTGATCGCCATCACCATGGGCGATCCGGTGGGCATCGGTCCCGAGGTGGTGGCCAAGGCGCTGTGCGACCCGGCCATGGCACGGCTGGGGCGATTCGTGGTCTACGGTCAGAACCAGGCGCTGGTGGATGCGGCCGAGCGGGCGGGACTTCGGCCACTGTGGTTCCGGGTGGCCAAGGATCATGGTGGCGGCCACCGCGGCGCGGCCGCTGAGTCGGTGGTGCTGGATTACGGACATGAGGACGTGCTGCCCGCGGAACCTGGCCCGACCCGTGCGGGCGGCGTTCTGTCCAAGGCCTTCGTCGAGGACGCCATCGCCGACGCCCTGCGCCCCGCGGGTGATCCTCGCCACGTGGATGCAGTGGTGACTGGCCCCATCTCCAAGGAGAGCTGGAGCATGGCGGGCTTTCGATGGCCGGGGCACACCGAACTCTTCGCCGCCCGCTGCAGGAGTTCGCACCATGCCATGCTCTTCGAGAGTCCTCGCCTGCGCGTGGCCCTGGCCACGGCGCACCTGCCGCTGATGGACATCCGCAATGTGCTCACCATCGGCAAGGTGTTCGATCCCATCGACCTGGGTGCGGCGCACTGCCGGCGTCTGGGCATCGATCGGCCGCGCGTGGCGGTGTGTGGCCTGAATCCCCATGCGGGCGAGAACGGGCTCTTTGGCGACGAGGAACGGCGCGTGATCACGCCCGCGATCGACATGGCCCGCAACGCCGGCATCGATGCCCACGGTCCGTTCCCTGGCGACACCGTGTTCATCGACGCCGCCGCGGGCAAGTGGGACCTGGTGGTGGCCATGTACCACGACCAGGGCCTGATCCCGGTCAAGCTGCTGGGCTTTGACCGTGCCGTGAACGTGACGGTGGGTCTTGGCATGATCCGCACCAGTCCCGATCACGGCACGGCCTTCGGCATTGCCGGCCGCAATGCCGCAAGCCCCAACAGCATGAAGGCGGCCATCGAGCTGGCCGCGCGTCTTGCCTCTCAGCCCGAGCCGGCGGCCCTGCCGCGTGCCGAGGCACCTCGCCTGAACGACCGGCGCGCCGGCGCCGAGGCTGCCGACGACGAACTCGATCCGGCGGACTGAGCGGGTTCGCCCTCGAACTTTCCCGCCGCGGCCGCGTTCGAGCCAGTGCACGAAGGGCCCGCCGCGTGGGACTCGGCCAAGGCCGGCCGGGCCGCCTTGCTCTCGACCCGGTTGCCGCGCGCCCCACGCCTGCCCACCAGGGCCGCCGCCATGCCCACCGCGGCCGCACCGCCCGGTGCCGGAACCGCCGTGCCCTCCACGCGCAGGTTGTCCACCCGCATGTTGCCGCTGCCACTGGTGGCACCTTCCACGCGAAGCCGCAGCCACGCGGTGCCGTTCTCGGCGTGGGCGAAGTCGGACAGGCTGAACTGGTGCTGCTGCCACTGGGTGGTGTTGGCGGAGAACTGGCCCGCCACGATCCAGCTGTCGCCGTTCCACACCTCCACGAACGTCTGGGCAAAGCCGCTGGAACTGCGGCGAGCCGCCAGACTGAGCGAGAGCTGCCGCATGCCCACGGTGCGCACGGTGAGCTGCACGCCCTTGCCGTTCTGGCCCGATCCCGTGATGGCCAGCGCCTGGCCGGGCTCGTGGCCTGACAGCGCATTCACGTCGGTTCCCGTGAGCGAGCCAAGCCCACTGGTGAAGGCCCCGAAGTCCGCGGATCCCTGCCCCACATCCGACGCCAGCTCCGCGGGGACCGTCCCGCCAAGCCCGTTGAAGTGCCACGCCGCCACCACCTCCGCCTGGGCCCGACAGGCTCCAAGCAGCAACCCGGCCGCGCCCACCAGGGCCGCGACCACGCCACGACTTTCTCGTTGCATGCATCCCTCCTTGTTGTGCCGCCGCGGAACACCCGCGACTGAGCGGGCTTCTACCGCGCCGCCGACCGGTTCCCCCGCCACATGGAACTATTTCCGGCCGGATTCCCCGCGGCCCACGCCCCCCATGCGGCACGCCTCACGACCGCATGTTGTTGGGATCGATCAGCCACAGCCAATCATCCAGCAGGAACTCGCATCGCGCCGCCAGCAGCGCAATGCGTCCCATGACCGTCATGCCGAAGGCCGCGCCGAACGTGATCATCAGGTACCACACGCCCACCCGGGCCGCACCACCCACCACCCCCCGATGCTGCACGCTGAACAGGAAGTACGCCAGCGAGCAGATCACGCCCACCAGCACCAGCACGCCGGGCAGGGTGGCCCACACGGTGGACCACGCGTTCACGCCGCCCTCGGCCGTCTCCACCACCTTGACCACGGGCTGCATGGTGGCCACCGCCTGCGCCATCAAGTCGCTCTCCACATGGCTCACGATCTTGAGTCCCGCGGTCACCCCCACGATGAACGCCAGCGGCCAGGCCGCGATCCACCCGCCACGAGGGGCCAACCGCATGAGCAGCATCACGCCCAGCACCAGCGCCACCCACATGCTCACCTGCTGCTGCACACCCACGTCGCGCAGCGAGGGCTGCACCCACTCGCGCACCAGGTCCGGCGCCACGGCACCACCCAGCTTGGGCACCAGCGTGTCCCAGAGGCCCAGCGTCATCCAGTACGCCGCGCTCACGCCCACCACCACGCTCTCGGCCAGCTTGTAGAAGACGTTGTCGGCGTACAGGAAGCTGAAGATGGCCAGCGTGAAGAATGCCGCCAGCCAGAGCCCGATGGTGCGCGGCCAACTCAACTGCACCCGGTCCTGACCGGGATCCGCGGCCTCGGCAGCCGTGAACACCTTGGGCGGGACGCGCCTCCACGTGGTCCACGACTTGCTCGCCTCGGCGGCGGGCACCGCGCGCCATGGCTCGGACGCGCTGCTGGCCTCCGCACCGGGCG
Source organism: Planctomycetota bacterium (assembly GCA_046048055.1). GTDB lineage: Bacteria > Planctomycetota > Phycisphaerae > Phycisphaerales > SM1A02 > SYAC01. Next base: position 62,258 of record JBJOGW010000028.1, read on the forward strand.
CCACCGACACCTCCACACGCTCCACGTAGACGCGCCCGAGGCCCTGCCCCCACAGGCCGCGCACCACCAGCAGCCCCACGAAGACCGCGCCGATCGCCATCCATGTCACGCGCTGGCGGGTCATGCGGACCTCCGGATGCGACCGGCCGCGTAGATCAGGTTGCCAAGCACGATCAGGCCCACCATGAGCAGGTGTCCGAAGAGTTGCGGCGCCATGCGACGCTGCGCCTCCAGATACTTGGGTGGGGTCTGGCCACCCAGCGCCGAGTTGACCAGGCTCTCGTACTCGGCCGCCCCCTTGATGGCACCCAGCAGCCCCGAGAGCTGCGCCGGGAAGTACGGATACAGCTGTGGTGCCGACACACCCGTGCAGCCACCGACCATCTTCAGGCTGCCGCCACAGGCCGTGACCACGTACTGCACCCACTCCTTGCAGCCGGGATAGCCCGCACCCACCACGATCAGCAGCGGAAAGTCCCGCACGCTCTGCACGCCCTGCAGGATGGGCAGGTCCTGCGTGCTCTGACCCCGCGCGTCGCGCGGGAACGCCTTGCGAAGATCGGTCAGCGTGACCTTCATCAAGCCCTCGTTGCCCGCCTGGAATCCCAGGTTGACGAAGTCCACGCCCTCGCGCATGTCGGGAAAGTCCTGGCGGATCACCTGCCCGATGGTGCGCTCGGCCATGTTGCTGCCCAAGGGCCACAGCGCAATGCACACCACCTTCAGCCTTCGGGCCGCACAGTGGCGCAGCAGGCTGGTGGCCATGGGCTGAAGCTCGCCCGCGCTGGCCGGGTCATAGTCGAAGGAGAACAGCACCCGGCTGCCCTCGGGCAGTCGCTCGATCTGGTCGAACACCGCCTGCGCCGCCGGGGTGGGTGTCTCGGGGAACGTCCTGCCCGTGAGCCCGATCCACAGGATGGGCACCAGCACCGCCAGGCCCATCATCAGGAAGACCCAGCGACGATCCAGCCGCTCCAGTCGAACCAGCCATGCGGCCACGTTCTGCAGTGGACCGCCCGCGCCGCCCTGTGCATTCAGACCGCTCATCCGCGTCCGCCTCCACCCATCCAGCTGCGGTCCACGCCGAGCAGGATGCGAAGGCTGGTGGCCGCCACGCCCAGCGCAATGCCGATGATGATGGCCCGGTTGCCCGCCGTGTTGAACACCTGCATCACGAACACGCTCAGGTTCTCGAGCCGAAGCCCGCTGGCCCAGTCGGGAAGCCAGCCCGTGAGCACCACGCCCGCGAAGGTGCGGCCCAGCAGCATGACGAACGCGGTCGCCAGCAGCAGCACCGCCGCCGCGTTCTTGGCCCGGAAGGCCCGAAAGGCGGCGCTGGCCACGAAGAACGCCAGCAGCGCGAACATGGTGCTGGTGAGCGGCACCATCACGTACTCGTAGAGCCAGCCGAAGGGCGTGTCCGCGGCCTCCTGCGATCCGCTGAAGGGCGCCGTCGGAAACTCCGGGCTGGGGTGCACGCCCACCTTGAACAGGCCCATCGTCAGCGTGACCACGAATGCCAGCAGCGTGACCACCGCAAAGCCCCAGCCCGCGTCACGACGGCTCACCTTGGAAAGGTTGGCCTTGAGCAGGCTGCCCGCGCCGAGCACGAAGGCGATGGCCTGGATCACGCTGAAGGTGTTGGCAAAGTCCTCGCCCAGGCCTTCCGTGGGCCTGAGAAAGCCGCTGGCCAGCATCAGGAAGCCGGCCGCGATGGCGATCCACAGCGGAATGGTGCGCTGGAGCAGCATGGATCAGTCCGCGGCGGCTCCCTGGAACCCCATCGCCCGCTGCAGCAACGCCGAGGCGTCCTGCAGCCGGGGCCACGGCTCGCCATCCTTCCACACCAGCACCGATGCCAGCGTGGCCGTGATCGCGCCGGCCATCACGATCGCCATCACCGCCACCTTTCCCGCGTCCTGCGCCTGCAGCGTGCCCAGCAGGTCGGGCTCGCCGCTCAGGTAGGCGCTGGCCGCGAAGAACTCCTCGCCGATCAGGGTGTAGTCGCACGCGGCCACGAAGAACGGCAGCTGGCTGCTCTCGGCCGTGCCGGCGATCTGGATGGCGCCGATGGCGTTGCCGGTCTCGGCAAAGATCAGGCTCTCGGCGAAGAAGCAGCCCATGTAGAAGCACGCGGCGGGCTTCTCCCGCGTCATGGCACCGCCCACCCATGCGGTGTAGGCGAACTGCTCATCGGAGATGTAGTTGATGCGATCGGGCTGATAGGCGTCCGGGCGACCCGCGGCCAGGCAACTGGCCTGCACCGCCTCGCGGGCCGCCTCCATGACCAGCGAGCGCGAGGTGGGCACCTCCACCACCGCGTCGTACTCGGCCACGGTGCGCGCCACGCGGCCCAGCATGGTGATGCCGGCCACGGTCTGGATGTTGTCCATGTCCTGGATGCCGGGAATGAAGAGCACCGGGCGACCCATCTCGGTGGCGCGACCGATCGCCTCGTCCACCGCCTCGAGCGCCGCGATGCGCCGGATGGTGGGCGGCTTGCCTCGGCGCGATCGCCACACGAACACGGCCGTGGCCGCCGCGATGCCCACGATCCACGTCAGCAGCGGCAACCGCTCCTGCATGAACACCGGCTCCGCGACCGCCGCGTCCGCGGCCGCCATGGCCGAGCGAGCCGCGCCCAGCAGCGAACCCAGGGCCGCGGCCGTCCACCAGCGATAGCCGCTCGATCGTCGCAAGGTCGCGGAGCGCGGACCGGTCATGTGCCGGGAATGTATCGCCACCTCAGCGCTCGATGCGTTCCACGTTGGCGCGCGGCACGGTCACGGTGCCGCCACGCTCCAGCGACACCTCGAGCACGCGGGCCCGGCTTCCGCTGGCCAGCACCGCGGGCCGCTCGGGCAGGGCGGCCACGGATCCGATCAGGCCGAAGTGTGGATCGCGGATGATGCGCACCGACGCACCCACAACCAGCTCACCCTCGCCCGGCCCGCTCTCCTGGGACCGCGGCGCGCCGGCCGGAAGCGGAATCACCACCTCCGGACGCATCACGCCCGCCCGGATCTGCGTGGCGCCGTTCACGCAGGCCAGCTGGCCCTGATGCGCGGCCAGCAACTCGAAGGTGCGCCGTGCCATGGCAATGTCGCCGAATCCCTCGGTGATGATCAGCGTGAGCCCGCAACGCTCGCTGCCGGTGATGGCCACGCCCAGGTCATGCCCCAGGAAGTCGCGCAGGTCGGCGTCGTCGATGCCGCCGCTCACCACCGCCGCGGCACCCACCGAGCGCGCCCTGGCGATCGCGGTGGCGGTCATGCGCGCTCCGCCCACCACCACGCAGCCCTTCATGGCCGGCGTGATCAGGTCCTCGTGCAGTTCCTCCTCGGGGGCCTTGCATGCCAGCGTCAGTGGGCCGCGTGCCTCGCCACCCACGCCAAAGATGCCCTGCACCAGCGCCGCGTCGCTCTCGATCACGGCGCCCTCGTTCGGCAGCACCTCCACCACACGGCCGGGCACATGGGCCATCACCTGCACCGGCTGCTGCGGGCCGCGGATCAGCACCAGCCCGCTGGAGTCGCTCACGCTCTCGATGGTGCCGGTGGCCGGGCTCTTCACCTCGGTCTTCATCAGGCCGAACAGGCCCTTGCTTCGCCCGATCACCTCACCCTGCTGCACCGCCTCGCCCACGCGCCTGAGCATCAGGCTCGGCAGGTCACGCGGCTGGCACGCCAGCAGGTTGGCGGCCTTCAGCGGCGTGACGTCGCCCTCCAGATGGGTCTGCGCCACCACGGTCTCGCCCTGCACCTGCTCGCCCAACGACACCAGCACCTGGCCCTGCGTGGGCAGCACGCGCCGGGCACGACAGACGGTGGCCGCCGAAACCTTCAGGCCGGGGGTGTAGGCCTTTGCCATGCGGGCAAAGTAGCGACTTCAGGCCACCACGGGAGCATGCTCACTGCACCGCGTACTCCAGGCTCACCACCACCCGCATGGTCTTGTCGATGGTGCTGGTGTCGTAGTCGCGTCCCCACTCGCTGCTCACGGCGCCACGTGGCAGGATCTGGATCAGGCCTTGCGAGGCCGACTGCAGCGAGCCCACCGAGGAACCGCTGCCCTTGGCCAGCGTCTGGGCCCGCTCCATGGCGTTGCCCGTGGCTTCGGCGAGCAGGCTGGACTTCATGGTCTCGGGATTGGCCAGCATGAACTCCGGCGCCCCGGACACCACGGAGACGCCCTCCTGGATCAGGTCGGTCACCCGCTCGGAGAGCGTCTTCACGTCCGTCACCCTGGCGGTGCTCAAGGAGATCGCCTGGCTCAGCGTGTAGCTCTCGATGCGGTTGGTCGGGTTTCCCTTGGCGTCCCGGGCGTGCGTGGTCTCGGTGCGGACAGCGCCCACGGTCAGTTCCGCCGGGGCGAACCCGCTTGCCACGATGTAGCGCTGCACGCGCTGCAGGCTGGTGTCGAGCCGGCCGTAGGCCTCCTGGGGCGTCCGGCCCTCGGCGCTGATGGTGCACCTCCACCGGGCCAGGTCGCTCGTCACGTCCACGCTGGCCGTGCCCTTGACCTTGATGGTGCTGGCCGTGCGCATGGCCACCATGGCGCGCGAGATGGACTGCGAACTCCAGGCAAAGCCCAGGGCCAAGGCCACGCCCAAGGTGAACATGCCGAAGGCGCTGGAAGCGAACCAGCGGCCACGGCCCGATGACGGACTATCGGACATGACAATCTCCTTCGGGAGCCGGCGATCACCGAGGCGATTCCGGATCCCTCTTCTCGGATGGACGGGTTGTGGACGGTGCCTCGGAACGGCGTTGAGACCCGTCGTTGTCGGCCAGCAAGCCGCACCCGCATGAATCTCTTGCACGAACGCCCTTGATCCCGCAACGGAATGCCGCGGGCCACCGCAGGCAAGGGTTCGCGCCCAAGCCTGAATTGGGGCCAATTTCGTGCATAAATCGTTGGGTGGTGCGTATCCGGGGGGTACAGTCCGGCGAACCCCACTTCTGGAGCCCCAAATCAAGATGCGAGTCACCACCTTTCACCTCGGCTGCGTTGGCATGCTGCTGGCCACTTCCACGCTTCAGGCGCTTGCCCTGCCGTCCGCCGGCAAGGTTGGAAAGGTGGTCCCGGAACTCTTCGCCGATGGCCACGGTGCGGTGGTGTTCGAGCAGGTCGAGGCCGATCTGGAGCCCACGCTCAGCCACGCTGGCCGCAACGGCATCGACTTCGTGCCCGCACCGGTGTTCATGCTCGGGCCCATCGACGAGGCCGGATTGCTGCTCGAGGACGATGCCGACCAGTCTCACGGCCGACTCCGCTTTTCCATCCAGCGTCCCATCGACCTGACCATGGCCGACGGCCAGTGGATGCCCGTGGAGGGCGGCCACATCTGGCGGATCGAGATCGACGGCATGGGCAGCTTGAGCACCCGCCTGCACCTGTCCGGACTGGATCTGGGCGAGGGCCAGGAGATCCACATGGATTCTCCCCATGATCCACAGAGCCTGACCGGCGCCATCACCGGCGTGGGCGAGTACGGAAACGGCGAGGCCTGGGGCATCTTCGCGCCCGGAAGCGTGGCGCGGCTGGAGTGGTTCGTGCCCGAAGGCACCGTGCCCACCGCCCTGCCCTTCTCGGGCATCGAATACGCCCACGGATACCGAGACGTCTTCAACGTTGTCCCACGCGAAGGCACGGACAAGGCCTCGGGGTGCGTGGTGGATCCGGCCTGCTACCCCGACTGGGCCAACGTGTCCAACGCGGCCGGTCAGATGACCTTCACCAGCGGCGCCTTCAGCTACGTCTGCAGCGGCCAGTTGATCGCCACCACCGCCGCCGATGAGACGCCCTACTTCAGCACCGCCAATCACTGCATCAGCACGCAGAGCGAGGCCAACAGCCTGGTGGTGCGCTTCTTCTACCGGGCCAACACCTGCAACGGCTCGGTCTCCGGCGGGTCCGTGGTCTCGGGCTCGGACCTGGTCGCCAACTACGCCTTCAGCGACTCCACGCTGCTCATGCTCCGCGGAACGCTGCCCAGCAACGTGTTCTGGGTGGGTTGGCAGAACACCAACCCCGCCAACGGCACGGCCAGCGCCAGCATTCACCATCCCGCGGGCGTGGAGCAGGACATCGGATTCTGCAGCAAGACGGGCGTGGTTCGAGTCTGCACGTCGGGCTCCGGCAGCAACTCCGGCAGCCGGGTGTCCTTCAGCACCGGATCCACTGAAGGCGGCAGCAGCGGCTCGGGCCTGTACGTGGTGTCCACGCAGCGGCTCTATGGCGTGCTCAGTTGCGGCTGCAGTTCCTGCAGCTCGCCCACCTGCCCCGATGAGTACGGACGGTGGGACCTGGCCGTGAACAACGCCGGCTTCGGCACGCTTCTGGCCGCCGGCAGCGACGACGCTCTGGACGACAACGACACCTGTGCCACGGCACGGGTGCTGAGCGCCGGCTCGTACACCGGCCTGATCGTGAAGCGCGTCGACGAGGACTGGTACGCCCTCGACCTGCCGCAGGGCGCCACGCTGAGCCTGTCCAGCACCTACACCCATGCCAACGGCAACGTGAACTTTCAGCTGTTCGGCAACTGCGGCGACGCCACGCCGCTGACCAGCAACACCAACTCGGTCAACAATGCCACGCTGAGTTTCTTCAACAGCGGCGCGGCCCGTCGCGTGTACCTGCGGGTGTACCTGGCCACGGACACCCGCAACGAGTACACGCTCAGTGTCACGATCAACGTGCCCCCGCCCGTGAACAACGAGTGCGCGCTGGCCACCGCGGTCAGCGAGGGCAGCTATCCGTTCAACACCTCCTTCGCCACCAACTCGGCTGTGACCATCCCGTCCAGTTGCAACGCTGGTGGCGGCACGGCGATCAACAAGGACATCTGGTACCTGTTCGTGGCCACCCAGACTGGCACCGCCACGGTCAGCACCTGCGGCACCGCGGGCTTCGACACCAACCTGGTGATCTACGGCAGCGCATGCCCCACGGCCTCCACGCCGGTGCTGGTCTGCTCGGACAACGCCAGCGGCTGCTCGGGCAACACCAGCTCAGCCAGCTGGGAGGTGGTCGAGGGCGGCGAGTACCGCGTGCGACTGGGCAGCCCGGGCACCGGAAGCGGCACGGGCACCATCACGTTCAGTTCCGAGCCGGCGGTCACGCCCTGCCCCAGCGACCTGGATGGCAACAACGTGGTGGACGCCGGCGACATCGGCATCATGCTGCTGGAGTTCGGAACCTGTGGCTCCAGCTGTCCCGCGGACCTTGACGGCAGCGGCGTGGTCGACGCCGGCGACATCGGCCTGCTGCTGCTGAACTACGGCGACTGCCCCTGAGTCCCAAAGGCGTTCACTCCCGTGGCTCGTCCGCCCGCGGAACGACCTCCTCGGGAATCTCGGTGATCAGCGCCGGAACCATGGCCATGTCACCACACAGGTCCTGACCGGACTCCGACAGGATGAATCGCGCCAGGTCCAGAGCCATGGGCTGCGGCTTGCCGTCGGGATCCGCCAGCAGGACCAGGTTCAGGGGCCGCCACATCGGATAACTGCGGTCCCGCAGGGTGTCGAAGCTCGGTGCCACGAACGGCTTTCCGGGTCCATCCGACACCGGAACGATCCTCGCCCGGGGCTGCCGGTCGGCGTATCCGGCAATGCCGAGTGCGGTGGGGTAGGCGCAGCAGGCGTTCACCACCGACGAGGGCGTGGGTTCGTCGTATCGCATGGCCGTCTGGACGGCCTCGCCAGGCATGGCGTACTCGATGAAGGCCTGCATGGTGCCGCGATTGGCGCGCGGCACGTACAGCGGAATGAACGCATCACCGAGCGGCGATGCGGGATCCAGGTCGGTCCAGCGGCTCACGAAGTCCTTGGTGAGACGGTGGGTGAGCGAGAAGGTTCCGTTGAGCTGTTCGCGCGTGATGCCCGGCAGCGGATTGTCGGCGTGCACGTAGATGCAGACCGCATCCCGGGCCATGGGCACCACCAGCACCTTGCGGCCGGTCCTGGCCTTGAGCGCCTCGATCTCGGCCGGCGTCAGGTCGCGGGACACGCTGATCAGGTCGCACGCTCCGCTGGCCAGCGCCTCCAGCGCCCGCGAGGTGCCGCCCTGCTTCACCATGACCTCCAGGTCGGGATGGACAAGCGTGAAGGCATCACCCAGACGAACCAGTGCCGGTGCCAGGGACGAGGACGAGAGAATCCGCAACGTGCCTGTCCACCGATCGGCCGGGGGGTCGTACTCCGGAAACTCCTTGATGGCCTCCGACATTGCCGCGGTGTAGTCACCGGTGGTGCTGACCGGCGGCGCAGCGAACTCCGGAAGATTCAGGATCTCCTCGACCGTGGGCTCCTCCTCCACCAGGTCCACCTCGACGGCAGACTGGGATCCGGGAAGCGCGGGCGCGGTCACGTCGGGTGCGGCCTGGGCCAGCACCGCGAACAGGATGAGGGATGATGCAGACGTCATGACGGCTTCCCCTTGCGACGGGCCCACAGCCAGGCCACCCCGCCGACCAGGCCCACGCCGATCAGCAGCCAGGTGACCCGGACAAAGATGCCCGAGATGAGTTCATCGGTGGCGCCCTGAATCTCGCGGATGCGCATCTGCACCAGGCTCTCGATGGGCTTCAGCCGCTGCTCCAGCGCCCGCTGATCCGTGAGCGAGCCGGTGGTCTCCAGCAGCCTGTTGGCCTCGAACAGGTTCTGCCGGACCTGCTCCAGCAGCACGCCGTACTCGTCAAGCGTGGGCGGTGGTCCGGCCGCGGGGTTGGGCGGACCGGCGGCGGCCTGCATGGCCTGCACCAGTTCCAGCGAGCGGTTCACGCGTTCCATGGCCTGCGTGGACTCGCGCGCGATCGACTCGATGTTCTGCGTGAGCGGGCCGGCCTTGTCCATCAGCTGACCGGCGGCCGCCATCACCTCCTTGGCCAACGCTCCCTTGGACTCGATCTGGCCCGGCATGTCGACCAGCAGGTCACCGATGGCGTCGGCCTTGGTCAGCAGCGTCTGGACCTCGGGCATGGCCAGATACTCGTAGGTCAGGGCCAGCACCTGCCAGTTGGCGAACAGCGGCACGCGCTTGGCCCAGAAGAACGATCGCTGCAGCGCCAGGTTGGCCTGCTCCACCTGCTCGGTGGCCCGGTCGATGGGCTCCAGAAGCCCGCCGCCGCCCCTCACTTCCTCGATCAGGTTCTCGCCCTTCTTGGTGGCGATCTCGGCAAACCGCACGTAGGCCACGAAGGATGTGCCGCCCCGCCGGTACCACCAGTTGCTGATCAGCAGGTCCAGATCCTCCAGCTGCTCCTCGTTGAACACGCGCGCCGCCAGTTCCCACGCGTCCTCGCGGGCCTTTCGCAGTGCCTGCTCCACGAAGATGGCGCGATCTCCCCAGATGGCCCGTGCCCGGCCCGAGTTCACCCAGAAGTAGTTCTGCAGCGTGACCACCGCGATCTGGTCCACCAGCTGCGTGAGCGTGTCCGGGCTGGTGGCGATGTCGTACATGCTGGACACGCTCAGCAGGCGAAGGCCATTCATGATGCGGCGTTCCTGCACGCTGGGGTTGTCGCGCATCACGCGCTCGCTGGCCCCAAGCATGAGCGTGTAGTAGCGATCCGCGAACGCGTCCGAGAGCTCCTCCAGCTGCTGCCGCGTCATGGTCTCGTCGCGCAACTGGGCCTGCTGGGCCAGCGAGGCCTTCTTCTTGGCCTGGCCACCACAACCCGTGCCCGCGATCACGGCTGACGCAAGCAACAGCAGCGACACGATCCGGCGCACGGCGATCGATTCAGAAATCCGCATGTGTCTGAAAGTGTAATCGCTCATCCCGCGCCCTCCCACACGAACTCGATCGACGCGTCGATGCCCTCCGCCAGGCTCCGGTGCACCGGGCAGGTGTGCGCCGCGTTCTCCAGTTGCTGCCGCTGGGCATGGCTTGCGGGCAGCGGCACGTGCAGCACCGTCTTCAGGCTCGCGATGCGGCGAGGGGCGTCGGTGCTCATCAGCTTCTGCGTGGTGGCGCGCATGCCGCGCAGGTTCAGGCCATGGCGCTGCGCCACGATGCCCATGATGGTCATGATGCAGCATGGCAAGGCGGCCGCCAGCAGGTCGGTGGGCGAGAACGCCTGGCCCTTGCCATGGTTGTCGGTCGGCGCGTCGGTGAGCAGCGTGCCGCCGCTGGGGCCGTGCACAGCCTTGCAGCGAAGTTCGCCTTCGTAGGTTGCGGTGACTTCGACCATGATGACGCGGGGGCTCCTTGGCCGGGCAAGGTAACCGCAGGCATTCACCCGTTCAGCCGGGGCATCGTGGCCGCCTCAATCCTGGCAGGGGCCGAACAGGGTGAGCAGTGCGCCCACGTCGCCGGCGTCCACCATGCCGCTGCCATCCAGGTCGGCCGGGCCGCCGGCCTGTCCGAACTGCACCAGCAGCGCGGCGATGTCACCCGTGTCCACCGCACCGTTGCCGTCCAGTTCGCCTGGGCACGCAGGCGGCTCGGGCACCTGCAGATCCGCCACAAAGGCGTGCGTGGCCCCCTCGAACACCCCGCTGCCCACCACAAAGCGACCATCGGCGCTGATGCCGGTGGCGCTCAGCAACGCGCTCCAGCCGGACAGGTCGGCACCGATCTCGGCCAGGTGCTCCTGCAGCGACATCATGCCGCCGCGATCATGGCTCCACACGAACGCCCCGCTGCTGTCACGCGACCCGCTCTGGCCCACGATCACCCGGCCATCGCCACTCACCCCGTTGGCCGCCGAACTCTCGCCGCCCGGCAGCACGCCCAGATCCTGCATGCCGCCCGACGCGGTCCAGCGGAAGGCGCGGCCTCCGGCTGCGGAGTCGCTCACGCCCACCACCACGGTGCCGTCATCGCTCACGCCCTTGGCCGATGAGGTGCCGCCGCCGACCAGCACCCCCAGGCTCTGCATGCCGCCCGACGCGGTCCAGCGAAACGCGCGCTCGCCGGCGCTGGAGCCGCTCACGCCGATCACGGTGGAGCCATCGGCACTGGCAGCGCTGGCGGTGCTGGAAGATCCACCGGCAAGCACGCCCAGGTTCTGTGCGGGGGAACCGGTCACCATGCGGAACGCTCGAATGGATCCGGCGTGCCTCCATCCCACCATCACGGAGCCGTCGGCATTGGCATCGATCGCGGACGAGATGAAGCCACCGGACTGGGGCCCCAGATTCTGCATGCCCGCCGCCGCGCTCCACCTGAAGGCGCGGCCGCCAAACGGAGTGCCGCTGCCTCCGGCCACCACCATGCCGTCCCGGCTCACGCCATTGGCACCGGAATACGAGTCGCCCGAGAGCACGCCCAGGTTCTGCATGCCGCCCGACGCCGTCCATCGAAAGGCGCGGTTGCCGGCGCTGGATCCGCTGGTGCCCACCACCACCGAGCCGTCACCACTGACCGCGGCCGCCTGCGACGAGCTGCCCCCGGCCAGCACGCCAAGCGAGGTGATGGATTGGCCACACACCGGAACCGCAAGCAGCGCAGCGGCCACCGCCGCACCACAACCCGTCAGCAACGCGCCAGGTCGACGCATGGTCATCTTCCTCGTGAGGGGCCGAACGCCCCAAAAGCCGAATCGCATCCAATGCGGTGGGAACGTCCGAGGGGCCCCTTACGAGCCAAGCCAACAACACGCCGGGGGAACATTCGGACAGGCCAACCTAGCACCGGAACGGGTTTGGGCAACCGGCTGACCTGGGATTGCGGGGGATTTCACGCGGCAAGGCCCAAGGAAACAGGTCCTGAGCCGGACTTCGGAGGGGGTGTTCGGGGCGGCTCGCCGGCGTGTTCAACCTGGTTCAGGGTGGCAGAGAACCTGGTCGCCAGCTTCACAGGCTGCGCGAACCCTTCGGCTTCGGTGGCTGGAATGACAGCTGCTTCGGCGCGGGCAACATCACCGGCTGGGACGGCTACCGCTTCTGGACGCGTCAGCGCAAGATCACGAGCAAGTGGGCGCTGCAGCGGGATCAGGACTGGATGAGTTGAGGAGCGGAGTCACCAGCAAGGATCGCTCTTGCGAGCTGGTGAAACTTCCGTTGCATGGTGGCGTTGAGGCCGGGTCCTCTCGGGCCACGTCTGCCAAAGCCGCCAGCAAAGACCGCCCCAAAAAGAGAGAGCCCATCCTCGCGGATGGGCTTCGGCCTGCAGCCGAAGCCGCAGGTGGGTACGGAGTCATCGTAGCACGCAGGATTCATTCGGCAAATGATTCGTCCAAAATTCAGGGTTGCGTTGCGGGGCCCCATCCCACCGGACACGCGATCAGCCCATGCTCATCATGGAGTCGCATCGGAAGAAGACTCGCCATGACATCCTGCCTTCGCAGGGTGCGAACAAGACTGGCCACATCGGCCAACTCGCGAACCAGCCGCCCCGACTGGGGATTGATCACCCCCACCGGCACACCGATGTCCTGCCGAACAATCTGTATCGCGCCAGCAAGGTCGGAGTCGTTGCTGACAACCACCGCGGACTGAAATCTTCCCCGATGGGCCAGGTGCACCAGATCGGCGGCCAGATTCACGTCGGATCCCTTCTCACGCAATGCAAGCACTGGTACACGCTCACCCGCGGAGCCATCAGGTAGTTCGAGCGCAAGCCGCTCACGTCGGCTCTTGAAGTGTCCAAATCGCAGCGTCACGGCACGATGGCGCTGCAAGGCGCGCAGATGCATTTGCTGGCCAACCGGATCGGCGTGCTCTCCGTCTCCCTCGATGAAGA
>JBJOGW010000029.1:0-11744 GCA_046048055.1 Planctomycetota bacterium
TCGGCCTTGTCCCAGTTGGCCGGGTCGCCCACGTACTTGGCGCTGTCCGGGTCACGCAGGCCCACGCGCACGCGGTAGTCGCTCATGCCCAGCGTGCCGAAGATGAGCTTGACCAGGCTCAGGCAGCCCAGCAGTTCCTGGGCCACCTGGTCCTCGCGGCAGAACAGGTGGGCATCGTCCTGCGTGAAGCCTCGGACGCGCGTCATGCCCCCGATCTCGCCCGACTGCTCCCAGCGGTAGACCGTGCCGAACTCGCTCAGGCGCACCGGCATGTCGCGGTAGCTGTGCGGGCTGCTGGCGAAGATGCGGATGTGGTGCGGACAGTTCATCGGCTTCAGCAGGTAGCCGTCGATCTCGCCCCGCTCGAGGCGATTCGCCAGCTCGCCGCAGGTGCAACCCTCGTTCGCGAGCAGGGCGAGCTGGTCGTGCTCGACGATCGGCGGATACTGGCTCTCGCGGTAGTAGGGGAAGTGGCCGCTGGTGCGGTAGAGGTCGAGCTTGCCGATGTGCGGCGTGAACACCTGCAGGTAGCCCTGCTTTCGAAGCTCCTCGCTGATGAAGTTCTGCAGTTCCTGCCGGACGATCGAGCCGTTGGGCGTCCACAGGACCAGCCCCTGGCCGACCATCTCGTCGATGTGGAAGAGCCGCAGCTGCCGGCCCAGCACGCGGTGGTCGCGCTTCTTCGCCTCGTCGAGCTGCGTCAGGTGTGCCGCGAGTTCGTCCCTGGTGGCGAACGCGGTCCCGTAGACGCGCGTGAGCCGATCGAGCCGCTCGTCGCCCTTCCAGTAGCTGCTGGCCAGGCTCATCACCTTGAAGGCGCCGATCCGGCCGGTGCTGGGCACATGCGGACCGCGGCAGAGGTCCTCCCACGCCTTGCCCGGCTCGCCGGTGGCGTACCAGCTCAGGGTGGTGCTGCCCGCCTCCCGCGCACGCTCGGCGTTGTCCAGCTTGAACTTGCTGCCCTCGGCCTTCAGCTTCTCCATGCCCTCCGAGGCGGGCAGCTCGTAGCGGATGAAGGGCCGGTTCTCGGCGACGATCCGGGCCATCTCGGCCTCGATGGCCGCAAAGTCGTCGGTGCTGATGGGCTTGCCGCCCTCGAAACTGATGTCGTAGTAGAAGCCCGTCTCGAGCGGCGGGCCGTAGACCAGCCTGGCGTGCGGAAAGAGCCGCTGGATGGCCTCGGCCATCACGTGGGCGGTGCTGTGGCGGATCAGGAAGAGCGCGTCGGCATCGGCGCCACCCTCGCGCTTCTTCGGCGTGACGATCGCCAGCGCACAGTCCTTCTCGAGCGTCGTGCCCAGGTCGCGCAAGGCACCGTCGACCTTGGCGCCCACGGCGGCCTTCGCCAGGCCCGCGCCGATGTCGGCAGCGACCTGCGCCGCGGTCACGGGCTGGTCGTAGGTGCGCTTGGAACCGTCGGGCAGCGTGATGACGGGCATGGCTTCAGTTCTTCTCGGGTCGTGAGGGCGGAAAGAGTTCGCGCTCGTTGGGCAACGGGCGGGGTCGCCCCTGCAGCGTGAGCATCTCCGCCGCGAACTCCTCGATGCTGGCGAAACCGTAGTGCTCGCTGGCAAATCGCACGTAGGCGATGGGGTCGAGGTCGCGCAGGCGCGTCGCCAGACGGCGGCCGATCTCGGCACTCTCCACCTCGCGGTCGAAGGCCCGGTGGAGTTCCTCCTCGAGGTCCTGCACCAGGCGCTCCTTGGCCTCCTGCGGGATCGGCCGCTTGCCGCAGGCCGCCTGCAGGCCGCGCATCAGGTTGGCGTTCTCGAAGGGCTCGCGGCTGCCATCGCGCTTGACCACCATCAGGCGGGCCGTGCGCTCCACGCGCTCGTAGGTGGTGAATCGCTTGCCGCAGGCCAGGCACTCGCGCCGCCGGCGGATCGTGGAGCCATCCTCGCCCGGGCGGCTGTCGATCACCTTGTCATGGTCGGCGTCGCAGAAGGGGCAGCGCAACGGCTAGACCTCCTCGATCTCGGCCACCTTCTTCTCGGCCAGCTCGTCCACGCGCGAGGTGTGCTTCTTGGTGAACTCGTCCACCGACTCCTTGGCCCGCTTGGCCATGTCCTCGGTCACGCCCGCGGCCTTGTCCCCCTCGAGTCCGTCGATGGCCTTGTTGGCGTCGCGACGCTCGTTGCGGATGCTCACCTTGCTCTCCTCGGCCAACTTGCGCACCTGCGCCGCGAGCTGCTTGCGGCGATCGGCGCTGGGGGCCGGAATGTTGATGCGGATCTGGTTGCCCTCGGCCTGCGGGTTCAGCCCCAGCCCGGACTTCTCGATGGCCTTGATGATCTCGTTCTTGGCGCCGGGGTCGAAGGGCTTCACCAGCAGCTGCGTGGCCTCGGCCACGTTGATCGCCGCCAGTTCGCGCAGGTCGGTGGGGCTGCCGTAGTAGTCCACCTTGATGTACTCGAGCATGGCCGTGCTGGCCCGGCCCGTGCGCATGCCCCGCAACTCGCGCTGCAGGTAGTCCACGCTCTTCTCCATCCGGTCTTCGCACTCGAGCAGGATCGTGTCCAGGTCCACCGCAGGCCTCCTTGAAGGGGGCGAGGATAGCAGGGGCCCCGACTCGGACGCGGCGGTTCAGCCGTTGTGGACCAGCGTGCCGATGGTGTCGCCCTGCACGGCGCGGGCCACGTTGCCGGGGGTGCGGAAGTCGAACACCTTCACGGGCAGCGCGTGCTCCATGCACATGGTCATGGCGGTCAGGTCCATCACCGCCAGCCGCTTCTCCAGCACCTCGCGGAACGTGAGCGTCTCGTAGCGCGTGGCCCTGGGATCCTTGCGCGGATCGGCCGTGTAGATCCCGTCCACCTTGGTGGCCTTGAGCAGCACCTGGGCCTGCAGCTCGACCGCGCGCAGGCTGGCGCAGGTGTCGGTGGTGAAGAAGGGATTGCCCGTGCCCGCGGCCAGCACGATGACGCGTCCCTTCTCCATGTGCCGCAGTGCCCGCCCGCGGATGAAGGTCTCGGCCACCGCGGTGATCTGCAGCGCAGTGAGCAGGCGGCTGGGGACACCCGTGGCCTCGAGCGCCTCGCGGAGCGCCAGCCCGTTGATCACGGTGCCCAGCATGCCCATGTAATCGGCCGTGGCCTGGGCGATGCGGCCTGTCTCGGCCAGGCGCGCGCCACGGACGATGTTGCCTCCGCCCACCACCACCGCCATCTGCAGGTCCGGACACAGCCGACGGGCCTGGGCGATCTCGCCGGCGATCACCGAGAGCTCCTGCGGGGAGATGCCCAGTTGGCCCTCCTGCGCAAAACTCTCTCCGCTCACCTTCAGGACGACGCGCTGGTAGGGCTTGGACACCGGGGGCTCCTTGTGGAGCCGCGATTCGACCTTGCCGCCGGGGATTGGTCAAGCGGGTCCGCGGAGCCAGTCACCTAGAATCGGGTTCTGGCCGTGGATGCGGCCCGGAAACCCCTCCCTGTGCGAGCCTCATCCGAACCGGCCATGCCATCAGGCACCTCCGTCACGCCAACGGATTGGTGGCCGGTGGTCGTGGCGGCGCTGGCCTTCTCGATCCCGTTCCACCTGGCGATCGCGCTCTGGCTCTCCGGGGTGGTTGGAGAGCCCACGGGAAGCACGGAGCCGGCGGTGCTGGCCACGGTGGAGACGGCCGAGGTGGGACAGGCCCCGGACACGCCTCCCGCGCCGGAGCCGGTGCAGCAACCGCCCACGCCGATGCCTCAGCCGGTGGCGAGCGAACCCGACCCCGCCTGGCAGGTGATGCCGAGCGAGCCGGCCGTGGCGGCGATCGATCCGCAGGCCATGCAGTCCATCGAGCCCATGCCCTCGATGGCCCCGGGTCTTGCCGCGTTGGGGGCGGCCTCCGCCACCCCGCCGCAGGCCAGTGCGGCGTTCTTCGGCACCAGGGCCAAGGGCAACCGCTTCGCCTTCGTGGTGGACAAGAGCGGATCCATGCAGGGCGGACGCATGGAGCAGGCGGTGGGCGAGGTGGTGCGATCGGTTCGGGCCTTGCCCGACTTCGCCGAGTTCCGCGTGTGCTTCTTCGACACCGGCATGGCCATGTTTCCGGATCGGGGGTTTCGCAAGGCTCGCGCAGAGCCGGTGGCCCAGTTGGCCACGTGGGTGCAGGGGGTGCGACCGCACGGTGGCACCACGCCGCGGCCGGCCTTCGAGCGCATCATGAGCGACGCGGCGCCGCCCGACGCCATCTTCTTCATGACCGATGGGCAGATTCCTGCCGAGGATCCCGCGTGGATCATTCGCCGCGTGCAGTCGCGGCTGGGCATGGTGCCGGTGCACTGCGTGGCCTTTGGCGACGAGCGGGCAGTGCCGCAGCTTCAGGAGATCGCCCGGCAGACCGGGGGGCAGTTCCGTTTCGTGCCGGGAGCAGGCCGATGAGAATCGCGTGGCTGGCATGGATGCTCTCGCCGCTGCTGGCGTGGGCGCCGCCCTCGCGGGATCCGTGGCCCGCCCTGGATGTGGGCGATGTTGCCGGAGCCCGCACCGCGCTCGATGGCTTGCCGCGGCCCGAGGATCCTGCGGCGGCGGCAGCCTGGATGGATGCGCGGGCCCGTGTGGCGTGGGCCACGGGGTCCTGCGACGTGGCATTCGCCCATGGCGTGCAGGCCGTGGCCATGTCCGAGGCCGTGGGTCGCGCCGTGCCTGCGCTCACGGCCGCGCTCACGCCGGAACGGCCGTGGATGGATCCCGCCTACCTGCTCGTGTTGCGGGCGCTGCCCACGGGTGACGCCCCCGCCGAGCACGCCGCGCTGGCCGAGGAGATCCTGGCCATGCCCGCTGCGGCCACGCCCGAGGGGACGTGGCTGGTGTGGGCCGCACGGCTGCTGGACCCATCGGTGGCCGCCCCGCCGAACGAGGCGCCTCGCGAGAACGGCCCGCCCTCTCCGGCTCGACGCCGCGTGGCGCTGCTGCGAGCCATGGTCGAGGCCCGGTACGGGGATCCGCGGTCGTTGCCCAGGGCGATCGCCACGCTGCGGGCCGTGGAGCGCGAGAACGGGCCCGCCGCGCCGCTGGCCCTGTGGTTCGAGGGCGAGGCCATGTCCCGGCAGGGCCAGGCGCGTGAGGCCGCGCTGCGGTTCGTGCGCGCGGCGGTGGGATGCGACGACGCGCCGTGGGTGCGTGTGGCGGCGTTGCGGCGGGCCTCGGGGCTGCTGCAGGAGATCGATCCACAGGAATCGCTGCGGCTGGAGGCCGCGGCACGGAAGGAGATGCCATGACCATCGTGCTGGCCGAAGGCGCAAGCCTTCTCAAGTTCATCACCCAGGGCGGCGTGATCGGCCACGTGATCGTGGCCCTGAGCGTGGTGGCGCTGGCGCTGGGTGCGGCGCAGTTCGCCACCATCCGCCGCACGCGCATGATCCCCACGACGCTGCTGGCCGATGTGCGGCGCGAGGTGGCGGCAGGAAGGCTGGAGCGCGCGGCCGCGCTCTGCCGGGATCCGGCCCGTGACGGCTACATGGCGCGCATCCTGACGGCGGGCCTGGGGCGTGCGGGCCGCGGGCCGCTGGGCGTGCTGCAGGCGCGCGAGGCCTTCCAGGAGGCGGGCGATGCCGAGACCTCGCGACTGGAGCGGGGCACGGATGCGCTGGCGGTGATCGCCAGCATGACGCCGTTGCTTGGGCTGCTGGGCACGGTGCAGGGCATGATCGGCGCCTTCGAGGGCGTGGCGGGTGGTGCCGTGAGCGATGCGGCCTACTACGAGGGGCTTGCCAGCAACATCTCGCTGGCGCTCATCACGACCTTTCAGGGTCTGGTGGTGGCCATCCCGTGCACGGCGGCGCATGCCTTCCTGCGCAACCGCATCGAGGCCATCGCGGCCGAGGCGGGCAAGGTGGCCGACGAGTTCGTGCACATGCTCGAGGCGGCCAGCCCGTGAGGTTCGCCCCCGCCCGCAAGCCGCTGCGCAGCCCGGACATGACGCCGATGATCGACGTCACCTTCCTGCTGCTCATCTTCTTCCTGTTGACCGCGCAGATGGCCGAGCGCAGCCGCGGGGACGTTCGGCTGCCGGTGGAGGCGGGCGAGTCGCGACTGCAGGACGTGGCCGCCGGGCTGGTGGTGCTGATCGACCAAGCCGGCGACATTCGCGTGGGCGAGCAGTCCATGGCTGCGGCGCAGCTGGCGGAACTGGCCAGGCAGGCTGCCTCGCGCGACGGTGCGGCCGTGCCGGTGGTGCGTGCGGACCGTGACGCTCCCGTTGCCGCGCTCAACGCCGTGGCCAGGGCGCTCCGGCAGGGCGGCGCCCCCAGCTTCCGACTGGCCACCGACTCGGGAGGCCGTCGATGAGGTTCTCCTCGAGCCGCTCCATCCGGCGCAACCGGCCGCTGATCAACATGGCCAGCATGATCGACGTGACCTTCCTGCTGCTGTCGTTCTTCCTGGTGACCAGCGGCATGGGAAGGCTGGAGGGTCGGCTCTCGAGTGCGCTGGGCACCTCCAGCGGTGCTGCGGGCGACCTGCAGGCGGTGGTGATCGAGGTGCACGGATCGCCGGGAGCCACCTGGTTTCGCATGGCGGGTCGAAGGCTGGATGGCACCGACGCGCTGCGCGAGGCGTTGCGGCCGCTGCCGCGCGAGCCGGGCGCCGCGGTGCGCGTGCACGAGGGACCGGGCGTGGCGGACGCGGCGGCGGCCCTGCAGCTGGTGCGCGACGCGGGTTTCGAGCGGGTGAGCTATGCGCCGGTTCCGTGACGCGGTGCTGGTGCTGGCCGTGGCCACGGCGATCCCCGCCCGTGCGGACGAGGCGCTTCGCGCGTTCCTGGATCGGCACGGGCTCGTCTCGACCGAACGGCAATGGCTGCTGGAGCAACTGGAGCGCAGCGGATCCACGCAGCGCGATGCGGCCCGGCTGCTGGCTGGCGACATGACGTGGCTGGAGCGGGATGCGTCGCGTTCGCCTGAGGAGCGCGAACGACTCCTGCAGGTGATCGTGGAGGCATTGCCCGAGAACGATCGTCTCTCCGTACGGCCTCGGCTGGAACTGGCCCGGCAGCGCATGAACCTGGCCATGGCCCGCATCGAGGCCGCGCGGGGAGGTCGCCCCGATCCGCAGGCCGTGGCTGATGCGGCGGCGTCGCTCGCGCAGGTGGAGACGATCCTGCGACCGGCCCTTGCGTCCCCCGATGCCGTGGCCGCGGACCTGCGCACGCCGGCCATGCTCATGGACGGCTGGCGACGGGCCCTGCAGGGGTGGCTGGGCATGTCGTTCGGTGCCGACCGGGCCGGCGTGCGCCTGCCGCGCGTGGAGATCGATCGCGCGGTGGTGATGCTGGCCAGGCTGGTGGATGCGGACACGGTGTCGCCGTCGCCGCGCGATTGCAGCCGCGACTTGCTTGCCACGGAACTTGGCGCCGAGGCCGCCCTGGGCCTGGCGGTGGCGCTGGCCGCCCGAGGCGACTGGATCGACGCCGTGGCGTGGCTCGAGGCGTTGCCCGTGCACGCGGCGCGCACGGCGGCCGCCGCGCGGGCAGCGGTCGTGCGACTGGGCCTGGCGGTGGATCGCCGCGATCTGGCCGCCATGCGATCGGCGATCGAGCACGTGCCGGCCCGGATGTTGCCCGCGGACCTGGCCCGAGCCGCTGCGGCGGTCGCCTCGTTGCAGAGCGGTCCGGACGCATGGGCGGTGATCGCGGGTTCGCTGGAGGCGATGGCCCCGGCGGATCGTGACGCATGGCTGTCGGAGATGGCCTCCGGCGCGGGTGCTCTGGCCGAACTGGCTGCCGCCATGCGGGATGCGTCGCAGGCGTTGCCCGGCTGGCAACGTGGTGAGGGTGGCGACACCGCCGGGGCGGCAGCGCTGGCACTGCGCCGGGCGCTGGACGCCAGTGGAGCGTTGTCGCCCGGGTCGCTGCAGGCCGAGGCGCTTCGGCTGCTGGGCTGGGCACTCTGGATGGATGGCCAGCCGGGACCGGCCAGCGACGCGTTCGAGCAGGCGGCGATTCGCCACGTGGCCGTGCGTCCGGAGTGCCTGTGGATGGCCGCGTACACGCAGCCAGCGCAGGACGAGGCTGGACGCGCCCGTCGTCTCGACCTGCTGCAGCGGCAGCGCGATGCCGATCCGCAGGGACCTTTCGCGGGCCGTGTGGCGGTGTGGACCAGCCGGCTTGACGGGTTTCCCAACGCCGCCGTGGCCGTGGCGGTGCTGCTCGACGTTCCACCTCATGATGACTTCGCCGCCCAGGCACGCTGCGAGGCGGCCCGCCGACTGCTGATGCAGGCTGGACAGGATCCACTGGCCCGGGTGGAGGCCGCCCAGCGAGCCCTTCGCGTGCTCGAGCCCTTTGCCGCGGACCCGGCCACGGCGCCCTGGCGTCTGATGGCCGCGACCACGGATGGCGCTCAGGACGCGGCCGTGGTGCATGCCGCGCTGCCGCAGCTTTCACCCGAGGACCGTGCCGATCCCGCCGTGGCCGCGGCGCTGGTGCGGTGGCATGCGGCGCGTGATGACGTGCAGGCGGCCATGAAGGCCGTGGACTCGGTGGAACGGTCCCGCCGTGGACCGGTGGCTTTGGCGGCCGCCTTTGAGATGGAGCGCGTGCAGACACCCGCCGCGCGTCTGGCGGCGGTGGAACTGGCCTGGTCGGCCGCTGCCGCCGAGGATCCCGCCACGCGCGCGGCTGCGGCGGATCGATTGGCGCGCGGCGTGCTGCAGGCCTCTCGCGAAGGCGTGGCCCTTCCAGCGAGCGTGGCGGTCAACGCGGCCCTGGCTTTGGGGCCGCATGCGTCCGCGTCGGTGCTGCATGGTTTCGCCCTGAGCGAGGCGGAGCGGCAGGGTGGGCAGGCCGAGTCCGCGATCGAGAGGCTGCAGGCACTGACCGCCAGCCTTCCGCAAGGTGAGGAGCCGTGGCTGGAGGGCCGTTGGTGGTTGCTGCAGGCCTTGCGTGCGGTGGATGAGGATCGTGCCCAGGCCATGCTGCAGCAGCACATGGCGCTCTTGCCCGATGGCGGCGCGGAGCCGTGGGGCGGGCGATTCCGACAGGCTGCCGGCGAACTGGAGCGGCAGCCATGACCGATCGCGAGTGGGTGCGACGCCTGCTGGCGATGCACGGTGGCTGGAATGCCCGCAGCCGCCGGGCGCTGGTGGCCTGGTCGCGGCGCCAGGGCATCGCGCCGCACGTGCTGCTGCGTCTGGTGGAGCGTGCGGTGGGCGACTCGCCCACACGTCGCGAAGCGGTGTCACAAGCTCGCGCGGAACCGCCTCCGCCCGCAGTCCGGTCGCCGAGTCGCGCGGTGCTGTGGTCGGTTTCCGCCGCCGCGGCGGGATCGGTGCTCTCGCTCTTCCTGCTGGTCGAGCTGGTGCGACGCGCACCCCCGGACGCGGCGCCGCGTGTGCCCGAGGTCGAAGCTGTGATGCCGCCGGCCACGTCGCCGCCGCCGCAGGAGGTGGTGCGCACGCTTCCGCCGCCGCCGGTGTCCTTTCCCGCCACGCCTTCGCTTGCCGACGAGGCCAATCGCACCGGCGAGGCCGTGGAGTCGATTGGTGATCGGCCCGAAGGGGATCTCGGCCGCGCGGACGTGGCCATGTGGACACGGGCCATGCAGCAAGGCATGGACAGGTGGCACAAGATGGATCGCGAGGACCGCGACGCACTGGCTCTGGGCGTGGCCGAGTGGGTCGCCGCCACCCGCGACGCGGGCACGCTGCTTCGCCTGCAGCAGGCGTGGCAGGAACTCGAGGCGGAGCGCGCCGATCCCGCCGCCGCGCTGCTGGCACGCGGTTGGCGCCATCAGGTCGAGTCGCGGGTGCGTCGAAGCGAGCGGCTCTCTCCGGTGGTGGCGGAGACGGATCTCGGCGGCGGTCCAGCCTTCGCAGCCGATCTGGCGTCATGGGCCATGGGGGAGATCCCGGCGCTGACCACGCATCTGGTCTCGCCCGAGGGTCGCCTGCCGTGGCGAGCATGGATCATGGCGGTGACCACGTTGTCCGACGCGGCCGCGCGGCAGGCATGCGCGATGGCGGCCATCGATGCCATCCTGAGGAGTCCGGCCCGTCTGGATGGCCAGGGGCTTGCGGCCGATGCGTTGGGCTCACTGCTGGTGGCGCTTCCGGTGAAACCCGAGCAGTCGGGTTTTGAGCGGGTGCGTGGCCAGTGGATCGCGTGGCTTGATGATCCTGCGGTGACCTCCGCCCGGTTGTGGGCACTGGGCGGCGTCTGGCGAAGCCTGCCCAACGCTCCCGATCCATGGCTGCTCCCCGGTGAGCGCGACACCATGGCGGTGCGGCGGACCGTGGCCGAGCGGTGGGTGAGCGTTTCAGGTGCGGCGGAACAGGATCCGGCCGATCGACTCCGAGATCCGCTCGAGCAGGGCGTGGATCGTGGCGAGATGGCCTGGACCGACGCGCTCGCCAGGCAGGTGCACCTGCTTCGGCAGGTTCAGGCGCTGCGGGCCGGCGAGGATCCCGATCAGGTGCGGCCCTCGGCATCCGAGGCATCCGAGGGCGACACATCCGATCCGCCTGACGGAAGGTGGGCCACTCGGCTCTCAAGCGAGCAGCCGGGTGAACGGATCATCACGCTGGAGGCCATGCGTGACATGGTCCTGGGTGAACTTGGCGAGCGGGATGCGGCGGCGCTGCTGCGGTGTGCCCTCTCGGGCGCCAGTCCCAACGAGCGAAGCCTGTCGACCGCCTTGCTGCGAGGGCCGCTCAGCCGTTCGTCGTGGGTGACGCGTGTGGCGGCGGGCGAGATGGCGCTGGCCTCGCATGGTCGCGAGGCGCTGGATGCCCTGGAACTGGTCGCCGGTCGCGTACTGCCATCCGGTGACGGACCCGAGGCTCGTGCCGCGGTGCTTCGGCTGCTTCTGGCGACGGGCTGCCAAGGTCCGCGCGATGTCGCGGCAACGCTGCAGGCGGAACTCTCGGCATGGGCTGCCGCCGAGGGCGTGAGGGTGTCCGGGCGCGATCCCGCCGCGGTGTCGTGGGACGTGGCCGATGCCAGGCTTCGGCAGGTGCAGGCCGTGATCGTTCCGGCGGCGCTGCAGCCGCTGGTGGAGCAGGCCGAGCGAAGGCTGCGTGCAGGGCAGCGGCTGCTGCATGCCGGGCCACGCGGCATGGCGGTGGCGTGGCGCGGACTGCTCGCCCTCCAGGCGGCATGGCTCGCCGTGCAGTGTCCGGTGCAGGCGGAACGCCTGGCGGAGATCGCGCGTCAAGCGCTGGATGCTCCCGTGCGCGATGCGTGGGAGCAGTCGTCGGTGGCTTTGCGGGCGGTGGCCGTGATGGAACTGGTCTGCTCAGGTCGCCCGGTGCAGGCGTTCATGGCTGCTCAGGCCGACGAGTCGGCGGAGCCGGTCGACATGTCCGCCGAGGCCACGACTGCCGAATGCCTGCGTCTGGCTGCGGCGTCGGCCGGTGCATCCCGGGAACTGTTGCTCGAGCGTGCCGCCATGCTTGGCGGTGGTGCCATGCTGCCGTCATCGGGTGGCATGCCCGACCTTGCCCGAGGCGTGGCGCTGACGCAGGCCCTTGGCTGGTGTCGCCGGGGCGAACTCGATCGTCTTGTCAAGGGCCGCAGCGGCAAGGAACTCAGGGAGCCGCTGGAGCGGTTCGCGTTGGAGCAGGGCACCACGCTGCCGGAGTGGGTCGAGGCGTTGCAGAGGGCGGACGCCGCCGAGCGGATCGAGCGCTTGGAGGCATTGCATCGGGCGGCCTGGGCGGCGCTGGATCCGCAGGGGGCCACGTGGCCGGCGTCGAATCAGCTTCCGCAGCCGGTGGTGCCGTAGGGGCCGTGGTCGGTCACTCTTCCGCGTCTGTAGGGT
>JBJOGW010000030.1:0-25919 GCA_046048055.1 Planctomycetota bacterium
ATCACCGACCACAGCCGAAGCAGTGCGCAGGCGAACGGTCTCAGCGTGGAGCGACTGCTCGAGCACGCCCAGGCCGTGCGCGCCGCGGGCAAGCGCGTGGGCGGCATCCATGCGCTGGCCGGCAGCGAGGTGGACATTCTGGCCGATGGGCGGCTGGATTACCCCGACGAGGTTCTGAAGGAACTGGATTGGGTGGTGGCCAGCCCGCATACGGCACTGAAGCAGGAGCCAGCCGCCGCCACGGCGCGGCTGCTGGCCGCCATCGGCAATCCCCTCGTGCACGTGATCGGTCACCCGAGCGGGCGGATCCTGGGTGGGCGCCCGGGGCTCGAGCCAGACTGGGCCGCACTGTTCAAGGCCGCCGCGAAGGCGCAGGTGGCCATGGAGATCAACGCGAACCCTCATCGCCTGGACCTGCGCGACCAGCTGGTGCATGCAGCCCTTCTGGCCGGCTGCGCGATCAGCATCAACACCGACGCCCACGCGCTGGACAACCTCGACCTGCTGCGCTTCGGCGTGCTCACGGGCCGCCGTGGCGGGCTCACCGCGGAGCGCTGCGTGAACGCCTGGCCGTGGAGGCGATTCGAGACCTGGCGAGCCTCACGCGGGCGGTGAGGGGTTCGTGCGGACCCGCCGGGTCAGTGATGCAGCGCCTTCACGACGCCCTTGTTCAGGCGATCGGCGGGCATCAGCAGCACGCTCACCGACTCGAAGAGACGCCGAGCCAGCCGCTCGGCCTCGGACGCCAGGCGATCGGTGTCGGCAAGCATGCCCTCGACCGTGCCTCCACCAGCCTGCACCTCGACGGGACTGCCGATGATCTGCTTGCGGATGGTGGCGGCGCTCCACTCGGGGTGGAACTGGAATCCGTAGCTGCGGATGCCCACCCGGTAGGCCTGCACCTTGCAGAGATCGCTCCCGACAAGCAGCGTCGCTCCTTCCGGCAGGCGCGTGACCTGATCCTGATGCCAGCTGAACCAGTGACCGGTCCAGGGCTGGCCGGCCAGCATGGGCTCCTCGCGTCCCACCGGCGAGAGATGCACCCGCATCCAGCCTCGCTCGGGCTCGGGCATACGACCGGTCTCGCCGCCCAGCGCCGCGGCCAGCAGTTGCGCGCCCAGACACAGTCCCAGCACCGGCACGCCATGAACATGGGCCTGCCGAAGCAGGTCCATCTCGGCCTTCATCCACGGCGCGTCGTCCAGGTGCACCGTCTGCGGGCCGCCCAGACTTACCAGTCCATGGACATCATCCAGGTCGCCAGGCACGGGCTGCCCGGCGTGCAGCCTGACCACGCGAAGCCGCTGGCCAAAGCTCCGGAGCGAGTCGATCAGCAGGTCGGCGGGACATTCGGCGGAGTGTTCGAGAATGACGATGGCCATGGGAAGGCGAAGGGTAATGCCCCTTCGCCTTCGTCACCACCGGAAAAAGGGGCTTGCCGGGCGGCATGCGGTCGGCGCGTCGTCACACTGCTGACGTGAGGTCCAGAGCCCCCGATCCACGCCAGATTCGCGGTCGCCGGGCCGAGGACGCCGCGGCAACGCATCTGCTGGGCCTGGATCATGCGATCCTGGCCCGAAACCTTCGGCTGGGACGGCTCGAAGTCGACCTGGTGAGCCTGGCACCGGACGGCCACCTTGTCATCTGCGAGGTCAAGGCCCGCCGGGGCGACCGGCATCCGCCGGAACTTCGGGTGGACCGGACCAAGCGGCGCCACCTCATCGCCGCGGCCATGCTGCTCTCGCAGCGTGCGTCGCTGCGGAGCCGGCCGGTCCGCTTCGACGTGATCGCCGTCACGCTCGATGCCCATGGCATGCCCGTGGACCTGCGTCACCTTGCCGCTGCCTTCACCGCCAACGACGGATGACGCCACCGCTCACGGCATGGCCGTGCGCCAGTACCGCTCCAGCGCAAACTGGATCAACCGGGCCTTCATCTGGGAAAGGTCCTCGGCAATCCATCGAGACCGCAGTCCCTGCAGGTACCGGTACTGCTCCATGCCGAACCGCTCGCCCTCGAGCTGCTTGCGAAGCCGCAACTGCAGCATGGGATCGAAGATGCTCACCGCCGGCGCCTGCTGGCCCGGCAGCAGCGTCATCCAGGTGATCAGCGACCGCTGCTCCACCGGCCCATCCACCGCACCCTCCCGCAGGCCCTTCAGGCGAAGCTTCATGTCGTCGACCAGGTCCGGCACCCCGTCGATGCCACCCGGCCCCAGCTTGATGTCGCGCCACAAGCCTCCATCGGGCAGCTGCAGTTCGGCGGCTACCTCGGCAAAGCCCTTGCCGGCCGCGAAGGCGTCCTTGACCTGCTGCACCTTGGCGGTATCGGTGGCAAGCACCGCGATGCGTCCAACCCGCAGCGTGGGCAGCGGGTTGTAGCGCTCGTAGTCCTTCATGTACAGCCGCTCCACGTCCCGCCAGCTCACGATGGCGCGCGGGCGGATGCGCCGGCGCATCAGGTCGGCGGCCAGGATCTCGTTCTTCTGGCGCTGGATGAACTCCTCGATGGTGGTGCCGGGGAACTCCTCCTCGATGCTTCGCTGCGCCTCGCTGCGGGTGCCGCCGCGCGTGGCGATCTCCTGCTCCTGCAGCTGCCGCATCCACGCCAGCAGGCCTTCCTTGGCCTCGTCGGGAATGGCACCCTCGGCCTCGCTGATCACCAACTGGTTGTTCACGAACTGCTCGAAGGCCTCGTCCAGGATCCTCAGCAGTTCGCGGTAGGCGGCGGCGCGGTCCGACCCGGCCACCACCCGGCGGATGCGCTCCTCACGGGTGGCCAGGAACTCGGCGGCGTAGAGCGGCTTGCCGTTGATCTGCCCCACCAGGGCGTCCACCGGCCACGTCTGTCCCGGAAGCAGTTCCTGCGTCACCTGCACCGAGTCCACCACCACACCCCGCCTGCCGTCGGGATCCTGCGTGACCGTGCCCTGCATGGTGGTCACCGTCTCGTTGCCGTCAGGCGCCGTGACCACCGTCTGCTCCTCCACGGCCCCTTCAGGCTCATAGATGCTTGCGGGCACTTCCACCACCGAGGGACGCACGTCATCGGGCGTCATGCCCTTCACGAAGGCCTGCACGGGCACCTCGCGGGCATCCTCACGGGTCTCGTCCATCGCCAGGCAGCCCGCCAGCGGCGTCACGAGAAGGCTCAGCAGGGCGATCGCTCGCACCGAAGCATGCTAGCCACACGGGGCGACCGCCAGCTCCGTCACTCCTATACTCGCCTCTCTGGAGGAACCCTTGAGCGAATCCGACGCACCCAAGTTGCACGTGGACAGTGACTGGAAGGCCCAGGCCCAGGCCGAGAAGGATCGTCTGGCCCAGCAGGAGGCCCAGAAGCCCGCGCGCCCCGGCCGCGACGAGATGCCTCCGGCCGACTTCCGCAGCCTGGTGGGCCTGCTGGCGAGCCAGGCCGTGGGCGGACTCGGCGGCTACGCCGACGAACAGGGCCGGGTGATGGTGGACCTGATGGGCAGCCGCTTCGCCATCGACCTGCTCGGCGTGCTTGAGGAGAAGACCAAGGGCAACCTGAGCGACGAGGAGGCGAAGGACCTGCGTGAGGTGCTGGCCGAGCTGCGGTCCCGCTTCGTGCAGATCGCCCAGGCCGTGGCCGCGCGAATGGCCGAGGGCAAGGGCGGACCGTCCGCGGTGCCGCCAGCCGGCGAGCCGCCAGCTGGCGGACCCAAGCTCGTGGTGCCCTGATCGACCAAGCCAACCCAAGAACAGACCAAGGAACGAACGTGACCACCGCCGTCGCTGCTCCCAAGGCCCGCTTCCTCGACCGCCACTATCACCTGATCCGGCGCCTGCACTCGCTCTCGGGCGTGGTGCCAATCGGCCTGTTCCTGTTCCCGCACCTCACCACCAACAGCAGCATCGTGTGGGGCGGCTTGCTGAACAAGACCAAGTTCGCCGACCGCGGCATCGATGCCTCGGGGGCCGGCGTGGCCACCTTTCAGCACGAGGTGGACTTCATCCATGGCCTGCCGGCGCTGGTGTTCATCGAGATCTTCGTGCTCTGGCTGCCCATCGCGTTCCATGCGGGGGTTGGGGTGTGGTTCGCCCGCACCGGCCGCTTCAACACCTCGCGCTATGGCTACCAGGACAACTGGCGGTACACCTGGCAGCGCCTCACCGGGTACCTGGGCGTGCTGTTCATCTTCATGCACGTCAGCAGCCTGCGATGGGGCTGGACCTACGGTGGGCTGATGCCTGGATTCCAGGCCGACGCGGCGTCGAGCAGCCTGGCCGAGCACCTGCAGCGTGGATCGCTGGGTCTGCTCATGGCGGCCTTCTACCTGGTCTGCGTGCTGGGGCTGGTGTTTCACTTCGCCAACGGCCTCTGGACCGCGGCCATCACCTGGGGCGTGACCGTGAGCGTGGGGGCGCAGCGGCGATGGGGCCAGGTCTGTGCGGCCCTGGGGCTGGCCCTGGCGGCCGCCGCGGTCACCGCCGTGTTCGGCTTTGCCACCCTGGATCCCGACAGGGCCCGGGCCATCGAGGCCCAGTATCGGCAGCCCGCCGTGGAGGTCGAGGAGAAGGTGGAGATCCGGTTGTCCGGCGCCGGCAGCGGGCATTCCATCACCGGTCAAGGAGAGCAGCGATGAGCAACCGACCGCAGCGCGTGATCGTGGTGGGCGGAGGTCTGGCTGGCCTGGCCGCCACCATCCGCATCGTCGAGGCCGGCATCCCGGTCGACCTGTTCAGCATCGTCCCGGTCAAGCGATCGCACAGCGTCTGTGCCCAGGGCGGCATCAACGCCTGCAACGAGATCGCCCGACAGCAGGGTTACAGCGAGCAGGAGCACTTCGACGAGTCGATCTATGGCGGCGACTTCCTGGCCCACCAGCCGCCGGTGTACGAGATGGCCCACTGGGCGCCCCGGATCATCGACCTGCTCGATCGCATGGGCGTGCCCTTCAATCGAACCGCCGAGGGACAGCGCGACCTGCGGCTCTTTGGCGGCAGCCTGTACAAGCGAACGCACTTCGCCGGGGCCACCACGGGCCAGCAGCTGATCTACGCGCTTGACGAGCAGGTGCGCCGCTGGGAGGCCGAGGGCAAGGTGACCAAGTACGAGCACTGGGAGTTCCTGCGCCCCGTGGTGGATGCCGTGGGCCTGACTCAGGGCATCGTGGCCCAGGACCTTCGAACCATGCAGATCCGCGGGTTCCGCGCCGATGCGGTGGTCATGGCCACCGGTGGCTGCGGCCTGGTGTTCGGCAAGAGCACCAACAGCGTCATGTGCACGGGTGCCGCGGCCAGCCGCTGCTACCAGCACGGGGCCTTCTACGCAAACGGCGAATTCATCCAGGTGCATCCCACCGCCATCCCCGGCGCCGACAAGCTGCGCCTGATGAGCGAGAGCGCCCGCGGCGAGGGCGGCCGCGTGTGGGTGCCGCGCACCAAGGGCGACACCCGCGATCCGCGGCAGATCCCCGAGGCGGATCGCTGGTACTTCCTTGAGGAGCGCTATCCCAAGTACGGCAACATCGTGCCTCGCGACATCGCCACCCGCGAGATCTTCGAGGTCTGCGTGAAGGAGGGCATGGGGGTGGCGGGCCAGAACCAGGTCTATCTGGACCTCACGCACCTGGGCCGTGCCTACCTGGACCGCAAGCTCGGCGGCATCCTGGAGATCTACCGGAAGTTCGTGGGCGAGGAGCCGAGCGAGGTGCCCATGCGCATCTTCCCGGGCGTGCACTATTCCATGGGCGGGCTCTGGACCACCTACACCGCCAAGCCCGATGCCAAGGGCCTTGTGCACGGCGCGCCCAACAGCATGATGACCAACGTGGACGGCCTGTACGCCTTCGGCGAGGTCAACTACCAGTATCACGGCGCCAACCGGCTGGGGGCCAACGCCCTGCTCAGCTGCATCTTCGACGGGCTCTTCTGCGGCCTTGGTGTGGCCAACTTCGCGCGGGACCGCCAGGAGACGGCGGAGAAGGCGCCGGCGACCCTGTTCGACGCGGCCGTGAAGGCCGAGGAGGCCATCATGAAGAGCCTGGTCGACGGCCGCGGCCAGGAGAACCCCTACCTGATCGGCAAGGAACTCGGCGAGGAGATGACGGCGGCGTGCACCGTGGTCAAGGACGAGCAGCGGCTGCTGCAGGCCCGCGGCAAGGTCGCGGAACTGCGGGAGCGCTTCAGCCGCGTGCACCTGAGCGACACGGGCATGTGGACCAACCAGAATCTGAGTCACGCTCGCGCCGTGGGCGACATGCTGCTCATCGCCGACGCCATCGTGGAGGGCAGCCTGGCCCGCAAGGAGAGCCGCGGCAGCCATTTCCGCACGGACTTCCCGCAGCGCAACGACGCGGAGTTCCTGCGCACCACCGTGGCTCGCTTCGACCCGGTGGCCCACAAGGTGCAGATCAGCTTCGAGCCCGTGCAGACACCGCTGGTGCAGCCCCGGGCCCGGACCTACGGCAAGGTGGAGGCCGACAAGCCCGCGGCCGCCAAGCCAGCGATGGCCAACGCCTAGCCGCCGGCCTGCCCGGCGCCGACCCCAAGCGCCGGCCCAAGAATGGTGAGCCCGCAGAGCGTGGCCTGAACGGTCGCCAACGCCAGCAAAGCCATGCCCATGCGACGGCGTCCGAGGGGCTCGCCGGGAACGCCCCCGCACAGCAGCAGCAACGGCAGCAGAAGCAGCAGCCCCGGATCGGCGTAGCGTTGCCACGCCTGCGAGTTGGCGGCGTTGGCGATCACCAGCAGGGCAAGGCTCATGAACAGCAGGTAGCCCTGCGGTCCGCGGCCAGCCGCGAAGGCGCGGCGGACCAGCACGCCCAGCACCAGCACCCCCGCCGCCGCCATCGGCAGCAACACGATCGAGCGGTCGAAGACCGCAGGAGCCGCCCGCACCAGGTTCCATATGGGACCGCCCCAACGCCCGCCCTCGCGATCGAAGTCGCTCGGCACGGCGATCCAGAGCAGCAGCAACAGGATCATGGCGATCCGGAACCGCCGATCGCCCAGCACCTGCCGCACGGTCGGTCGCCAATCCTTGCATCCGGCCACCAGCACGCCACCCCAGATCGCCACCAGGGAGAGTGATGTGAGCACCGAGGCCAGGTTCCATCCCCGGCTGTGCAGGTCGCGATAGGCCGGCGGAATCAGGCCCTTCCAGAGGATGATCCAGAACACCAGCACCACCAACGGCAGCAGACTCGCAGCGATGCCCCAGCGCAGGCGACGGTTCACCGCCGCCCAGACCACGGGCACGGCCAGCCACGCCATCGGCTGTCGGATCGTCGTGGTGAGGCACGCCACCAACCCCGCCCGCAGCACCCGGGGACTCCAGCCACCGGTCTTCATCGCGGCACGGCCCCACCGGTCGTTGACCAGGTACCCCATGGCCCACCCCACGCCTGCGATGGCGGGCACGTCGGTGGTGATCCAGCACGAGCCGCCAAGCACGTACGGACTCATCGCCAGCGGCAGCGACGCCAAGGCCGCCATGGCCGGCGAGGCCCACTGCACACCCGTCCGCCACACGCTCGCCAGGGCCAGCAGTCCCGGCAGAATCGCCAGCAACCGCAGTTGGGACTCGGGGTACCCCGACTGCACCACCGCCGCCAGCAGCAGGTGCCATCCCGGTGCCGTGGCGCTCGGATAATCGGTCAGGTCAGGCCACGGCCACTGCCGAACGAACTGCCGCACGGCCTCCAGGTGATGCAGGTTCTGGTCGCTTGCCCAGTGGCCCACGTCCCTTCCGCCCAGGATCACCCCAAGGCAGAGGCCCGCAAAGCCCGCACCCACCGCCAGCATGGGCCAGAGCGCCACCATGCCGCTCGCATTCGGCGTGGCCGGGCGATCATGGGGTGTTGCATCAGCCATGCGGGACGTCCGTTCGAAAGGCTATCGCAGCGCGTGCCGGCCACGTCCGCGGCGTCACCGCAGCAGCAACCCCTTCAGCAGCGACTGCACCGGTGGCCAGTACAGGCACGCCAGCGTGCCGATCACGAAGAGCGAGATGCAGGCCAGCAGCGTGCGGTCGCCGCGCAGGGTCTCCAGCGGCGCATCCGACTCGCCCAGATTGGCTCGCCGGTAGAAGCGATGGATCGAGATCATCACCAGCGGCGTGAGCATGGCCAGGCCCATGGCGCGGGCGCCGTAGAGCCGGTCCGCGTGCGGCGAGAGCGTGTAGCTCACGTAGAGCATCACCACCAGCGCGCCGCTCACGCCCAGCAGCCAGTTCATCTGGTCGCGTGTCTCGTAGCCAGGACGCGCCTTCCAGTCGACCGCCTGTCCGGCCGCTCTGGCGTTCTCGGCGGCGGAAAGATCGCAGAGCCGCTTGGTGAAGCCCAGAAACAGCGTCAGGAAGAACACGCAGAGCAGCAACCACACCGAGAGCTGGATGTGCATGGCGGCGGCACCGCCGGCCGCACGAAGGCAGAAGCCCGCCGCCAGCACGCTCACGTCGACCAGCGGCACCGTCTTGAGCCGGAGGTTGTAGGCCACCTGCAGCAGCACATACGCAAGCAGGCAGGCACCAGCCACCTTGCCGCCAAGGCCGAACGCCACCAGCAAGGCCAGCCCCTGCAGCAGCCTTCCAGCGGCAAGGGCCGCCCCGACCGTCACGGCCCCGCTGGCCACGGGTCGCAGCCGCTTCACGGGGTGCGTTCGGTCCTTGGCCACGTCCATCGCGTCGTTCACGCAATAGCTGCCGCTGGCCGCCAGACAGAAGGCCGCGAAGGTCCAGAACAGCGGCGGGAACCTGGCACCGAACTCCTCGGCCAGGTCGAGGTTCCGCCCCTCGCCCGAGAGCCAGAAGACCGCGGGCACCAGCACGAAGACGTTCTTCGTCCAGTCGCCGGGTCGCATCAGCTTCAGCCAGGGGCTCATCGCCCCTGTATCGGCAGGAATCCCCGCGGTTCGCCAGCAGGTGACCGGCCGCTGGCAGGCGAATAGGATCGCCACATGGTCGCCCCGAAGTCCCCAGCCCCCGCCCGCACCGTCACCGTTCGCGTGGTCCGCCAGGATGGGCCCCAGGCCCCCCGCCGCACCGAGACGTACCGCGTGCCGGTGGAGCCGGGAGCCAACGTGATCAGCCTGCTGCAGTGGATCGCCGCCAACCCCACCACGGTCGAAGGTTCCGCCGCCAGCCCCATCGTGTACGACAGCGGGTGCCTGGAGGAGGTCTGTGGCAGCTGCACCATGGTGATCAACGGCCGCGTCCGGCAGAGTTGCTCCGCGCTCGTGGACCAGGTGGTGGATGAGAACGGCGGCATCACGCTGGAGCCCATGAGCAAGTTCCCGGTGGTGCGGGACCTGAGCGTGGACCGCAGCCGGCTCTTCCACAACCTGAAGCGCGTGAAGGCCTGGGTGCCCGTGGACGGCACATACCACCTGGGCGCAGGTCCCCGGGACACGCCCGCCGGCCAGGAGCAGCGCTACGTGATGAGCACCTGCATGAGCTGCGGCTGCTGCCTGGAGGCCTGCCCGCAGTTCAACCAGGAGCCCGACGCGAGCAAGTGGGACAGCAGCTTCATCGGCGCCCATGCCATCAACCAGGCCCGGCTGTTCAACAGCCACCCCACCGGCGCCACGCTGGCCGAAGAGCGGCTCGACGTGCTCATGGGCGAAGGCGGCGTGAACGACTGCGGCAACGCGCAGAACTGCGTGAAGGTCTGCCCCAAGGAGATCCCGCTCACCGAGAGCATCGCCGCGGTCGGCCGCCAGGCCACCATGCGCGGCATCAAGCGGTTCTTCGGCGGCGCGTGACGCGGCCCGGGCCCGCACCGGGCCGGCTCAGCCGCCGATCCGCGTGCGGCGCGACTCGCCTGCCTCCACGCGCTCGATGGACAGGGCCAGGCCGGTGTCCACGCTGACCTCGACCACGGCGCCGCTCACGCGCACCTCCCCCGAACCCACTTCATACTGCACGGGCATGGCGGTGGTCATGTGGTGCACCACGCGGCCCGCGTCGCGGCCGATCACGCCATCGCACGGGCCGCACATGCCCAGATCGCTCAGGAAGGCGGTGCCGCCCGGCAGGATCCGCTCGTCGGCCGTGGGCACGTGCGTGTGGCTGCCCAGCACCGCGGCCACCCGGCCGTCCAGATGGTGGGCCAGCGCCGCCTTTTCGCTTGTGGCCTCCATGTGGGCCTCGATCACCACGATCGCCTGCCGCTCCGGGAGCGATCGCAGGAGCTCGTCGCAGGCGGCGAACGGATCATCGGCGGGCATGGGAAACATGATCCGGCCCAGCACCGTGGCCACGTAGATGTCGCGGCTTCGCTCGCCCGACGCCGGAATGCGCACGAAACGCTTGCCCGGTGCCTTGGCGGAGAGGTTCAGCGGCCGCAGGATGGGCTCGGCCGGGTCCTCAAGCGTGGAGGCGATGCGGGCGTCCTTGTAGACGTGGTCACCCAGCGTGATCGCGTCCGCCCCGGCCTCCCGCAGGGCCCGGTGCAGGTCCGCGGTGATGCCCGAGCCATTGCGCACGTTCTCGCCATTCACGATGACCGCGTCGGCGCGGCACCGCTCGCGCAACTCCGGCAGATGACGCTGCACGGCCGAACGCCCAGGTGCCCCCACCACATCGCCCATGAACAGGATGCGGATCGGACGCGGCATCGGTACACTCTATCGAAAGCCGCCTCGGACGACTCCGACGGCCGTTCCACGATCCAGGGCCACACAAGACGAAGTTCCATGGGCATGACCGCCATCGCGTTCAAGGTCGGTGACAAGGTTCGATCCATCAAGCGTCCGGAGTGGGGCGAGGGGTCGGTGCTCAAGATCGACGCCATCACCTTCCAGGGCAAGGCGGACCAGCAGATCTACGTTCGATTCGCCTCGGTGGGCGTGAAGAGCCTGCTTGCCAGCGCCGCGGACCTGACGCCTGCCGACGGCGACGGCGGCGACATCCTGACCGCCATCCACCGCCCCACCACCCTGCGCGACGTGGAGGCAGGCAAGGAGGGCGGCTGGCTGGGATCGATCGACCGCGGCAAGGCCGAGCAGGTCATGACCGCCCTGCCGCCGGCCGCCACGGATCCCTTCCTGAGCCTGCGCAAGCGGCTGGAGAACTCGCTGGCCCTGTACCGTTTCGAGGCCCAGTCCGGTCGCCTGATCGACTGGGCCGTGGCCCAGAGCGGCATGGCTGATCCGCTCTCCCGCTTCAATCGGCAGGAACTCGAGCAGATGTTCCAGCGGTGGAAGTTCGAGTTGGACGCCCACACCTCCCGGCTGCTCGGCGAGGCCCGGCGCGAGCCCGATGCCCTGCAGGCTGCCCTGGCCAAAGCGCCACCCGCGGCACGCAAGGCCGTGCAGAAGCTGCAGTCGATGGCCAAGTGAGCGGACCGAGCCATTCGGTCTGTTCCGTCTGGTCGTGCGCAACGCGGCGTGCGGCATCCGCATTCCAGCGGTGCTGCTTGCGGACGGCCGCTCCGCTTGCCATGGTGGGACCGGAGGGTTGGAACATGGAGACGTCGCTGCGGGAAGCCCTGGACGAACTTCGAAGCCTCTGGGCCCGGATCACGCCCGGCGACCAGCGGGCTGCAGCGGTGCTGGACCGCATCGAGCAGTTGTCGCTGCTGGCCGCGTACCAGGGATTCGATCTCGAGGCCACGCGACGCGAGAACGCCACGCTGCGGGCCGCCCTGCGCAAGCGCCGCTCGCGACGAGATTGAGCCGTTCTCAGCCGAACCACTCCGGCAGGTCACGCACGCGCGGCCACGGGCCGCCGCCCCGGGCATGAAGCCCAAGCCGCACACGTCGGGCGAGTGACTCCAGTCCGGGATCACCGCTCCCGGTCGCCCGCTGCAGCCAGGGCTCCACGGTCTGCATCGAGGCTTCCACCTGGCGCGCGCCACCACCGGCCAGGCGCTGCAGTCGGTCCAGGCACGCCTGCAGCATTTCCGGAAGGCGAAGGAACTCGTCGGCGCTGCCCCACTCCAGCACCGAAGCCCCCAACAGCCACGCCAGGTCCTGTCGCGTCCACTCCACCACCGCGTTCCAGTCGGGCGGTGCGGAGCGGGCCAGTTCGGCGTTCAGCCGCGCCTGCACCCTCGAGGCCTCCTCCAGCACACCCATGACCTGCCGAGCCGCCTGCAACAGGCCCGAAGCTCCGCGAGCGAGCGCCAGCTCGAACTCGCGCTCGCTCCGGACCGGTGCATGCCCGGCAAGGCACGCCCGCTGAACGGCCTGCAGCGAGGCAACGTGCACCAGCCGGGCCGGCGAGCCCAGGCCACGCGCGCTCCACTCCAGCGGCCTGAACTCGGGACTGAAGTCCAGGTGATGCTGCACGGGTCCGCGAGATGCTGCCAGCAGCAGCGCCACCACCGCACGCTGCAGCGTTCGCTCGGCATGAGCCCGGTCGCCGGACCATGCCGTGCAGGGTCCGGCATCGCCGACATCCAGCGTGAGCCACAGTCGCATGGAACCGCCCGCCACCGCCAGCATCCGCTCCTCGGGCAATGCCTGCACACCGGCTGGCCACGCCTTCACGGGCCGCTCGCTCCAGGCACCCTGCATCGACTCGCGCACGGCCGCCGCCCGTGCGGCCGCCGCATCAGCGGCAAGCGCGCGCTGCACGGCCCGCACGTCCCGCCCGGCCATGCGAAGGCGCTCGCCCTCGAGCACCTCCACGCGCGGCAGCAGGTGCGCCGGCACCGCCGCAAGGTCCAGGTCCGCCGGATCCACGGGCAACCCGGCCGTTGCGGTCAGATGCGCGGCCAGCAGCGTGCGAAGATCACCCTGCGCAGGCTCGTGCGACTGCAGGAATCCCTGCACGAACGCCTCCACGGGCTGGAACCGCGCTCGAACCCGCCGGGGCAGGGCGCGGATCATGGCCTCCACCAGCTCGCGTCGCGCTCCGGGCACCCCCCAGGACAGCCTCGCGGCGTCCAGATCAGGCAGCAGCACCAGTGGCACCCGCAAGGTGGCTCCGTCCCCCTCCGTGCCAGGCTCATGCCGATAGATGACCGGCAGCGGACCCGCTCCCACATCCAGCAAGCCGGGATAGTCGCCCGAATCGGCGTCCTCCGGCACCAGATCCGCCAGCTTCATCTGCAGGTCGGCGGCATGACGTGGCTGCTGCAGCCATCGGAGCAGGTGCGGGCGACTGTGCACGTCGGGCGGCAGTCGACGCTCGTAAAAGCGGAATGCCGAATCCGCGTCGGCCAGCAGATCCACGCGTCGATGGGCCTTGGCCCATGCGTCGGCCTGGTCGCGCACCGTGCGGTTCACCCGCAGCACCTCGGGCTCCACACCAAGCTGCTCCTCCACCAGGGCGCTGCGTATGAAGACCACGCGGGCTTCCGCCGGGTGCACGGGGCCGTACGGAACCCGTCGCCGATCGATCAGGTCCAGTTGCCCCAGGCTCACGCGCTCCCAGGCCGCCACCTGGCCCGAGGCCTGAACCCAGTGCGGTTCGCTCAGCGTGCGCCGCACCAGGTGCGGAACCGCCCGCTCCACCCAGGTGGGCTGCACACGCGCCACCACGCGGGCCATGCGCCGGCCCGTGTCCACGATCTCCGTGGCCACCACCCACGGCGGCTGGCTGCGCGCCAGCCCGCTCCGCGGGTGCAGCGAGAAGGCGCTCCCATCCGGGAGCTGGTACTGGCCATCCCGTCCGCGGCGCGCCACGCTGGTGGCAAAACCCGCCAGCACCGCACGGTGAACCGCGGCACCGCGCCAGACCGCCGAGTCGGGCCCTGGATCCAGTTGCACGCGCTCGCGCAGCAGCCGATCCAGTTGCCGACGCACGTCCGCCCACTCGCGCAGCCTGCGGTGGGAGAGGTGTCGCTCGCGACACCATCGCTTCAGCGCCGACGACCCGAGCGAGGCCTGTGCCTCCCGGAAGGCCTGCCACAGTCGCAGCGCGCCGATCAGGTCACCCTCACCATCACGAAACGGCACGTGGGCCAGGTCGGCCTCGTGGGACCTGTCCGCAGGGCGCTCCCGCGGATCCACCGTGCTCATCCAAGCCGCCAGCGTGAGCGCGGCGTCGCCGCACTCCAGCCGAACGCCCTCGATCAGCACGCGGGCCACGCGCGGATCCACCGGCAGCCGGGCCATCTGGCGGCCAAGCCGCGTGAGATCGCCGCGACCCGTGACCGCGCCCAGTTCGCGAAGCGTCTCCTCGGCATCCTGCAGGCGCCGGTCACCGGGCGGATCCACGAATGGAAAGTCCGACGGCTCGCCCAGGCCGAGGTCCCGCATGCGAAGCACCACGCCCGCCAGGTTGGATCGCAGGATCTCGGGCGGCACGGCCTCAGGGCGGCCCTCCATGTCGGCCTGGTCGAACAGCCGAACGCACACGCCCGGCGCCACGCGGCCTGCACGGCCCTTGCGCTGCTCCAGCGAGGCCTTGGCCGCCGTCTCCACCAACAGCCGCTGCACGCGGGCCTTGGGACTCCATCGCGCCAATCGGACCAGGCCCGCGTCCACCACCCATCGGACACCCGGAACCGTCAGGCTGGTCTCGGCCACGTTGGTGGCCACGGTCACGCGTCGACGCGTGCCCCCGGTGATGGCACGATCCTGCTCGACGTCACCCAGGCGCCCGAACAGGGGCAGCACGTCCACCTCGTCGCAGGAGGCGCGGCCACGCAGGGTCTCCACCGCCTCGTTGATCTCGCGCTCGCCGGGCAGGAACACCAGCACGTCGCCCGGCCCTTCGTGCAGGCACGACTCCACCGCATCGGCCACCACCTGCGGATCGGTGGGCTCGCCCTCGACAGGCGGGCGATACCGCACCTCGACCGGGAACAGGCGGCCCGGGATGTCCAGCACGGGCGCGCCGCCGAAGGCGTCCGCAAGACGCTGGGCCTCCATGGTTGCGCTGGCCAGCACCACGCGCAGCTCGGGCCGTCTGGGCACGATGCGCCGAAGCGACCCGAGCAGGAAGTCCACGTTCAGGCTTCGCTCGTGCACCTCGTCGATCACGATGGCGTCGTAGCGGCTCAGCAGGCGGTCCTGGGCCAGCTGTGCCAGCAACACGCCATCGGTCAGCACCCTCAGCCGCGTGGTCTGGTCGCTGCGGTCGTCGAAGCGCACCTGGCACCCCACCACGGTGCCCAGCGGCACGGCCAGTTCGCTGGCGATGCGGGCCGCGGTGGCCCGGGCCGCCAGACGCCGGGGCTGCGTGTGGGCGATCTCGCCCTCCACGCCGTAGCCCAGTTCAAGGAGCATCTTGGGCAACTGCGTGGTCTTGCCGCTGCCGGTGTCGGCCTGCACCACCACCACCTGGTTGCCGCGGATCGCCGCCTGGATCTCGGCGCGGCGCGCGGCCACCGGCAGTTCCGGTGGGTACGTGGGCCGGACCATGGCCGCAGCGCGGATCGCGCGGCGCTGCTGGCGTGCACCGACCGCAGGCGAAGGAGCCATCAGGCGGATGCTAGGTTGCGATGCGCCCCGTTCCGCGGAGCCGCTCCCGGCTCACTGCGGACACGGACCAAAGGCCAGCAGCAGCATCGAGATGTCCCCGCCATCCACGGATCCGTTGCCGTCCAGGTCCGCCGGGCATCCCTCGCAGGGACCAAAGCCGAAGAGCAGCAGCGACAGGTCGCCCGCGTCCACATCGAGGCTGCCATCCAGGTCCGCCGGGCAGGCCACGTCCGCCTCGAACACGGCCCGCAAGGTTCGGCTGCCGGAGAGATTCACCACCGCCACCGGATCCAGCGGATCCACGGTGCTGTCACCTGCCGCCACGGTGATGTTCCAGTCCTGGGCGCTGTTGTTGTCCCAGGTCCCACCGCTTCCTCCTTCGGGATTGCTGGTGAAGACCATGCGAAGCACCGTGGTGCCCGCAGGCACCGCATACGTGTACTGCCACCGACCATCCACCTGCGTCATGGCCGGGCGCGGCACGATGCGATTGCTCCAGGCGTTGGGCGCGAAGTGCAGGTACACCTGCGACGCACCCTGCAGCGGTCGACCCGCCGGGTCGTAGGTGATGGTCACGGGCTGACCGGCAACCGGCGGACTGGGACTGGTGGTCACGGCCCCGTAGGTGGGGCCCGCGGTGGCGCTGTCCTCCCAACGCACGAACCGGTGGCCCGGCCTCGGCAAGGCGGTCACCGTGACCGGCACTCCGCGGAAGTAGGTTCCGGTCCAGGGCCATGGGTCCTCCGGCACCCCGGTGACCAGCGGATCGATCTCCACCGAGTTCACCGTGATCGAGCCAGCCGCCGGATCGCTCACGTCCACCGTGAGTTCCGCCGTGCCGGCCAGGCCGAACTTGCTCGCGATGTGTCCACGCACCGCGGCCGGCCGCTGCTGGGTGTAACTGCGGACCCGCGCCACCTCGGCATTCCAGTCACCGGGCTGCCGCCATCGACGCACATGCTCCGCCATGCCGGGTCCATACGTGGCCACGAAGGCGTCGAGCATCTCGCCCGCCTGGTCCGCCGAGAGCGTGGTGTTGAGCAGGTCGGCGAAGCGGTTGATGAAGCGGTTCCGGAACTCGACGTTCTCCAGGCTTCGGCGCAGCAGACGCGTGCCCACCTCGTTGTTGCTCCACCACGAGCCGTTGGCCGCCGTGGCGTGGGCCAGCGTGTCGTGGGCCGGCCCCTGCTCCACGCCGATCACGTAGTTGAAGTTGAGCCCAAGGCCAAAGTCGGTGTCGTAGAGCAGCCAGCGCCAGCGGCCGTCCAGACGGGGATCCGCGGCAGGCGACAGGTCCGGAGTCACCGCCCGCCACAGCCGCACGTTGTTGCCGGGCCAGTCCGTGTTGCCGCACCAGATCTGGTGAATGCTGTAGTCGATGAAGTTGCCCACGTCCACGCGGGCGTCCAGGGCGGCCATGCCGCCAGCACCCGAGTACAGGCCGCTGCCGGCCTTGGCCAGCACGTCGGAGAAGTCGGCCAGCATGGACTCGTTGCCGCGATCGTGGACCGGCCAGCTGCCGTTGCAGCTGCAGATCTCCAGCTGCGTGAATTCCGTCTCATCCAGACCGTAGTGATGCAGGTAGAAGCCCTCGTCGAAGCGATCCCGGGCGTTGTGGATGCCCCAGTACTCGCCGTCCAGGAACACCACCACCGGCCGCACGGACTGGCGATCGAGGCCCGTGGGCGCCGCCACCGAGCTCACGAAGGCGTCGCGAAAGATGGTCTGCCCCCAGTCGTTGCCGCTGTTGCGCAGCAGGAACGTGTCGAAGGCGGCCACGTCCTTGTCCGGGAAGATGCGGTGGCCAAACGGCACGTTGCCGGAGGCGTTGCGCGAGTAGATCCGCAGGCTCTTGCGAGGCCGGTTCACGGTGGTGCCGCCATGGATCCGGATGCCCACCTCGCCCTGGAAGGCCAGCGACCCATCCGACTCGTAGAACTCGATGTGCCCCGGACGCTCCCACGCGGCACCCTCCTGAGCGAAGTTGTTGTACCAGCCGACCACGTAGATGCCCGTGGGACCACTGAAGAGGTTGTCGGGCGAGCTCGAGATGCTCACCACCGGAAACGGGTAGCGAGCGGAACCGAGCGGATCGACCAGATAGCTCTGCGTGGTGATGCGGCTCGGCAGCACGTTGGCCTTGAAGAAGCGGGCCCTGAGCACGTTGATCTTGTACACCTCGCCCAGTGGCTGCTGCCAGCCCTCGTAGTACGGCGCACCGACCGGCTGCTGGTTGGTGGGGATCATCGAGATCCCGTTGGGCTGTCCCGCCCGGCTGCCCAGCGTGATCGGTCCGGTGTACGCGGAGGAGCTCTCCGTGGGATCCGATCCGTCGAGCGTGTAGCGAAGCGTGGCGCCCGCCGGCGGCGCGGAGATCGAGACCGTGACCGGGCCCGTGTGCATGCCGCCCGCCACCGAGAAGGTCGGCTGCGGAAGCGTCTCGGTGGGATAGCCGGTGGTGGTGTTGGCGGCACGGGGCGTGGGCTGCTGGAAGAAGTAGAGCGGCCCCGTTCCATCCGGCTGCCGGCCCATGGAAAGGTCGCGTTCCATCGCCGTGGCCGGGAACTGGTCCTGCAGCACACCCGAGGCATCCACCAGCGAGAGCACCTCGCCCCCAGCACTGATCGACCAGCTCGCATGGATGTTGGCGCCGCTGGTCCGGTTCTTGCCGGATGCCCACACCAACAGGTGCTGGCCCGGCTGGATGGTCACATCGCCAAAACGCCACTTGAAGGGATTGCCACTGTCGCTCAGTCCCCAGTTCAGCAGGCTCACCGGCTGCGAGCCCAGGTTGACCAGCTCCAGCCAATCGCTCGAGTCGCCGTCCTCGTCACGGATCGAGGTGCCGTTGGAGGCGAGCATCTCGTTGATCCGCACCTGGGCGAGAGCCTCACCCGCCAGCATGATCGCAACGCACGCGGCCAGCATCAGACGCACGGACCGGGACAACGCTTCGCCAGGACGCATGGCCATGACATATAGCCCCTTTGCAGACCCTGAACAACCGAAATCGGACCAGTTGGCGGTGATTTCGGCACCGGCTGGCTGAATCCCGGGCGTTTCCCCCTACCATCGCCGCCATGGCTCGATCGGCCCTGCTGGCGATCCTGAGCGTGCTGTGGGGAAGCGTGGCCGCATGGGCGGGCGATGGCGGCGACCTGATCCAGGATCACTGCCTTGGCTGCCACAGTGGCGCCCGTGCGTCCGGCGACTTTGATGCCGTCGGGTTCCTGGAGCGAGCCCGCCAGGATGCGCTCACGATCCAGGACCGGGCGACCTGGTCCCGCGTGGTGGACCGCCTGCGTGCCCGCGACATGCCACCACGCGACGAGGAGGACCGTCCCACCGAGGCGATGTACCGCACCATGGCCGAGTGGGCTGCGGCCAGGCTGCCGGAGTCGCCGCCAGCCAGCGGCCTGCGACGACTCACGCGCGACGAATACGCACGCTGCGTGGAGGCCATCTTCGACGTGCACCTGGATGCGGAGCGTGTGCTGCCCCCCGATGAGATCGGCGATGGCTTCGACAACAACGTGGACATGCAGACCATGTCGCCGCTGCTCCTGGAGCGGCTGCTCGACGCGGCGGAGCTGGTGGCCGCGCAGGCCGTGCATGGCGGCCCAAAGGGACCATCCGCGTGGCTCGTTCGGCTTCAGGACCGCCAGGCCGCCTCGCCACCCACCACGCTGCACCATGAGGTGATGCGCATCCTTCGGGAGACCTGGCGACGGCCTGCGGACTCCGCCGATGCGGACCGCATGCTGATGGCCGCCCGTCGCACGCTGGGGCCGCAGGCCACCGCGCTGGACACGCTGCGATTCGTCATCACGGCGGCCCTCTGCAGCCCTCGATTCCTGTTCCGATCCGAGAGCGTGTCATCCCACGATGACGCCTTCGAGCGGGCCACGCGGCTCTCGTTCCTGCTGTGGGGAACGGGTCCTGATGACGCGTTGCTGCAGGTGGCCGCGCAGGGCAGGCTGGATACCCCCGCTGGACTGCAAGCGACCGCCGCGGCCATGCTGACGGACCCTCGCTCGCGCGCCATGGCCCATCGCTTCGGCGTGCAGTGGCTTCAGGTGGATCGCCTTCTCGAGCACGAGCCCGATCCCAAGCGCTTTCCCGGGATGGATCGCAAGGCACGGCTGGCGATCATGCAGGACACCACGACCGCGCTGCATCAGGCCATCGTGGTCAACCGACCGCTCGCCGATCTGGTGGCCGGCACGCCGGACCAGCCCGGCCTTGCCTTGCAGCGGAGCGTGCTCATGGCCACCAGCCATCCCACCCGCACCTCGCCGGTCAAGCGCGGCAAGTGGGTGCTCGAGGTGCTTCTGGACCAGCCGCCACCTCCGGCGCCCCCGGGCGTTCCAAGCCTGGAGAAGAGTTCCGAAGGCACGCAGGGCCTGAGCGTTCGGCAAGTGATGGAACGCCATCGCAGCGATCCCGACTGCGCCGCCTGCCATCGCACCATGGACGGCTACGGACTGGCCATGGAGCGGCTCGATGCAGTGGGCAATCCGCGGGACCGCGACGGCGATGCCGA
This sequence comes from Planctomycetota bacterium, assembly GCA_046048055.1. Taxonomy (GTDB): domain Bacteria; phylum Planctomycetota; class Phycisphaerae; order Phycisphaerales; family SM1A02; genus SYAC01. The sequence goes on from JBJOGW010000030.1 coordinate 19,885, forward strand.
GATCGACGATTCGGCCGAACTCCCGGATGGGTCCACGATCCGGGGTGCCGCGCAACTTGGCGCGTGGTTGGCGCAGCAACCCGCCGTGCGGCGATCCTTCGTCCGGCATCTGATGACCTACGCCCTGGGCCGGAGCCTTCGGCGAGCCGATCAGGCCCAGGTCGACGACATCGTGGCACGCCTGGGACCCACGGCGGGCGCCCGCGACTGCCTGATGCAGGTGGTTCTCTCTCCGGCGTTCAGCGGCCTCGCCCACACCGCCGACTCCCCCAGCGGACCGATTGGAGGCCTGCCATGAACCCACGCTCCGTGCTTCATCGTCGCACCCTGCTCAAGGGGCTTGGCGCCAGCGTGGCCCTGCCATGGCTGGAGTCGCTGGCTCCGGCCGCCCGCGCGGCCACCACTGCCGCCGAACCACCCACGCGGATGGCTTTCGTCTTCCTGCCAAACGGTGTGCACGCGCCGGACTGGCTGCCGGACCCGGCGGCGGGATCCGATGCCCTGAGTCCCCTGCTTGAACCGCTTGCGCCGTTCCGTCGCGACATCACCGTCATCTCGGGGCTGGCCCACAACAACGCCCGGGCGCTGGGCGATGGCCCGGGCGACCACGCCCGAAGCGGAGCCTGCTTCCTGACCGGTGTGCATCCCACCAAGACCGCCGGGGCGGACTTTCGGGCCGGTGTGAGCGTGGATCAGGTGGCCGCCGGCGCCATCGGCACGCGCACCATGCTTGCCAGTCTGGAGCTCGGAATCGAAGGCGGCGGTCGCAGCGGCAACTGCGACTCGGGCTACGCGTGCGCCTACAGCAGCAACATCTCGTGGCGGGCCCCGGACAAGCCCACCTCCAAGGAGACCCGGCCACGTGCCGTGTTCGAGCGGCTCTTCGGCGACCAGCGTGACCCGCGGGCCGCCGCCCAGCGCCGCGCCACGCGCCGCAGCGTGCTGGACCTGTGCATCGACGAGGCCCGGACCATGCGCCGCAGCCTGGCCGCCAACGAGGCGGAGCGGCTCGAGGACTACCTGCAGGGCGTCCGCGACCTGGAGCATCGACTGGAGCGGTACGAGCGCATCGACGCGGCGAGCCGCGATCCGGTGCCCGAGCCGGCCGAGTCACCCGCGACCTACCACGAGCACTTCGACCTGATGGCTGACCTCATGGTGGCCGCCTTCCGCACCGACCGCACGCGGATCGTCACCTTCATGATGGGCAACGAGGGAAGCAACCGCGCCTACCGCGAGATCGGCATCCGCGACGGACACCATCACCTGACCCACCACGGCGACAATCCCGAGATGATCGAGCAGGTGCGGCAGATCAATCTCTATCACGCCCGGCTGTTCGCCGGCTTCCTGGAGAGGCTCGCGGCCGTGCGCGAGGGCGGCGGCACGCTGCTGGACCGCAGCATGATCGTGTTCGGCGGCGGCATCAGCGACGGCAATCGACACAATCACGAGCAGCTTCCGGTGGTGCTGGCCGGCCGCGGCGGCGGGCTCTCGCCCGGAGGCAATCTGGTGCTGCCGGCCGAGACACCCATGTGCAACCTGCACCTGGACCTGCTTGCCCGCATGGGGGTGCAGGCGGAACGCTTCGGCGACAGCACCGGGCGGATCCGCGGCGTCTAGGCGCAAGGGGCCGCCCTGCCCACGGGGCTGAGGGACGCGTGTCACTTCGGCCTCACGGCTCGATGCGGGAACCACCGCGTCGCCCACCGCCTGGCTGAACACCATCCGTAGCCCCCTGGCCCCAATCCGGGGCCCAACCGCCATCTCGGTCTGCAGCGGCGCCATGTGAGCCGCAGGAGCGATGCCGAAAACCTGCAAAACATCGGAGTCAGGGCTCCCGCAATGCAATCGCCGATCCGCTTGCAGGTTTACTTCGCATGAGCCCAAGCCACCCATCTCGAAAGCGGGTCCTGAGCCTGCTCGTGGCCGGTGCCCTTGCATCTGCGGCCTCGGCGCAGTGGGTCACCGCGCCGGTGACCGCACCCGGTGTGCAGTACCGCACCTTCGAGAGTCTGGCCGCCGGCACCACGGTCAGCTTTCATGTCTACCTGCCACCGCAGTACCAGACGGACTCCGCCCGCAACTTTCCGTTGCTGGTGTGGCTCCACGGCTCCGGTGACGGCACGCTCGGCATTCCATGGCTCTCGTCGTACTTCGGCTCGGCCATGGCACAGGGAACGATCCCGCCCATGATCGTTCTCTTTCCCAACGGCATGCCCGAGAGCATGTGGTGTGACTCGAAGAACGGGCTGGTGCCCATGGAACAGGTGGTGATCCAGGACCTGCTGCCGCACGTGGACGAGAACTTCCGCACGATGGGTGGTCGGTACCGGATCCTGGAGGGCTTCAGCATGGGCGGCCACGGCACCGGTCGCCTTGGATTTCGCCGAACCGATCTCTTCGCGGGCGTGTCCATGCTGGGCGCGGGTCCGTTGCAGGACGACTTCATGGATGCCCCCGCGGGCTCCAACACGTCTCCGGCCATGCGTGAACGCATCTACCGCAACGTGTGGGGCAGTGATCCCGCCTACTACACGCTGCAGCACCCCAAGACGGTTGTCACCACCCAGGCTGCGGCCGTGATCAGCCGCGGCACCGTGGTCCGTCTTGGCATCGGATCCATGGACACGCTCGTGCCCATGAACCAGGACTTTGCCGCGCACCTTGCCACGCTGGAGGTGCCGCACACATTCACGGTGGCGTCTGGCGTGGGCCACTCGGTCAGCGACCTGCTGCCGGCGCTCGGCACGGCCAACTGGGCCTTCTACAACGCCGCGCTGGCCCAGGCATGTCGGCCGATCGAGGATCTGGATGGCTCGGGCACGGTGGACGCTGGCGACATCGGAGCCATGCTGCTTGCGTTCGGCATGCAGGATGCTGCCTCGGATCTTGACCAGGACAGCATGGTGACAGCCGGCGACCTCGGCCTGCTCCTGCTCGCATTCGGCACGGGGTGCGGCAACTGATCGCGGATCCGGCGAGAGGCCAGACACGGCCCATCCGGACGCCGCGCTGACCGACACAGCCTGAACGCTGCAGGATTCGCCGGCATGGGCACAGCAGGAATCCGCGCCCTCGTCTCGGGCTGCGCCCGCCCGCCCCACGGGCCTGGCCCGCAAAGCGGCATCGCGCCGAGCTCAGAAGTTTCCCAAACTTCAGGTATGGGCGGCCTCCCGTAGGATCGCCTTGTCCAGTTCCGCGTCGGCGAGCAGCCGCTTCAGCCTTGCGTTCTCCTGTTCGAGGGTCTTCAGGCGCTTGGCCTGATCCACCTTCAGGCCGCCGTACTCCTTCCGCCACCGAAAGTACGTCGCGTCGGTGACTCCCAGCAGCTTGCACACCGCCGCCATCGTGCTCCCCCGAGCGAGCTCGACGTCCGCCTGCCTCAGCTTGTCGACGATCTCCTCCGCCTTGAAACGCTTGCCTGGCATGGCCTGACCTCCTGAAATGCGCCAGACACCAAGATCCGGCTTGGTACGGTTTCAGGGGGGAAGGTCATGAAAGAGGTGGCAAAGGGGGAATTCTGAGCCCGGCGCGGCGGCGCCGGGCGATCGAGCGCGTGAAGATGGTGATGGACGTGTCCGAGCGGCGGGTATGCCGTGTGGCGGGCCAGCACCGGAGCACGCAGCGCCGTCCGGTGCCGCCGAACCCCTACCGGGACCGGCTGGTGGCGCGGATGCGGGAGCTCGCCGTCGAACACCCGCGCCGTGGCCACCGCCACATCATGGACTTGCTGCACAAGGAGCGCTGGACGATCGGCACGCGGCTCATGAAGCGCCTGTGGCGTACGGAGGGCCTGCTGGTGCCGCAGAAGCGCCGCAAGCGCAGGCGGATCGGCACGGGCGAGAACGGCATCGTGCGTCGCCGTGCGACGCGCAAGGACGAGGTGTGGGGCATGGACTTCGTGAGCGATCACACGGCCGACGGCCGCCCGCTGCGGATGCTGGTGGTGCTGGACGAGTGCACCCGCGAATGCCTGGCGATCGAGGTGGGCAGGCACTGCCGGGCCGAGGACGTGGTGCGGGTGCTGGACGAGCTGACGGCGATCCGCGGCGCGCCGGCACACCTCCGGAGCGACAACGGGCCGGAATTCGTCTCGGCGGCGGTGCGGAAGTGGTGCGATGAGAGTGGCACTGGCACGCTCTACATCGACCCGGGATCACCCTGGCAGAACGGGATCGTGGAGAGCTTCAACGGTCGGCTGCGGGGCGGGCTGCTCGCGTCGGAGATCTTCGCGACGCTTGCCGAGGCGAGGCTGCCGGTGGACCGGTGGCGGCTCCACTACAACCATCGGCGCCTTCAGCGGGCGCTTGGCAAGCTGACCCCGGCGGCCTTCGCGGCGACATGCTGCCCGGCGCTGCCTCCGCTCCGGCTCGCTGCGCTCGCCTGCGCTGCGGCACCGCCGGGCCTGGAGGGGGTGGCTACCATGCACCAACTCTCATAAGGGGTGGACCGATGAGAGCGACCCAGTCAAACGGCGCGGATCTCGCGATCCTGCTCGGCGAATGGGGCGATTGCTGAGTCCTGGACGGCCGCGTCGCTACGCGGGCCCGCCCCCAAGGTCGCGCGAACCGGAGTCCTCGTCGGCGCCGGATTCCGTCGCGGCATCGCCGGCGGTTCCGTCGGCACGGCCCGGATCCGCCGCAGGTTCGGGATCGCGTGCGTTCGCTCGTTCGCTCAGTTCGGTCGAGACCACCACATCGGACTCGCCGCTCAGGAACGCCTGAAGCATCGGACGGAGGATCTGTTCGATCGACTCCGCCAGCGCGGGCGAAGTGCCGACCACGCCTTCGCCGACGATATTTCCGCTGCCGACGGATTGCCAGACCAGATGTCCGCTCGGGGCGTGCCAGAGCTGCAGCGTGATCTCGATGCTGATCCAGCCGGTGCGGATGAAGGACAGGCCGGCGAAGGTGAAACGGTTCGCGTTGTCGGTGTGCACTCCCGCCAGCCACGGAATCATGAGGTACTCGACGCCGAGGGTCTCGGCGATCGGCCGCACCTTGGCACGGTCGGCGATGCTGTCCTTCGACGTGTCGTCGAGCAGCGCCGTCAACTCGGGTGCGAGACCGGCGGCGTTCACGCCGTTGACGACCTCCGAGACCGAGTAGAGCGAGAGCGATCGCCTGTTGCCGTCGCCCGAGGCTCCGAGGGCCGTCAGGCCGGGAATGAACGACTGTCGCTCGCCGCGGCGGGCCTGGCGAACGAGGCGATCGATCGAGATGTTCACGAAGGGTGCGAATCCGGCGCTGGTGCCCGTCACGGTGGTCGGCAGGATCGCCAGTCGGGCGGGGGTGGCCGCGAGCAGGGCGGGCACGTCGAGATCCGGAACGTAGGTCTCGGCTCGGGTCGTCACGCCCACCTGCACGCTCGGCGAAGCGCATCCGACGAGAGTCGTGGCGGATGCAAGCAGCACGGCGAGGGCGCGTGGCGAATGGGGCATGGTCGAGGGCGTTCCGGTTCCGTGGATGGGCGATGGGCCGCGAGCGACCATTGTTGTCCAATTTGCTTCGTTCGTCACGTCCGCCGACGGAGCACTCGATTCAGCCCATGTATCGCCGGTGCGCTGCGATCGAGCGCGGCATCGTCTCGCAACGTGCCGTCGGTGCCGAGCTACTCCGCCGAAGGCTCTGCGAACACGCGATTCCAATCGTCCGTCATGTCTTGGACCGTCCGGTCACGAGCCCGGAATCAGCCGCCGTTACTCGACTGCAGTTCGTTCATCACCTGCTCGATGCTGAAGCTCGCGGGCTTCTGCCTCGGCGGGAACGCCTTCAGGCTCTCGATCCAGCGGGCGAGGTAGGCCTGCGCCGGCACGAGCAGGTAGGCGCGGCGAAGCATCCAGTCGTCGTAGTAGATCGAGTCGATCGGCGCCCGCTCGAAGGGATCGGTCCGCAGGTTCAGGATGAGCGGGAGCCGAAGCTTCTCGAGCGGACGGCGCCACACCTCGAAGCCGTCGGCGGTCTGCTGGGCGAAGACCGCCTTCCACTTCTTGAATCGCAGCGCCATCATCTCGCCGTCGTCGCTCCAGTAGA
>JBJOGW010000031.1:0-21932 GCA_046048055.1 Planctomycetota bacterium
TCCAGGCGATCGATGACCACGTCCACGCGCTGCACCTGACCGGGCATCTCCCGCCCGAGCACCGGTCGCCAGAAGTCGATCGGAAGCGACTCGCCCGGGCGCCGGCCCGCCACCAGCGCCCGCAACTGCCCCGAACCGCTCACGCGCTGCCCGTCCACATGGGTGATCACGTCGCCCACCTGCAGGCCCGCGCGCTCGGCGGGACTGCCGGGCGACACCAGCGTGATCACCGTTCCATCGCCGGAGAAGTTCTGCGCCGCGTGCCGGATCAGCGGCTCGCCCTGCGCCATGCCTCGGCGGACAAGTTCCATGTCCACGCTGGCCACGCCCAGGAATCCCTTCTGCACCTCGCCGCGCTCGATGAGCTGATCCACCACGTTCTCGATCATCGAGATGGGAATGGCCAGCCCGATGCCCGCGAACTGTCCCTGCCCCACCGCGTTGCCGCGACCGGTGGCGATGGCGGTGGTCATGCCCACCACGTCGCCGCGGGTGTTGGTGAGCGGACCGCCGGAGTTGCCGGGGTTCACGGCGGCGTCGGTCTGGATGAAGTTCTCGTACGTGACGTCCTGGAGGCCCGCGGTGCGCCCGATCCCCGAGACGATGCCGCTGCTCATGGAAAATCGGAAGTCGAACGGGCTGCCGAAGGCGAACACCATCTCGCCCTGACTGGGGTCCTGCACGGCGCGGCGCGCCGGTACCAGGCCGGCGGGATCCACGTGCAGCACCGCGATGTCGGTGCGCAGGTCCAGGCCCACCAGCTCGGCGTCGCGCCGCTCGCCGTCGCGAAACTGCACCTCGATGCGGCTGGAGGCGTCCACCACGTGGGCGTTGGTCACGATGTGGCCACCGGCGTCATAGACCCATCCGCTTCCGGAATTGGTGAAGTTCCTGGAACGCCGGCCCGAGGGCGACGAGGTGCTCACGTGCACCACGCTCGGCTCCACCAGGGTCGCGATGTCCCGGGTGCTCTGCGAGAGTTCCTCGAGCAGCGTGCCGCGCTGAAGCCGCTCCTCGGCGGCCGCCATTTCCACGGCCGTCCGTTCGCGGCTGGCCCGTCGCACCAGCACGGGTGCCGCCAGGAGCAGCGTGCCCGCGGCCGCAAGCGTGACCAGCGCCGGCCCCAGGTGCTCAAGCCTTCGCATGCGCGGGGTCCACGGGAAGGAGCATGGTCTGGAGCCGCTGCAACTCGTGAGGCTGCATGGGATAGGCGTCGGGCACGCGCGAGGACCGGACGGTCTCGCACCATTGGCGAGCCGCGGCCTCGATGCCCGCGCCCAGATCCGCAGCCGGCGCCGCGAACGGCGGCTGCCAGGTCGAGAGTCCCAGCAGGTCCTGCAGCACCACGACCTGGCCATGGCAGGCGGGTCCCGCGCCGCAGCCGATCACGGGAATGGTGGCTCGTTCCACGATGCGGGCGGTCACCTCGGCGGGCGCGGCCTCGACCAGCAGCATCGAGGCGCCGGCAGCCTCCATCGCCGCCGCGTCATGCAGCAGGCCGATCGCCTGCTCGGCCGTGCGGCCGACGGAGAAGTTGCCACCACGTGACTTGGCCTGCTGCGGTCGGCTGCCGATGTGGGCCACCACCGGGATGCCGGCGCGGCTCAATCGCTCCACCAGCGGCGCCCAGCCCCGGTCCACCTCCAGCTTCACGCAATCGGCCCGGCCTTCGGTGAGGAATCGGGCCGCGTTGTGCATGGCCTGATCCTGGTTCACCTGGTAGCTCATGAAGGGCATGTCGCCCATCACCACGCATCCGGGAGCTCCGCGCTGGACCGCCGCGGTGAGCGTGATCATGAAATCCAACGGGGCGTGGATGGTGCCCGGCAGTCCCAGGATCACCTCGGCGGCGGTGTCGCCCACCAGCAGCACCTGCACGCCCGCCTTGGCGAGCCATCGCGCCGTGGTGGCGTCGTAGCAGGTCAGGCAGGCGAATCGACCGCCCTCCCGGGCTGTCCGCGCCAGCGTTCGAAGCGTGACGGAAGGGCTGGATGCGGGCTCCGCGGGCATGAATCCGCAGTCTAGCCGAGCCTTGGCCCAAACCCCCCGCTCGAACCTCTAGAACCTTCGCAACGGGTTGGGGCACAGGTTGTCGCGGCCGGGGACGAGCAGGTCCGCGATCTCCACGACCTCGGCCAGACTCTCGCGCGCCTGCTCCACGTCGAAGCACGGCGCGAGCACGCGTCCTTCCTCCAGATGCTCAACGGTGGCCACCGCGTCCCCCGTGAGGAGCGTGGTGGCGCCGGCACCCGCCAGCAGCAGCCCACCGTTGCCGGGCGTGACACCGGGCAACGGAAACAGGTCCACGCCCTCGGCCAGCCGGTCCGGTGCCTCCTGACAGCCGAGCAGTGCCGCGAGTTCCTCGCGCATCACGCGCTCCAGCTCCTGGTCGCCGTGCTCCTGCGCCTGCTGCAGCCGACCCTGCAACTGGGCCCGCACGCCCTCGCGTTCGGCGGGCGGCAGCAGCACGATGGCCTCCGGGAACGCGGCCAGTCCGCGCCGTCGCATCGGATGGAAACTGGTCAGGAAGACGTGGGTGATGTCACTGGCCGACTTGCCGCTTCGCTCCGCCAGCCGGGGCAGCAGGATCTGCGCCGGCAGCGAGGGATCCACCAGGATCCGTGCGGCGCCCGACTCGACCAGGCAGGTGGTGGCGTGGGCTGGACGCACCTCGCCCTTCTCGCCCCAGGATGGATGGGCGGACATGGCCCCGATCGAGATCACGCGAAGCCGGACGCCCACGGCTCAGTCCACCCCCGCCTCGCGGGCCAGGCGGCTCAGCGGATTCAGCGGGTCCTGCCGCTTGGCCTGCAATGCGGCGATCACCTCGGGCGGCACGAGCCCGCTGAGCCGGTTCAGGTCGCCGCCGAAGGCCGCGATCTGCTTGATCAGGCTGCTGGACACATAGGCGAAGTTCTCGCCGGTCACGATGAAGACCGTCTCCACGCCCGCCACCTGCCGATTGGTGATGGCCAGCTGGCACTCCGTGGCCAGGTCGGTGATGTTGCGGATGCCGCGAACGATCGCCGCCGCCCCCACCTTGCGGGCAAAGTCGATGGTGAGGCCCTGGTAGGCCTCCACCCGAACCCTGGCCCCGTCCGGGCGGTCGCGCTGCAGCCGGTCCACCAGCGTCTGGGCCACCTCCCGCCGCTCCTCCACCGAGAACAGGGGTGGCTTGTCCGGGTTGATGCCGATGGCCAGGATCACCTCGTCGAAGAGGGCGCGGCTGCGATCGAGCACGTCGAGATGCCCGAGCGTGATCGGATCGAAGCTGCCGGTGTAGATGGCCAGGTGCGACATGGTGGGCCGGCGGGCGTTATGACGCCTGCGCCACGCGGAAGGTAACGGAATTTCCGTGTTCCCCGTTGCATGCGCCGATCGACAAGGCAAGTTGTCATGGTCCGTGGCCGACACCACGGCGACCCCTGCAGAAGCCCCGCTTCGATGGTGCCTCCTCGAAGCGGGGCATCTCGGTTTTCAGGGCTTGACGGCCGCCATCGCCCGGTCCAGGCCCGCACCCCGCAGCAGCGTGCGGAAGTTCTCGCCGAAGACGAAGTTCTCCTCGGGGAAGGCCAGGCCGCTGCGGTTCTGGTCGATGTGACTGAAGACGATCTCGGCACCGCCGATCCGCTCCCAGGTTCCGGTGCGGTGGTCCAGGCGATCGATCACCCCCACCGTGCTGGCACCCGCATCATCCAGTCGCTCGATGGTGGCGTCATAGCGGATGCACTGGCCCGGCACCACGTCGTGGTCCAGCGTGAAGTGGCCGATCTTGGCCAGGATCACCTTCTCGCGGAACTGGCGGCAACTGCCCACCAGAATGCCGGCGGTCTGGGCCATCCCCTCCACCATCAGGCTGGCCGGCATGACCGGCTGGTCCGGGAAGTGGTCGTGCATGTGCTCCTCGGCCAGGCTCACGTTCTTCACGGCCACCATGCGGCGGCCGGGCTCGTAGGCCGTGACCGTGTCGATCCACATCCAGCGCATGCGAGGCGTGCCGTGCTCGGCGGCCGATCAGCCGCCGATCCGACGCTCCAGGAAGTCGCAGAGGCTCTTGACGGTGAAGACCTCGCTCAGGTTCTTGACCGAGCGGTCGCCCTCGAAGCCCGAGAAGTCGATGTGCGGCAGCTTCTGCTTGAGCAGCGTCATGCCGGCGTCGGTCACCTTGCCGTTCTGCACCATGGCCGGGTCCTGCAGCATGTTCTCGGGGAACAGCTCGCCCTGCTCGATCTTGAAGGGCCGCTCCGCGGAGGAGAACTTCTTTTCCAGCCGGAACTGGATGTCCAGGAAGTCGATGCTCTCGGCACCCAGGTCCCCGGTCAGGGTGGCCTGGGGCTTGACGTCCTCGGCATCCACGCCGAGCGCTTCCTCAAGCACCTCGGTCACGCCTTCCTCGATCTGCTGACGGTTGAATGCCACGGGGATCTCCATTCGGGGTGGGCGGCCCGTTCCATGGGCCGCCGCCGCATTCACGCCCCGGCAGCCGCCGAGGAGGGAACGCGAGCGGGTCGCATTGTAAAGCGTCCGGAGACCGCTGTCTCGCCGGAGCCATCCAGGCGCATCACGCTGGCGGTGCCCTTCATGCCAAAGGTGCCGTCGCCGTGATCCTTCTCCAGCGTCACGTCCACCTTCAGGGCCTCGCCCGGACGCACGAAACTGCCGTAGCGCACGGCCTTCACCTGGCCCAGCACCAGCCGGCCGCGGTCCTTGAGCAGCTCGCGGGCGGCCTGGGTGAGCGCCTCGAGCATGAAGACGCCCGGCAACACGGGAAATCCCGGAAAGTGATCGCCCAGATACTCCTCGGCGGCGGTCACGTTCTTCACCGCCACCAGCCGGGTGGGGTGTCGCTCCAGCACCTGATCGATCAGCTGAAACTTCATGCGGCGATTCCAGTCCTCGGCATCGCACGAAATCTAGCGGGATGCGGCCGCGCCTGCCGGATCACTGCCGGTACTCGCCCTCGAGCTCGTCCGGAACGCCGGCATCCTCGTCGGGCACGTAGCGCACGGCGTCGGACGCATCCTCGTGTCCGCCGGACTCCACCATGCTCTTCATGCGGTTCCAGTCATCCTGGCTGATCAGCACCTCGCGGGCCACGCTGCCCTTGTGGTCGCTCAGGATGCCCGCGGCGCCCATCTGGTCCACCAGCCGGCTGGCTCGGCCGTAGCCGATGGCCAGGCGCCGCTGCAGCAGGCTCACGCTGCCGCGACCCGACTCGATCATGATGTCCACGGCCTTCTCGAAGAGCGGATCGCGCTCGCCTCCGTCGGTGGCCGCGCAGCCGCCATCGGGTTCCTCGCCCCCGGCAGCCTTGGTGCCGCGGATGGCCACCAATTGGCGCTCGAAGCTGGGCTCGGCCACATCCTTCAGGAAGCGGGCCACATTGCGGGTCTCGCCATCGGTGACCAGCGTGCCCTGGGCGCGGCGCAGCTCGCTGCTGCTGGGAGTGCGGACCAGCATGTCGCCCTGCCCCAGCAGGAGCTCGGCCCCCTTGTCGTCGAGCACGATGCGGCTGTCCATGCCGCTGGCCACCTTGAAGCTGACGCGGCAGGGCATGTTGCTCTTGATCAGGCCGGTGACCACGTTGGCCTGCGGCCGCTGCGTGGCCAGCACCAGGTGGATGCCCACCGCACGCGCCTTCTGGGCAATGCGCACGATCGACTGCTCCACCTCCTTGTTGGTCATCATCAGGTCGGCCAGCTCGTCGATGACGAACACCATGTACGGCAGCTTCTTGGGAATGCGGGCCTTCTCCAGATCGGTGGCCGGCTGCAGGCGGGCGTAGAGCTCCTCCTCGCCCAGGCCGTTGTAGCCGCCGATGTCGCGCACGCCCGCCTTCTTGAGCTGCTCGTACCGCTCCTCCATCTTGTCGACGGCCCACTCGAGGATGCCGGCGGCCTTGGCCATCTCGGTGACGACCGGGCACATCAGATGCGGGATGTCGCTGAACTGGCTCATCTCGACCATCTTGGGATCCACCAGGCACAGCTTCAGCTCGTCCGGTCGCTTGGTGTAGAGCCAGCCCAGGATGATGGTGTTCATGCACACGCTCTTGCCGCTGCCGGTGGTGCCGGCGATGAGCATGTGCGGCATTCTGGCCAGGTCGATCACAAGTGGATCGCCGGCGGAATCCTTGCCCAGGAACATGGGCAGCGTCATGCCCTGCGCCTGGCCGCCGCTCATGAGCTCCTTCAGGCGCACCTTCTCCTTCTGCTTGTTGGGCACCTCGATGCCCACCGCCGTGCGACCCACCATGTTGCTGATGATGCGGATGTTGGGCGCGCCGAGCGCACGGGCGATGTCGTCGTCGATCGACTGCAGCCGCGCCACGCGCGTGCCTGGGGCCAGTTCCACCGAGTACAGCGTGACCACGGGGCCGGTCTCGATGCCGGTGACCTCGCCCTCGATCGCGTAGTGCCGCAGCGTGGCGGTCAGGCGGGCGGCCTGCTCGCGCACATAGCCCTCGATCTGCTCGGACCAGTTGCCCTCGGGATCCTCGAGCAGGTCCAGTCCCGGGAATCGGTAGCCGGTGTAGTCCACCTCGCGCGGGATGTCCTCGTCGCGGGCCACGGTCTTGCTTGCACCGGCCATGCGAAGCGGCAGGCGGGCGATCCTGGCCTTGAGCTCCTCCTCGGTGAGCTGGGGTCGGGGCACGGACTCCCCGATCTCCTCGGAGGTGTCGCCGTCCTCGTCGATGGCGGCCTCCTCGTCGGCATCATCCGATGCCTCCAGATCGTCGGCGTCCTGCTCCAGGGCCTCTTCCAGGGCCTCGTCGATGACCTGATCCAGTTCCTCGTCCGCCAGTTCGTCGGTGTCGGCCTCCGAATCCTCCTCCTCGTCCAGGGCCGCTGCGGGCGGCTGGAGCGTCGCCGCGCCGGCACGCGCCGCACCGGCGGGCTGCAGCAGCATGGGCCGGGTGCGGAAGCGGGCGATCAGGCCCCTCCAGTCGTAATCGCGCACGGGCTGCGTGGCCTGCCAGGCCCTGGCCAGATGGCGCGGCAGGGCCATGACCACCTCGTCCATGCACACGATCGCGCCCAGCGCGAAGGAGATGAAGAGCACCAGCGCAATCAGCACGGGGCTGAAGCGCAAGGCCAGCTCGCCCACGATCCACTGCGGCACCAGCCCGGACTCGGCACCTGCCAGCACGCCCCACGAGGGCACCCACGCCGCATGCAGGGCGCTGAAGGCCAGCATCATGACCACGGCGCCAAAGGCCCGGACCAGCGGGTGGGTGATCACCCGGCCGCTGGCCGTGACGCCCAGTCCGATGGCGCCCGCGATCATGGGCAGCCAGACACCAAATCCCACGCTGAGATAGATCCAGTAGGCCACGCCCGCGCCGAGCGTGCCCATGAGGTTGGCGGGCGGCTGATGGTGCAGGGCCACGGTGTGGCTGGGCCAGTCGGCACTGTCGAAGGTGCCGAGACTCAGGAAGAGGAACACCCACAGGCCTGCCAACGCCACCCAGGCGGACCGGCGCGCGAAGGAGGCGGGCGGAAGTTCAGGCGCCATGGTGCGCGAGACAGCCTTTGGGGCGGAACGGGCCATGGGCTGCAGATCGGCCGAGGGGGCGGAATCTGGCCAGAAATCGTGGGTTCCCCGCATGCCCCAACCATGGAGGTTGGAACCGGGGTTCAGGACCGCGGCAACGGCTGCTCCGCCAGCTTTCGACGCACCTGCAGCATGCGCACGTCGGGATCCACACGGACCCGCACGGGCTCGAAGAGCGTGACCACCCGGAACGGCACCCGTTCGCCGGCTCCGATTGCCACGGTCGCGCGGGCGTCGGGCGCCGGGCTGGGCTCGGCGGTCTCCGGGCCATCCGTTCCGGGATCCGGCTTGGAGGCCTTGGGCTCGGTGCCGATCGCCGCAACCTCCACCGACACGCTGCCGGTGCCCACGTTCTCCAGCGTGCCCTCCACCAGCCATTCACCCTCGACCGGTCGCGACACCTTCAGGTCCCACAGCTTGAACTCGGGCAGCACCACGCTGTCGAACCACTGCCGCGTGAAGGCATCGAATGCGGGCAGGTCGGTCGCGTGCCGTCGCATGACCGTCACGAAGTCCTGCAGGAGCGGGTAGTCGGGCCCGTCCTGAAAGGTGCGGATGAAGTCCTGCAGGCCGGCCAGCATGCGATCGCGCCCCATGAGATCCATGAGCATCCAGAAGACCCAGCCGCCCTTGTCATAGGTCACGGTCTGGTCACCCGGGCGCGTGCCGCTGGTGAGCACCATGGGTCGCTCGCTGTCGGCGCTGCGGCCGTTGGCGTAGTCGTCCTCCCACTGGCGCAGCAACTTCTGTCGCTGCGTGTCGCCTCGCTTCTCCAGGGTGAGCAAGGCCGCGCTGAAGTTGGCCAGGCCCTCGCTCAGGATGTTGCCGCCGGGGCCCTTGCCAGGCATGAGCATGTTGCCCCACCACTGGTGCGCGGCCTCGTGCGCGGTCACGAAGAACACCAGATCCACGTCGTCGGCGGCACCCGGACGGGTGAGGAACCCGATCGACTCGCTGAAGGTGATGTTGCCCGGAAAGCCCTGGGCGTAGCCGGCCAGGCCGGGGAACTCCGTCAGGCGCAGGTCGCGGCGCGGGTACGCGCCGAACCACCTGCCGTAGCACGCGCGGCTGGCGTCAAGCGCCTCGCTCATGGTCTTCAGGTTCCAGGGGTGTCGCGGGCTGTGAAAGATGGCCGAGCCCTCGCCATCGAGGCGCTCCAGCGGACCACCCGCGATGTTGAAGAAGCGCACCGGATGGTCGGTGGTCCAGGTCACGGTCCTGCGGCCATCCTTCACCACGGGCTCGCCGGCGATGCCCACGCAGTTCAGCGTCCAATCCTCGGGACCGGTGACCTGCATGGTCACGTCGAAGGCCCAGGCGCTGCCGAAGGCCGGGTCGGTCTGGTCCTTCCAGTCGTCGGGCAGCGGCTCCTTCGGGTCGGTGGCGTTGCGCTCGTCCACGCCCACGCCTTCCGCGAAGCCGACCATCGGCATGAAGCTGGGGCTGAAGCTGGTCAACACCACCCCTGAGGGCAGGATGAACTCGCTGGTGCCGCCACCGTTTCGGGTCCAGCCCGCGGGAAAGACGCCGTCGAACGAGAAGCCGATGGTCACGGTCTCGCCGGTGGCCAGCGGCGTGGCCGGGGTGAACACCCACAAGCCGGCCCGATCCTCGAGGGTGGGCGGCGGATCCAGCGCGTCCTTCTTCATGGGCTCCATCGGCTGGCCGTCGAGCGTCCACGTGATGTGGCGCCAGTGGGCGCCCTGCGTGAGCGGGATCTGCGCCATGGGCGTGGCATGCGGATTCCGCAGCACGTAGGTGCCCTGCACGCGCAGACTTCGGTCGATCGGGTCGATGTCCACGCTGCCGGTGACGCGGACCAGTGCCGGAAGCGGCGCATCGCGGAAGGTGGCGTCGTTGCGCTTCCAGTAGTCGCGCGCCTGGCGCTCGAACACCGCCCCCTGGAAGCCGTTGCGGGCCTGGATCCAGTTGTAGAGGCCCAGCCCCACCACCAGCGCCAGCAGCGGCGAGATTCGCAGCACGGTCATGAGCACGGGCCGGGGCTGGAGGCGATCGATGACGCGCTGCCAGTCGACCTGACGTCGCGGGTGCACGGCGGCGGCCCCCAGCAGGAAGAGCACGGACAGCGAGAGCACGAAGGCGCGGTTGGCCACGATCGAGGGCCACAGGAACTCCAGCCGGTCCAGGTCACTCCAGACCAGCGTGCCCCACATGTGCCAGTTGCCGACCCAGGTGAGGTAGCCGAACTGCTGCGCCAAGCCCGTGGCGATCAGCACGGCCAGGCCGATCGCGTAGGTGGCGTAGCGGTTGCGCACCACGCCCTGCACCAGGGCCACGAACGCGCACCACATCACGATGGTGGGCGTGAGCACCAGGCCCCAGAGTTCCACGAAGCGCATGAACTCGAAGGGCGGCCAGATCCCGGCGCGGACCACCTGGATCACCAGCACGATGGTGCACCCCAGCACGGTGGCGGCCATCAGCACCAGAGCCAGCCCCGCGTTGGCCAGGATCTTGCCCACCATCAGGCTGCCGGTTCGCACGCCCGAGGCACGCAGCAGGCCGGCGAACCCCAGACGCTCCTCGCGCACCATGCTCTCCACGGTGTAGAAGAGCGTGAGAAAGATGAGCAGCAGCGTGAGCGTGTTGAAGGCGCTGCTGGCCAGCGAACCGGTGGTGGCCAGCGCCTCGGTTCCCAGCCACTGCGTGCTGGCCAGGCTGCTGCCCACCACCTGCAGGATGATGAGCGGCGCAAAGAGCCAGATGCCGGGGCTTCGCAGCAGGATGCGGAGTTCGTTGCGGAGCACCGTCCACAGGCCCGCCAGCGCGCCCGGAGCGCAGGTATGCATCGACATCCGATCCAGCCGCATGCGCGGCGACATGGCCACGCTCGCCGCGGCCGTGGCCTGCGCCTCGGCCAGGCGTCGAGCGGCGGTCGGCGTGAGGCGGCGCTCCTCGGCACTTCGGGCACGGCGGAACAGGGTCCTGGCCGTGAGCGGCACGGCCAGCAGGCCCGCCGCACACCACGCGATGCGGCTGATGGCGAAGGCCGGATCCAGCACCAGGGGCTGGGTGTTGTAGAAGTCCACGCCGCGGTCGGCCTTGAGCCACGTCTCGCCGAGCCAGCGATTGCCCGACGGATCCACCTGCATGAGCGCCTGGTTGGCCCACATGGGCAGCCATTCCGGGCTCCAGCTCCACAGGAACAGCGCACCGCCGATCAGGATGACCAGCGGAAGCAGGAACACCAGGATGGGCGCGCGGGACCAGGCCCCAAGCAGCATGCTGCCACCGGCCATGGGCAGCAGCAGGGGCAGGCTGAAGAGGATCGCGGGCCAGACGTAGTTCCATGGCGAGAACGGGCCACGGTCCTTGTCGGGGTTGTCCACGGGCCACAGTTCGAAGAACGCCATCTGCACCACCATCCAGATCATCACGATCACGAGCATCGGGATCACCGCCCCGAGAAACCGGCCCGTGACGTACTCCAGCGGGGTCAGCCGTGTGCCAAGCAGCACCCGATCCACCTTGCGGTCGATGTCCTGCAGCAGCGGCAGGCCCACGGCAATGGCCGCGAAGAACGGCAGGAACAGGCCGAGCACCGCCGAGTCGCAGAAGGCCGCGTTGAACTGCGAGTTCAGCCACGCCTGCTTGCCTCCCGCGGTCACGTCGCCGGCCTGCACCCGAAGGCCCGCCACCGCGAACCCGAAGGCGAACAGGACGAGCAGGATCACCAGCGTGATCCACAGCGGTCGTCGCCATGCGGTGCGAAGGTCGACCGCGGCCACGGAGAGCGTTCGCCCCAGGTTCACGCCGCCACCCCTGCCCCGCCGACCGGACCACGGATCACGTCCATGTAGGCATCCTCGAGCGTGGCAGGCACGGCACGGAACCCGCTCGGCACCGAATCCGCCCCTGCATGCACCGCCACCCGCACGCGATTGGTCACGCCCTCCACCAGGATGGCGCTCAGCACGCGATGCGTGGTGGTGAGGGCCGACAGTTCCTCGTCACGCACGAACCCCTCGAAGACGCGGCCCTCGATCCCCTCGCGCGCCATGGCAGGCGTGGTGTGGGCCATCACCATGCCGCCGCGGATGATCGCCATGCGGGGACAGAGGGTTGCCACATCCTCGACGATGTGCGTGCTGAGCACCACGATGCGGTCCTTGCCGAGCTCGGCGAGCAAGCGGTAGAAGCGGTGACGCTCTTCGGGGTCCAGGCCCGCCGTGGGCTCATCCACGATGATCAGCCGCGGCGAGCCCGCCACGGCCTGGGCCAGCCCGAGTCGCTGCCGCATGCCGCCGGAATAGCCGCCCACCTTGCGCCGGGCCGCGTGGGCCAGGTTCACGCGCTCGAGCAGTTCCTCGGCGAGCTTGCGGCGGCCCTGCGGCGCGTCGACCCCCTTGAGCCTGAGCATGAGCATGAGCATCTTCAGGCCGCTCAACTCGGGATAGAAGCCGAACTCCTGCGGCAGGTATCCAAGGGAGCGACGCACGATCGATGGATCCGTGACGATGTCCTGCCCGTCGAGCGTGATGGTGCCGGCCGTGGGCTGCAGCAGGCCCGCGGTGATGGTCATGAGCGTGCTCTTGCCCGCGCCGTTGGGGCCGAGCAGGCCGAAGAGGCCGTTGGGCACCTCGAGCGAGACGCCCTTGAGCGCGGTGACCGGGCCCGGATAGATCTTCAGAAGGTCGCGGATCTGGAGCATGGTGGGTTCCTCTATAGTTTTTGATTATACTTGCTTTGACAAACTTCAACGTCATGGCACCACGGTGAACCGCCGCGCCACCGCCTGCGGCCGGGCCACCTGGATCGCCTTCACCACCTGTCCGTAGACCCAGCCCGTGCCGCGGGCCAGCCAGAGTGTGGCGGTGGCGAGCATGAACCCGACCATGGCCGAGACCAGGCAGGTCGTCACGGAGAGATGGATCACGCCATGCTCGTCAGGCTCGATGCGCTGGAACAGGAACCAGACCTCGGCGTCATCGCCATGCATCTGGATCACGGGCAGGCCCAGAGCCTGCCCAATCGGCGCGGCCAGCAGCGCGAATGAGGTGGCCGCAAGCGCGATGAACAGCGCGAACAGCCCTGTGGCCACGAAGAAATTGCCCAGCAGGTAGCCGAGCGAGAGCCAGCTCCGCACATCGGTGAGCCAGCAGCCGATGCGCTGCCAAAAGCCCACCTCGGCCACACCCCCCACGGGCGTGAGCACCTGCACGGGCTGCACGCGATGCGGCATGCGCGTGCCCAGGAAGAACTCCACCACCTTGCCTTCGGTCAGACAGATGGCTCGCACCGAACCCAGCAGGAACACCGCCAGCGGCGCTCCGACGATGATCGGCAGCGTGCCGATGGCAAGTGACCCGATGACGATCACCCACACGAAGGTGGCGAGCGCGATCGCGAAGCCAGGCGCCACGAAGTAGAACAGGCTCGACCAGGCACGCCACTGGAACCAGATGCCGATCACCGGCACGCGGGCCCAGGCGGCAAGCGCCCCGGACCTGGTGCCGGTGGCCGGCGATGCCGCGCGGGTCTCCGCGACACCGCCGGCCTCGAAGTCCGATCCGGGCCTTGGCACCGCCGCATAGGCCATGGCGAACTCCGTGGCCGATCCGAAGGCCTCGATGGCGGCTGCCGGCGACTTGCCCGCGGCGATCGCCGTGCGAAGGTGCGTCTCGGCATCGACCAGCGCGTCATGCGCCACGGCCGCATCCACGCCGATCAGCTCTCGCTGCAGGTGCGACAGGTACTCGTTCACGGGATCAACGGTTGCCATCGATGCCTCCAACGATGCGGTTCATCCAGCGGCCAGTGCGCTTCCATGCATCCACCCAGACATGCAACACGCGCCGCCCCTCGGCCGTGATGGTGAAGCACTTACGGGCCGGGCCCTCCGTGCTTGGCACCAGCGCGCTTCGCAGCAGACCCTCCACCTCCATGGTGCGGAGCATCGGATAGAGCGTGCCCTGCTTGAACGAGAGCCCGTCGGGTGCCTCATCCGCGAGCCGACGACCGATCTCGTAGCCATGGATCGGCTCGTCACTGCCTGCCACCAGCGACAGCACCACCAGCCACGCGGTGCCGTTGCTCAAGTCCTTCAGGATGCGGTGCTCCAGGGCAGATGCCATGTGTCTTGAGTACTGTACAAAGTACAATACTGCACGTCAAGTTGTACCTGACGCCCGCCCCGGGCCGCCAATCAGTCCCCACGTCGACCTATATTCCGCCCATGCCCCCGGAAATCCGGCGCCAGCGCCTTCTTGGCCCCGTCCAGTGGCGTGCTCTTCGGAACCTGCGGCGACTGGACATGCTTCTGGTTCTCGAGGCCCAGTCCCCCTGCTCGATCGCCGAGGTGGCCAAGGCGCTGGGCTGCAAGCCGGCCAGCCTGTACCGGCACATGCGCATGCTCCTTCAGGCTGGACTGGCCGCCGAGGCGGGCCGCCGCACGGCTGGCAGGCGCTGGACCACCCTGTATCGGGAGGGACCGTTCCTGCGTGCAACGCACTTCGACGCCCCGACCGGCCGGGGCCTTGCCGAACATGGCAGGCTGGTCGCGTGTCTGGCCCGCCCCGCTGCCAGGCAGTTTCAACGGGCCGCCACCGCACTTCGCGGCCAGTCGCAGGCTTCGGCCCAACGCCAGTTGAGCGCCATGTTCGAGCGCACCTGGATGGATGACCGCCAGCTGGATGCTTTCAAGCGCCTCGTGCTGCGAATGTTCCGGCTGGTGCAGCGGGGGCGGCGGACGCGTCGCGGCATGCGGTACCAGGTCTCGCTGATGGCCTCGCCCGTCATCTGAACCTTGCACGCGGGATGCGCGGTGTGTCGGCACGCAATGGCAACCCATGAACGACAACCGCCGCGAGCGAGGATCACCCATGGGTGACCCTTTCATCGGGAGCGGCGTTCGTGACGAAACGCCACCGTGCAGTGCCATGAGCCGGACCGCCGCGATCGGATCAGCGTGATCGCGTCGCCGATCGTGTGACCCCGGATGGGCGTGGTCACGCCCTGGCGACGCGGGCCACGGCACTCCAACCCGCCACGGCGCTCACCAAGGCCAAGGCCATCGCCCACGTGGCCACCAGCCGGATGCCCCACGCTCGGAGCAGTTCCGGGGGCTTGACCACGCTCTCGGGTGGCCGCACGGTGTACGTGGGCGGGAACTTCAGATTGACCTCGGCGGTGGCCAACATCAACTCGGCCGCGGCACGACCATCGAGCGTCGCGTTTGGGTCGGTGGCGAGGGCCTTAACCCGCTCGCGGGCCACCGTGACCGTCTCGGTCTGCCGAGCGATGTAGTCGCTCCGATACTGCCGGGTCCAATCCGAAGCCACGGCCACAAGGTCCTCGATGATCCGTGGAGGCGCGTCGGCCGAATCCCCGGAGCCTCGAATCAGGATCGCGTTGCGGATGACCTCGGCCTTGGTACCCGTGCCCATCCGCGGATACTGCACTTCAACATCCGACTCCTTGACCGCGGCCTCGCCCAGGCTGGAGGCCCGGGCCATCAACAGTCCGGCGAGTTGATCGATCGGCGCAGACGGGGCCGAGGCAGACGGGGCCGAGGCGTTCTCGCTGGCCACAACCACAGACCACTGGTAGGCCGAGGCAGGCGAGATAGGCTTGAGCACCAGCGAGACGCCCAGCACCACGCCCCAGGCTACGGCGATGATCCAACGCCGCCGGTACAGCATCACCAGCAGGTCCATGCCGCGGAATCCTGCAGGTTCATCGAACTCCCGCTCCGCCACCACGATGATGGGCCGGGGCTCGGACTCGCTCCGTTCGATCTTGCCTGACGCGTGCATCCAGTTGAATGTATCGCGATTTCTCGTCGGCGGCCCCCCGCCCTCATCCATCCATCGGCGGCAACTCGCCCATCGCCGGGATGCTGTGCAGGCTGCCGTGCCGGGACACGGTCAACGCGGCCGCGCGGGCGGCCAGGCGCATGGCCCCGACAGGCGACTGCCCCGCAGCGAGCCCGGCCAGCAGATAGCCGCTGAAGGTGTCGCCCGCGGCGGTCGAGTCCACGGCGGTCACCGGATTGGCCGGCACATGCTCACGATGATCGCGATGGGCCCACCACGCACCGCCCGCCCCAAGCGTGAGCACGATGGCCGGGCCCGGATACCGAGACCGCAGCCCGTCGATCTGGCGTGGCGGATCCACCTCGTGCACCAGCATGCGGGCCTCGTCATGGTTCAGCACGATCACCCTTGCCTGCGCCATGGGCCAGGCTTCCACCTCCGGATGCAGCGGTGAGGGATTGACCACCAGGGCGGCACCTCGCTGGGCCATCTCGCGGATGATGTCCGCCCCGCCATTGATCATGCCGTCCAGATAGCCGATGTGGCCCCCCTGAAAGGCACCGATGGTGGCCTGCACCACGCTGCGGTCCAGATGGCGATCCGCGCCCGGGACGGTGATGCCGAACTCGCGCTGGTCCGCGGCCAGGTGGATCACCACCTCCGCCGTGGCCACTCCGGGCATGCAAGCCACCCTGGCCGTGTCGACCCCGGCCTCCTGCAGCGCCCGCAGCGCGCGTTCACCATCGTGACCCACAGCCGACACCAGAGACACCCGACCACCCGCTCGGGCGGCGGCCACGGCCACGTTGGCGCCCTTGCCTCCCACGCCGTGGGTCACGGCGGATGCCATCACGCCGCGACCCGCCTCTGGAAGCCTGGGCAGGTGTAGCGTGCGGTCGTACGAGATCGAGCCGAACACCACGATCCGCTTCACGGAAGGCAAGGGTATGCCCCCGCCCGTCGGTACACGCCCTGGCGGTACAGCGCCGGCTTTGCGGACTCCGGACCCCGACCGCCGATGAACCCACCATGGCCAAGCCGCTTCCACCGCTCTCCGACGCGCACATCCATGCCGGGCTCGACGCCGCCATCGCCCAGGCCGAGAAGGGCTGGCGCGAGGGAGGCATACCGATCGGCAGCGCGCTGCTGGACGAGCATGGCGTGATCGTGTCGGTGGGTCACAACCGCCGCGTGCAGCACGGCGACCCCACGGCCCATGCCGAGGTGGACTGCATCCGCAACGCGGGGCGTCGCCGCGACTGGAACCGCTGCACGCTGGTCAGCACGCTCAGCCCCTGCCCCATGTGCACCGGCACGGCCGTGCTGTTCCGGATCCCTCGCGTGATCATCGGCGAGAACCGCACCTTCGTGGGCGGCGAGGACTGGATGGCCCAGAAGGGCATGGAGGTTCGCGTGCTGCAGGATCCCCGATGCATCGCCCTCATGGAACGCATGCAGCGCGAGAAGCCCGACCTGTGGGCCGAGGACATCGGCCAGTAGGCTGCGGCCGCGCGGGTTCCACCACTCGTGGCGAGCGGTGGAATGGGGAAACGGGGATGACTGGCCGCTCAGGCCCGGAACGCGGCCTTGAACGCCTTCATGGCGGCCAGGAACTGGTCCTCGAGGCCCTTGAAGGACTTCTTGTCGACCAGTTGGTCGCGCAGCGCCTTGTTCGGGCCGCGGAAGTTCTCCAGCAGCTCGCGCTCGAACTTGGGAACCGCGGGCACCGGCACGTCGTCGAGCAGGCCCTTGCTGCCGGCGAAGATGCTGATGCACTGGTCGATCACGTCAAAGGGCACGTACTGGCCCTGCTTGAGCAGCTCCACCATGCGAGCACCCCGATCCAGCTGGCGCTGGCTGGCCGGATCGAGCTCGGTGCCGAGCTGGGCGAACGCCTCGAGCTCGCGGTAGCTGGCCAGGTCCAGTCGCAGCGAGCCCGCCACCTCCTTCATGGCCTTGATCTGGGCATTGCCGCCCACGCGGCTGACCGAGATGCCCACGTTGATGGCCGGACGCACGCCTGCGGCGAAGAGCTCGGGCTGCAGGTAGATCTGGCCGTCGGTGATGGAGATCACGTTGGTCGGGATGTAGGCCGACACGTCGCCCTCCTGCGTCTCGATGATCGGCAACGCGGTGAGCGAGCCGCCGCCGTTCTCGGCGCTGAGCTTGGTGGCGCGCTCGAGCAGTCGGCTGTGCAGGTAGAACACGTCGCCGGGATAGGCCTCACGTCCGGGCGGACGGCGGAGCAGCAGCGAGAGCTCGCGGTAGGCCACGGCCTGCTTCGACAGGTCGTCGTACACGCAGAGAACATGCTTCGGCGTCTTGCCGTCCTTGCCCTGCCACATGAAGTACTCGCCCATGGCGCAGCCGGCGTAGGGGGCGATGTACTGCATGGGTGCGCTGGTGCCGGCGCCGGCGGCGACCACGATGGTGTAGTCCATCGCGCCATGCTTCTTGAGCGTCTCGACCACGCCAGCGATGGTGGACTCCTTCTGGCCCACCGCCACGTACACGCACACCACGGCATCCGGGGTGCCCCAGTACTTCTTCTGGTTGATGATCGCGTCGATGCAGACCGCGGTCTTGCCGGTCTTGCGGTCGCCGATGACCAGCTCACGCTGGCCGCGACCCACGGGAATCATGCTGTCCACGGCCTTGATGCCGAACTGCAGCGGCTCCTTGACCGGCTGGCGCTCCTTGATGCCGGGGGCCACGATGTCCACCTTCATGCTGGCGCTGGCCTTGATGGCCGGGCCGCCGTCGATGGCGTTGCCCAGCGGATCCACCACGCGGCCAAGCAGCTCGGGACCGGCGGGCACCTCGAGCAGGCGACCGGTGCTGCGCACGGTGTCGCCCTCGCGCACGCGGGTCGCCGAGCCGAAGAGCACGGCGCCGACCATGTCGGTCTCCAGGTTCATCACCTGCCCGGTCACCACCCCGCCCTCGGCGTCGAACTCGAGCAGCTCGCCGGCCATCACCTTGCTCAGGCCGTAGACGCGGGCGATGCCGTCGCCCACCTCGACCACCTGGCCCACCTCGGAAACCTCCAGCTTCTGGCTGAACTGCTCGATCTCCCTCTTGATGACGGAAGTGATCTCGTCGGTCTTGATCTTCATGGCTGGACTCCGTTGGGTTCCTTGGAAAGTCTGGGATGGGCGGCCTCAGCGGCCCCCGTCGATGAATCGTTCGGGCCTGGTGGCCAGGTCGGTCCGGGCCGCGTCGAGCATGGCGGCCTGCATGCGCCGCAGCCGCGTGGCCACGCTGCCGTCGATGAGCTGGTCCCCGATGCGCAGCTTGATGCCGCCGATCATGGAGGCGTCGCGATAACTGTGCAGCACGGCCTCCTTGCCGAAGGCGGCCTGCACGCGGGCCTTCACGGCGGCGGTCACCTCGTCGGAAAGATGGCCGCCCTGCACCGTGAACACGTCCACCTCGACCTTGCCGAAGCGCTCCTGCAGCAGCTGGTCGAAGGCGTCGCCGATCTCGAGCAGGTTGCCCAGCCGGCCCTTGCGGTTGAGCACCAGCACGAACTTCATCAGCAGGTCGCTGGCCTTGCCCTGCAGGATGCGCTCGAGGCTGGCGTGTCGCTCGGCCCGCTCCAGCATCGGACTGGCCAGGAACTCGCGAAAGCCCGCGTCGGCGCGTGCGACTTCGCAGAGGGCGTCCAGTTCCTCGCCCACCGCGGCGGGGACTTCGGCACCCTGGGCCAGCGCCAGCTCGAGCAGGCTCTGGGCGTACACCTTCGCGACATCGTTGACCTGGGTGGGCATGGGGGCGTGCCTTGGCTCAGCGTGCGCCGAGTTCGCTCAGGCTCTCCTCGACCAGCCGCTTCTGGTCGGTGGGCTGGATCTCGCGCTTCAGGATCTTGCCGGCCACGCTGGTGGCCAGGGACGCCGCCGCCGCATGGATCTCGCTCAGGGCGGCACGCTTGGCGCCCTCGAGGTCCTGCGTGGCACGGGCCTTCATGTCCTCCAGCTCCCTGGCGGCACGTGCGCGGAGCTCCTCGGCCTGACGCTCAGCCTCGGCACGCGCCGCACGCACGGTGCGGTCGGCCTCGGCACGGGCCTCGTCCAGCCGCTTCTCGAACTCCTCCTGCGCGGCCTTGGCCTTGGCCTGCGCGGCCTCGGCGGCGCGGATCTCGCCCAGGATCTTCTCGTTTCGTTCGTCCAGGCCTCGCACGATCTTGGGCCACACCACGACGGCCAGAAAGCTCACGGCCACCAGGAACACCACCACGGCGGTGGCGGCGGGAAGCAGATCCAGCTTGATCAGCTCGGGCTGGGCGCCCTCGGCGGCGAGCACGAAGGATGCGAGAGACGGGCTCATGGCGAACTCCACGATGGAGGATGGGATGGGCCGCCCCGGCACGCGACCGAGGCGGCCCGTTCAGCGGACTCAGCCGACCTTGTTGAAGCCGAGCAGCCCCACCACCACGGCGAAGAGGGCCACGCCTTCCACCAGGGCGGCGGTGAGGATCATGTTCACGAAGATGCGGCCGGCCATCTCGGGCTGGCGAGCGATGCTCTCGACGGCGCTGCCACCGATGCGGCCGATGCCCCAGCCGGCGCCCAGCACCGCCAGGCCGGCAGCCAGGCCTGCGCCGAGCCCCGCCAGACCCGTGACGTTGCCGCCCGTGGCCTCGGCCGCGGCGGCAGGGTTGGAGGCGAGCAGGAAGGCGCCGAGGGCGGCAACGAGAGCGAGCTTCATGGTCTTCATGGGTCTGTTCTCCTGAAAGGGTCGATCGGTGCGGCACCATGCCGCAGGTCCGGTCCGCCGCGGACGCCCGCGGCGGCTTGTTCAGTGATGCGCCTCCGCGTGGGCGTGCCCCTCGCCGTGCTCCTCATCGTGGTGACTCATGGTGCTGATGAACACCGCGGTGAGGAACATGAAGATGAACGCCTGGAGGAAGGCGACGAAGATCTCGAGGAAGAAGATGACCAGGGCAAACGCCCCGCTGGCCACCGTGATGCCGCCGACCGCCAGTCCGCCCAGTCCGGCCTTGGCGGCCATCATGCCGAACATGAGCAGCGTGGCCATGAGCGTGTGGCCGCCGACCATGTTGGCGAAGAGACGGATGGCAAGCGCCGCGGGCTTGATGAACAGGCCCAGGAACTCGACCACGAAGATGATGGGGATGACCAGGTAGAGCCCCTTGGGACCGCGCACCAGGTCGCTGCCGCCGCAGAGGTGCTCCAGCCAGCCGCCAAGCCCCAATTCTCGGAAGGCGTGCCACTGGATCACGAAGAAGCAGATGATGGCGAGGCCGCCGGTGACCATGAGGTTGGCCGTGGCCGTGCCGCCAAACAGGATGAACTCGGTGCCCTCGGGCGCCTTCATGAGCGTGCGCGAGAGCATGTGCTGGATGTCGGCAAAGGGCATCAGCCCGAACAGGTTCACCACCAGCAGGAAGAAGAACAGGCTCAGCAGGAAGGGCAGGTAGCGCCGCGTGTCCTTCTCGCCCATGACCGGAACCAGCATCTGGTCCCGCAGACCCAGCACGATGGCCTCGACGAACTGGCCCAGCCGTCCTCTGGTGATGTAGCGCTCGGTGCCCTGACTGGCAGGACCGGTCTCGATGGCCTTGGCCGCCCGCCACAGCAGGAAGGTGACCAGCAGGCCCGAGAAGATGATCACCGCACAACTGACTGGAACGCCCGTCTCCTGCGTGAGCCGCCAGATGCTCCAGGTCTCGGGCGCGTGCACCTGATACATGGGCTTGTCGACCACGTGACCAAGAGGGTTGTCGCCGGCGGCGAGGAGGAGAAGCATGGGCTGGGTTCAGGTCTGGTTCGAGGCGGACCCGCGGGTCAGGTTGCCCACCGCGGAAAGCACGCCCTGGGCCACCACCGCGGTTTCCACCGCCAGCGACAGCAGGTACGAGCCGGCCACGGCAAGAAGGAAACCCTCCGCCGAAGGGGGGCGGGAGTATAGCAACAGGGCCAGAAAAGGCGTTCCGATGAAGCGAATCACGGTTGCGGCCAACCACCGGGTGCTCCACTCCGAGGGTGTCCGCAGTCCCCACGGGGCCATGGCCAGCAGGCCCACCAGCATCACGGCCGAGGCCAGCGCGGATCCAAGCACCGCCGAGATCGCGACTTCGGATGACCACAGTCCCGCGGGGCCGCCAAGCCAGGCTGCCCCAGCCGCCACGGCAGCCGAGGCCGCCCAGCCGCCGAACGCAGCGGTCGGATGCAGACGAACCGGCTTCTCCGGAGCCCTGGTCAAGGATTGTGCTCCTTGCGGGCCGCACGGTCGAGCTGGGCATTGAGGCGCCATGCGTTGCGGACCAGCGACACCACCCCAACCAGCACCCCCAGCCCGCCGCCCACGGCGATGCCCACGCTCCCCTGCCCCCGCCAGCGGTCAAACAGCCAGCCGAGGAACACGCCCGCAGCCACCTGCGAGGTGGTCTCGAGGCCGATCCCCATCATGCGGTAGCCGATCCGCATCTCGTGGTTGGATCGCGAGCCGGACGGCCCACCGCGGGAGGTCATGGCCTGCAACCTACCCGAGGCGGCTACGATCCGGATCGCCATGGCCATCCGCGACGACGAGATCGTGAACGTGTCCCTGAAGCCGCTCGGCCGGGCCGAGAGCCTCTTC
>JBJOGW010000032.1:0-16968 GCA_046048055.1 Planctomycetota bacterium
GGGCGCTGGTGGCGGGCCGGCGCCCGGGCGAGTCGCTTCCGATCGACTTCTGGCGACCGGTGCTCGGGCGGGAGATGCCCGGTCAGGTGCAGCGCGTGGACGTGGTCATCGATCGCCTGGAGCCTGAGGTGGCGTCCGGCGGCATCGCCGAGGGGCTGCGGCAGCTTGGCTTCCGCGAGCTTGTCACCTGCACGGCGGACCAGGCCATGGTCCACGGCGTGGCGTTCCGTCGTGGCGTGCTGGTGGCCCAGCTGGATCCCTCCAGCCGCGTGGCCCGCGAGATCCCGCCCGGATCCATCATCGTGCAGGCGTTCGGGGCTCCGGTGAACAACCTGGACGACTTCTACACGCGCCTGGAGCGCGAGATGCTGCGAGGCCAGCGAATGCCGCAGATACCCGTCACCATCGTCCGGCCGGATGGCACCATGATGCCCGTGGTGCTGTCGCCCCGTTCCACCGACTGATTCCACCCCCATGGATGCGCCGCTTCTTCAAGTCCAGGACCTTCGCACGTGGTTCCCCATCCGCCGCGGCATCCTGCAGCGGGTGGTGGGGCACGTGAAGGCGGTCGATGGCGTGAACTTCCAGCTTGGCAAGGGCGAGACGCTCGGACTGGTCGGCGAGTCCGGCTGCGGCAAGACCACCGTGGGCCGCACGCTGCTGCGGCTGATCGAGCCCACGGGAGGCCGCGTGCTGTTCGAGGGGCGCGACGTGCTCGCCATGGGCGGCGAGGAACTCCGCCTGCTTCGGCGGCGCATGCAGATCATCTTCCAGGATCCCGGCGGCAGCCTCAATCCGCGCATGCGGGTGGGACGGATCGTGGGTGAGCCACTCGAGGTGCACGGCGTGGCCAAGGGCGACCAGCTGCGGGACATGGTGGAGCGGCTGCTGGAGCGATCCGGACTCTGGCCCGCTGCGGCCGATCGCTATCCCCATGAGTTCAGCGGAGGCCAGCGGCAGCGCATCGGCATCGCCCGGGCGCTGGCCCTGAACCCTTCGCTGATCGTCTGCGACGAACCCACCAGCGCGCTCGACGTGAGCATCCAGAGCCAGATCCTGAACCTGCTCAAGGACCTGCAGCGCGAGTTCGGGCTCAGTTACCTCTTCATCAGCCATGACATGGCCGTCATCCACCACATCTGTGATCGGGTGGCGGTGATGTACGACGGCCGGATCGTCGAGGAAGGCAGCCGCGACGACATCATCCGGCGGCCGCAGCACCCGTACACGCAGCGGTTGCTGGCGGCGGTGCCCGAAGCCGATCCCCGCCGTCCGCGCCGCCGGCTCAGCCTGGAAGGCGCGCGGATGTGATGTGGCGGCCCGGTCGCCTCATCGTGATCGCCGTGGCGGTGATGGGGCTGGCGGCCTTCATCTCGGGCTTCTGGATCACGGCCGGGGTGCGCGAGCGGGCGCGGCTCACGGACCGGCAGCTGGAGGCGATCGTGGCGGCCATCGAGCACTACGCCCGCGAACACGGCGGCGACATGCCCCAGTCCGAGCAGGCCATCCAGGGCATGTCGGGGTGGACGCCACCACCGGACATGGCCGAGGGCCTGCGCCTTCTCACCGTGCACTGGCCGCCCTCGCCGGATCTGGCGCCCGTTCTCGCGGCCAACGGTCGTCCCACGGGCCTCGGCACGCTGGCCCGGCTGAACGCGCAGCTGCGCAGCCGGGCCCGAGGCTCCGCGGTCGAGCAGACGGCGGACAAGCCGTCATAATGGCCTCATGAGTTCCTCGACCACGCCCGGTCCGGCGTCCCCGCCACATGCCCCCGCAGAAGCCCCGATCGAGCGTGTGAAGCCCGAGGGTCCGATGGTGGACCTGATGCAGGGCGATGCCCGCTGGCAGGTTCCCGTGCATCAGCATGGCTTCATCGCGCTGGTGGACGTGATGCCCCGGCTGGTGCCTCAGGGCCAGACCGCTGACGCCGCGATCGTGCAGGCGGCGCGCGTCAGTTACGGTGCGGGCACCAAGCAGGTCAGCGAGGACCGCACCCTGGTCCGCTACCTGCTGCGTCATCGCCACACCACGCCATTCGAGATGGTGGAGCTGAAGTTTCACGTGGCCATGCCCATGTTCGTGGCCCGCCAGTGGATCCGGCATCGCACGGCGAACGTGAACGAGTACTCCGCCCGCTACTCCATCGTGCCCGACCGCTTCTACAGGCCCACGGCCGAGAGCGTGCGCAAGCAGAGCACGGTGAACCGCCAGGGGGGCGATGAGCCCATCGACGCCGGAACAGCCGAGCAATTCCTGCAGCTGCTCGACAAGGCCGAGGCCAACTACCGTGCGTACCTGGCCCTGACCGAGCGCGGGGTGGCCCGCGAGCTGGCCCGCGCCGCGTTGCCGGTGAGCGTCTACACGGAGTGGTACTGGAAGTGCGATCTGCACAACACGCTGCGGTTCCTGTCGCTGCGCATGGAGAGGCACGCACAGCAGGAGATCCAGGACTTCGCCCGCGCCATGTACCGCCTGATCGAGCCGCTGGCGCCCGCCACCTGCGAGGCCTTCATGGACTATGACTTCGAGTCCATGCATCTCTCGCGGCTCGAGGTGGAGGCCATCCGCAGCGGCCAGCCCCTCGCCAGCCAGAACAAGCGCGAGATGGCGGAGTTCCAGTCCAAGAAGGACCGGCTGGGGCTCTAGGCTCCCATGCCGCTGGAGCGGATCACGTCGCCGGACGGGGTGGTGTGGTTGCGTTCGCCGCTGCTGCACGCGGCAGGCGTGCCGCACGGGTTCAGCACGCGTGTCGGCGGGGTGAGCGGTCCGCCATTCGGCACCCTGAATCTGGGCGTGGCCCAGGCGCCCGGTGAGCCGGATTCGTGGCAGCACGTGCAGGAGAACTGGCGAAGGTTCCTGGCGGCGATGCACATGCCGCGACGCGTGCTGGTGCGCGCCCGGCAGGTGCACGGTGCTGGTGTGGTGCAGGCGGACCGGCAGCCGGAGGCGGTGCGGGTCGATCCGCCATTCGTGGAGGGCGACGCGCTGGTGACCTCCGATGCGGATCAATGCGTGGCGGTGCGCGTGGCGGACTGCGCGCCGTTGCTTCTGGCCGATCCGCACGCTGGCGTGGTGGCTGCGGTGCACGCCGGATGGCGCGGCGTGGTGGCGGGTGTGCTGCCCGCGGCCATTGCCGCCATGGTCGCGCGGGGTGCATCGCCGCATCGGGTGCTTCTGGCCGTGGGGCCATGCATCGGTCCCGACGCCTTCGAGGTGGGGGCCGAGGTGGCCCGCGCGTTCGACGCGTGCGGTTTGCACAATGCGGTGCTTCCACACGCGGCAAAGCCCAGCAAGGCCAAGGTCGATCTGGTGCAAGCACTCGTCATCCAGGCCGTTCGGGCTGGTTTGTCCCGTTCCACGATCGAATCGGCGGATTTCTGCACCGTTCTTCGCCATGACCTCTGCTTCAGCTATCGCAGGGAGGGCCCAAGATCGGGCCGGATGGCTGCAGTTATAGGTCTTTGAGAATCGATTCGGATTGTTGGGCAGTGGATGCGGTGGTCAGGACGATCCCGGAAGGTTGCCAAGCCGTCGACTTCCGTGTTCAATTCAAGAAGATCGCGGCCTTCGTTCGCCGCTCCAATCAGGTCGAGGATGGACGAGGGCTGCCACCGTCTCCGGACGGTGGCGGTTGTTATTGGGTCGATCCACCCAGCTCGTCGTCCCGGTTGGGCCTCATGCGACGACGCTATCTTGCCGAATTCAAGTGCGGCCCCCACGGCGGAGCCATTGAACCAAGGAGCGCATCCATGACCACCACCGCAGCCAGCGTCCACGCAGACCTTCTTTCCCGCATCGAGCAGGGCACCGCACGCGTGGGCGTGATCGGACTGGGCTACGTGGGTCTGCCGCTTGCTCACGCCCTGCATGGCGGCGGGCTGCCCGTGATCGGCTTCGACATCGACCCGGGCAAGCCCGAGGCCATCCGGGAAGGCAAGAACTATCTGGCCCACCTTGGGGACAGCATGATCACCGATCTGCGCGACAGCAAGCGGTTCGAGGCCACCACCGACTTCGGGCGACTGGGCGAGTGCGACGTGATCATCGTCGCGGTGCCCACGCCACTGGGCAAGCACCAGGAGCCGGACATCAGTTACATCCTGGCCACGGCCGAGGCCATCGGCAAGACCCTCCGCAAGGGTCAGTTGATCATTCTGGAGAGCACCACCTACCCCGGCACCACCCGCGACGACATGATGCCGGCGATCTTCAAGGCCGCCGGCGAGCGGGGCAGGGGCCTGCGGCTGGGCACGGACGTGTTCGGTGCCTTCAGCCCCGAGCGCGAGGATCCAGGTCGCAAGAGCCACAACACCAGGACCATTCCCAAGCTGGTGGGTGGCCTGGATCCCGCCAGCACCGAGCTGGCCAGCGCCGTGTACCGCAAGGGCATCGCCGAGGTGGTGCCGGTCTCCACCGCCGAGGTGGCCGAGGCCGCCAAGATCCTGGAGAACACCTTCCGTGCGGTGAACATCGCGCTGGTCAACGAGCTCAAGGCCATCCTGGAGCCCATGCGGATCGACGTGTGGGAGGTGGTGCGGGCCGCGGCCACCAAGCCCTTCGGTTTCATGCCCTTCTTCCCGGGCCCGGGCCTGGGAGGCCACTGCATCCCGATCGATCCCTTCTACCTCACGTGGAAGGCCCGCGAACATGGTCGATTCACGCGTTTCATCGAGCTGGCTGGCGAGATCAACACCTCCATGCCGCACTACGTGGTGGACCGGGTGCAGGAGCACCTGAACAACCACGGCAAGCCGGTCAAGGACAGCAAGGTGCTCGTGATGGGCATGGCCTACAAGGCCGACATCGACGATGTGCGCGAGAGCCCCAGCTTCGAGCTCATCTACCTGCTGCTCGACCGCGGCGCCAAGGTGGACTACAGCGACCCGCACTGCCCGCAGACCAAGGCGGGCCGCGCCTTCGACCTGCACATGAAGTCCGTGCCGTGCACACCCGAGACGCTGGCCCAGTACGACCTGGTGCTCATCTCCACCGCCCACTCGTCGGTGGACTGGGGCATGGTGGCCAAGCACGCCAAGCTGGTGGTGGACACGCGAGATGCCATGCGTCCGTTCCACGGTCAGATGGGCAATCGCCTGAAGATGGCCTGATGCCGAATTCCCGTCCTGCATGAGCGGCGGGAATCCATCCGCAGGCTCGCACTGGCTGGGCGCCTGGCAGGACCGCAACTACCGGCTCTACGCCGCTGGCGTGCTCCTGGCGGGTTTTGGCCTGCAGATGCTCAACACCGCGGTGCTCTGGGAAGTGTGGGAGCGCACGCGGAGCGCCTGGGATCTTGGACTGGTCGGACTGGCTCGGGCCCTGCCCGTGGTGCTCCTGGCGCTGCCCGCCGGCGTGGTGGTGGACCGGGTCCGAAGGCACCGGCTGCTCGCCGCCACCCAGGTGGGATTCGGGCTGGTGGCTGCGGTGCTGGCGGTGGCAAGCGCCCGCGGCGCGCCGCTCTGGTCGATCTATGCCGCTCTGGTGCTCAGTGGATGCGTCCGGGCCTTCAACATGCCAGCAAGGCAGAGCCTGCTGCCTTCGCTGGTGGCACCTCGGCACTTCCAGAACGCCGTCACCTGGAACAGCGCCATCTTCCAGATCTGCGCCATCGGTGGTCCGGTCGCTGCCGGGTCCGTGCTCGCCGCCACGGGCCGCACCTGGACCGTCTATGCCGCCGCGTCGGCGGGCTGCGCCATCTTCGCGGTCACCGCGTCGCTGCTCCGGCCGCGCGTGGAGACCAGGTCGCCCACCGAGCACATGCCGCGCGGCATGCTGGCCGGGCTGGATCACATCATCCGGGAGCGGACGATTCTGGGGGCCATCCTGCTGGATCTTCTGGCCGTGCTGTTCGGCGGGGCCACGGCGCTGCTCCCCATCTATGCCACCACCATCCTGGACACGGATGCCTTCGGCCTCGGGTTGCTCAAGAGCGCGCCGTACATGGGGGCCCTGGTCATGGCCGGGTTCATGGCGGCGCGGCCGGAGTTTCGCCGCGCCGGGCCCGCTCTGGTCGGCAGCGTGCTGGGCTTCGGGGCGTGCATGGTGGTGTTCGGACTCAGCACGTCGTTCTGGCTGAGCATGGGCGCGCTGCTGGTCGCGGGCGCCGTGGACAACGTGAGCGTGGTGATCCGGCACGTGCTGGTCCAGACCCGCACGCCCGACCACCTGCGGGGGCGGGTGACCGCGGTCAACAGCGTCTTCATCGAGTGCAGCAACGAGCTCGGCGGCTTCGAGAGCGGTGCAGTCGCCGCGTGGCTGGGGCCGGTCTTCAGCGTGGTCAGTGGCGGCGTGGGCACGCTGGTGGTCACGGCGCTGGTCGCGTGGCGGCTGCCCGAGCTGTGGAGGCTCGGACGCATCACCGAGCGCCCGTCGGACGTGATGCACTCGGCCGCCGAGGAGAAGTCCGACGAGTGAGCCTGGCGCGCCTCAGCGCGGACCCACCCCCATGCGGCGTGCGGCGGTCGTGACCTGCGCATGCCGAAAGCAGTCCACCAGATGCTCGTTCACGCAGCCCACCGCCTGCATGAACGCGTGGCAGATCACGGGCCCGCAGAAGGCGAAGCCCTCCGCCTTCAGCCGACGTGCGAGAGCCTGGCTCTGCGGCGTGCTCGCGGGCACCTGCCCGCGCCGTCGAAGGCGCTTGACCAGCATGCGGTGATCGGTGGGCTCCCAGACCAGGTCCCGAAATGCATGACGCCCGCCACGGTCCATCAGATCGCACCAGGCACGCGCGTTGCCGATGGCGGCACGCACCTTGGCCTGGCTCCGGATGATCCGGTCGTCTCGCAGCAGCCGCGACACGTCACGCGCGCCGTAGCGCGCCACGCGATGCGGATCCAGTCCGTCGAAGGCGGCCAGGATTCCGGCGCGCCGCTTCAGGATGGTGATCCATGAGAGCCCCGCCTGGAACCCATCCAGCACCAGCTTCACGAACAGTGCCTCGTCGTCACGGACGGGCATGCCCCATTCGGTGTCGTGGTAGTCCACGTACACCGGATCCATCCCGCACCACCAGCACCGACCACGCGTTCTCATGTGGAGGGATCGCCGGTGCGGAGTCTGGCCAGTCCAAGCACCATGCCCGCCAGGCCCAGGGCCAGCAGCACAAGGATGCTCGGCAGCACCTCCTCCAGTGCCATGCCGCGCCACACGGCACCCTCCACGGCCAGGATCGACCAGCTGAAGGGGCTGAACGCGCTCAACGTGCGAAGAAACCCCGGCATGAAGGCCAGCGGCACGGTGCCACCGCCCACCATCGCCAGAACCAGCACCACCGCGTTGCAGGCGCTGCGCGCGGAGCTCTCGGTGCGGAAGAAGCTGGCCAATGCCATGGCCAGACCGCTGAACGCGAAGGCGCTGGCCGCCGCCGCAAGCACCAGCAGCCGCCAGTCGCTCACCCGCACGCCGAATGCCATGCGTGCCACCACGGCCAGGAACAGGATCACGCCAAGGCTTGCGGCGAAGCAGGCCGCGGTCTTGCCCAGCAGCACCGCCGGGAGCGGCAGCGGGGCGGTGGCCAGACGAAGCATGGTGCCGCGACGCCGTTCCTCCGCGAGTCCCGCAGCGAACGTGACCACGCAGCCCATGAGTCCCCATGCGGCTCCCTGCGGGAAGGTGATCGCATAGGCGTTGGAGGGGCCGGCACGACGGTCCCGCACCTCCGAGGTTCTCACCGAGATCAGCGGGGGCATGGCCGGACCGTCGCCCGTCCCACGGGTTGCGGCCGGGGAAGCACTGTTCAGGTCGCCATGCCTCGCCAGGTCATCCACGGCGGCAAGCAGTGCCAGAAGCCGTTCGCGGCGATCCTCGGACATGCCCGGCGAGAGCGCCACGCCAGTTCGCCCGCCCTCCACCATGCGGCGTGCATTCGAGGCGTCACCCATGGCCAGGGCCATCGTGCGAAATCCCAGCTCATGCAGCGTGCCCACCAGCATGGCGGCCTCGGCGTTCCGCGCCGGATCCACGCGCAGATCCAGCTCCAGACGCCCGCTCCCCAGCAGATCACGGCCACGCTCGTCGAAGTCATTCGGAATCACCAGCAGGGCCGAAGCCTGGCCCCGGCGCACCATCATCTCGCCCATGGCCTCGTCCGGCACCGGAAGCACCATCAGTTGCGGGCGCGCGGCCAGGTCACCCCGCAGCGCCGTCGACAGCGGTCCACCACTCGCATCCAGCACGGCAAGCCGGATCGAGGCCTCGCCTGCGCCGCCGGCGCCGAAGACCGCGCCGAAGAAGATCGCGACCGCCAGCGGAAAGGCCAGCACGAAGAATGCGCTGGTGCGGTCGCGCGCCAGCAACCGCAGGTCCTTCGCCGCGATGGCCAGCAGGGCACGCATCAATCGCGCAGGCTCCGTCCGGTCAGGCTCAGGAACACGGTCTCCAGGTCGGGGCGCTCCACGCGAAGGCCGGTCACGTCCCCGGCCTGCAGGGCGCGACTCACCTCCTGCAGCGGGTCATGCGTGGCCACGCGCTGCGTTCCATGGCCGTTCCGCTCGACGTAGACCATGGTCTCGGCCCCATGCCGCTGCAGCAACTCGTCCACGGTTCCACTGTCCAGGAGCCTTCCCCGGTCCATGATGCCCACGCGGTCGCAGAGCTTGGCGGCTTCCTCCATGTAGTGCGTGGTGTAGAGCACGCTGGCGCCATCACGGGCCAATGTCCGAACCAGTTCCAGCAGGCTCGCCCGACTCTGCGGATCCACGCCCGCAGTGGGCTCGTCCAGCAGCAGCAGGGGCGGGCGATGCACGATCGCCGCCGCCAGGTTCAGCCGCCGTCGCATGCCGCCGGAATAGGTGCGGGCCCGGTCGCGGGCCCGTGGCAGCAGCCCCACGCGCTCCAGGGCCTCGGCGGCGGCCCTGGCGGGGTTGGCCACGCCCAGCAGCCTGGCGAAGAAGCGCAGGTTCTCCTCGCCGGTCAACTCGTCGTAGATCGCCTCGGCCTGCGGTGCCACGCCGATGCTTCGGCGAACGGCTGGATCGCGGGGCGGGCCCAGGTCGCCCACCCGCACACGACCCGCGTCCGGTTTCAGCAGGCCCATCGCCATGCCGATGGTGGTGCTCTTTCCGGCACCATTCGGGCCCAGCAGCCCGAAGATCTCGCCGGGTCGAACCGAAAGCGACAACCCATCCACCGCCTGGATGCCGCCGAACCGCTTCTCCAGGCTCTCCAGCACCAGCATGCCGCCAACATACCCGCTCGCATCCCGCGGGCCGCAACCTGCGAACACACCCGTTCATGATCCGCGTGGCCCTGGCGATGCTCACCCATGACAAGGCCAAGTACCTGGCCCTGGTCGCGGGCATCGCCTTCGCCAGCCTGCTCATCAGCCAGCAGGCGGCCATCTTCTGGAGCGCGCTGCGCAGCAGCACCTATGGCGTGCAGTCGGCCAGCGCCGCCGACATCTGGGTGATGAAGCCCAACGTGGAGATCCTGGACCTGGCCGATCCCATGCGCGAGGGCGTCGTGAACCAGGTGCGGTCCGTGCCCGGCGTGCAATGGGCGGTTCCGTACTACCAGGCGCTGGGCATGGTCCGCACGCGGCAGGGGTCCTTCCGTCCGGTGCTGGTGATCGGCGTGGATGACGCCACGCTCATCGGGGCGCCCGCGGCACGAATGGTCGCGGGCGATGTCCGCTGCCTGGAGCGACCCGATGCCGTCATCTTCGACGTGAGTGGCTACCAGCAGAACTTTCCGGATCTGCCGGTGGAACTGGGCGTGGAGGTCGAGATCGGCCAGACCCGCGCGGTGGTCGGCGGCTTCTGCAAGGCACCGCCCGCGTGGGGAGGGCAGACCGTGGTCTACACCACCCGATCGCTGGCGGTGCGGATGAGTCGCGAGACGGAGAACACGGTCAGCTTCGTGCTGGCCAGGTCGGAGCCTGGGCATTCGCCGCGCCAGGTGGCGTCCGAGATCGAGCGGCAGACCGGCTTGAAGGCACGTGCCAGCGTCGACTTCGCCGCCGAGATCATCGGCTGGATGCTGCGGTTCTCGGGTGTCGCGGAGTTCTTCGGCGTCACCATCCTCATGGGCGTGGTCATCGGGGTGGCCATTGTTGGACAGACCTTCTATCTCTTCAGCGTGGAGAACGTGAAGCAGTTCGCCACGCTCAAGGCGATCGGTGTCGACAACCGACGTGTGCTCGCCATGATCTTCCTGCAGGCCTCCATGGTGGCGGTGCTGGGATTCGCCCTGGGTGTAGGCGCGGCCAGTCTGTTCTTCGCGTGGTTCGGCCCGGGCACCGGAGGCTTGCGAGGCATGAACATGCCCGTGGCGGTGTTCGTGGGCACCGGTGTGTTCATCTACCTGATGGTGGTGGCCAGCTGCTTCCTCTCGATCCGGCGCGTGCTCACCGCGGATCCCGCCATCGTGTTCCGGAACTGAACCATGCATTTCCACGGCCAGGGCATCCACTGTCGGAAGCTGGAGCGTTCGTTCGAGTCGGCGGGCGTGCGCCAGCCGGTGCTTCGCGGGCTGGACTTCGACGCGGACCCCGGCGAGCTGACCATGCTCATTGGACCGTCGGGATGCGGCAAGACCACCCTCATCTCGATCATCGCGGGCCTGCTGCGTTGCGAGGGCGGCTCGATCCGGGTGCTTGGACAGGACCTGGCATCGCTCGCTCCGCGGCAACTGCTCGACTTCCGGCTGCGCCGCATCGGGTTCGTCTTCCAGCAGTACAACCTCATCTGGGGTCTCCGTGCCGCCGAGAACGTGGCGGTGCCACTGGTCGCTGCCGGCGAGTCCTGGGCCGCGGCCACCGACCGGGCCACGGCCATGCTCGATCGGCTGGGACTTTCGGATCACGCGCACAAGCTGCCGCGACAGCTCAGCAGCGGGCAGCAGCAGCGTGTGGCCATCGCGCGGGCGCTGGTGCATGATCCCGATCTCCTGCTTTGCGACGAGCCCACTGCGGCGCTCGATGCCCGCGCAGGTCATCATGTCATGGAGCTGCTCCGCGGCATCGCGGTCCGCCCCGGACGGGTGGTCATCGTGGTCAGCCATGACCAGCGGGTGTTCGGCTTCGCCGATCGGATCGCCGAGATGGACGATGGCATGGTGGTCAGGTCCGAGCGTCGTGTGGCCACGGAAAGTGCCTACGCTCCACCCCTGCCATGATTCTCCGTCGGCTCATTCCCCTTGTTGCGGCGCTCGCCTTCGGATTTGCGGTGGCGGTCACGTGGCTGCTTACGCCGTCCAGCCAGGTCACCGAACCCCCGAACCAGCCGCCACGAAGTTCCATGGCGGATGGGCGGGTGGCAGGACTGGGGATCGTGGAACCGCGGAGCGAGCGGATCAGCCTGGGTTGCCCGCTGCCGGGCATCGTGGATCGCGTGCTGGTCAAGCCGGCCGACCGCGTGAAGCGGGACCAGCCCCTGTTCGAGCTGGAGACCGCCGATCGCCGAGCCCTGCTGCAGTCGCAGCAGGCGGTCTTGGCCCTCGAGGAGGGGCGCCTTGCGAGGCTCGAGGCCCTTCCCCGTCCGGAGGACCTGCCCCCGATCGAGGCCCGTGTGCGCAGCGCGCAGGTCGAGGCGGACCGCACCGCGGGCACCTTCGAGCGCGTGAAGGCCGCTCGCGAGGCGGGTGCCGCCAGCGTGGAGGATCTGGAGCAGCGTCGCTTCGCCATGCTCGCCGCGCAGGCGGAGCTCGACCGGGCTCGGGCCGAACTCGACCTCCTTCGCAGTGGTGCGTGGGAGGCCGATCTGGAGGTGGCCCGGCGTCATGTCGCGGCGGCGCGTGCGGCGGTGGCCCAGGCCCAGACCGACCTGGACCGCATGACGGTCCGGGCACCGATGGATGGGATCGTGCTGCAGGTGGACGTGCGTGAGGGCGAGTACGCCACGGCCGGACGCCTGGACAGTGCCATGGTCACGCTCGGTTGTGACGGTCCGCTGCATGTCCGCGTGCAGGTCGACGAGGACGACGCGGCGCGGGTGCGGGCCGGGGCGCCGGCGGAAGCCTTCACCCGAGGCCGCGAACCGGCCCGGCTCTCACTCAAGTTCGTTCGCATCGAGCCAAGCGTGATCCCCAAGACCACGCTCAAGGGCATCGTCACCGAGCGCGTGGATACGCGCGTGCTGGTGGTGGTCTACGAGGTCGAGAAGGCCGATGGCCCTGTGTACGTGGGCCAGCAGGTCGACGTGTTCATCGATGCCTCGGTGCCCTGAGTCGACCGCTCGCGGCATCGGGGAGCGGGCACCCGGACCGTTCAGCCTGCCGCTCCAGCCACTCCAAGCACGGCATCAAGGTTCGCCGCCACCACATCCGCCCGCGCTGCGACCGGTGCTCGATGCACCACTTCCGTGAAGCACACGAATCGCTCGCAGGCACCCAGTTCACGCACCCGCCAGTCGGTCATGCCATCACCCACCATGATGCGCGGTCGCCCAAGCCCAGCCGCCTGGATGGCCGTGGCCTTGCCGCTGTCCACTGCGCACGGGGATGCGGCGGGATCCAGTTCCAGCGACCCGTCGGTCGCAAGACGCAGGCGGTTCGCGATCACGTTTCCCGTTCGCAGCCCGAGACGCTCGATGACGGGCTCCACCCACTCATGAAAGCCGCCGCTGACCACCCACACGCGGTCCGCCATGGCGGACAGCCGCTGGCGACCCTGCCAGATGCTCGGCGCAAAGCGGTCGGCAAGACGTTCCACCAGTGGCGGCAGCATCTCCGGCCGCATGGAGAGCATGGCCAGCCGCTCCGAGAGACTCTGCTCGAGGCTCATGCGTCCATCCATGCCCATGGCGGTGATCTCGCGGATGCGGGCCAGATGGGCGTCGCGTCGCGCTTCGCCGGCCAGGGCGATCTCGGCCAGCTCGTCCAGGGCCTCCGCGGCCACCAGCGTGCTGTCAAAGTCGAAGATGAACGTGGGTCCGCGATTCATGTGGGTCGCTCCATGCCATGGCCCATGAACGGGTTGGAGCCGACCGGCAGCCGTGGCGTCGCAAGGCGGATCATGCCGGAAAGGCTAGTGCAACGGCCGTGCCGTTCCATGCAAAGCGACAGGGCCTCCCGTGATGGGAGGCCCTGCCCCTTTCCATTCCCTCGATTTCCGAGGATCAGTGCGCGCGGTCCTTCTGGAACACCCACACGATCACGAACAGGGCGATCAGGCCCACAAGGCCGTTGCTGCCCAGTTGCGTGATGAAGTTCATCAGGTTCGTCGTGACGCTGTTGAAGAAGGGCACGTTGTTGCCGAACAGGATCTGCACCATCACCCCCACGGCCACGAACAGCACGGCCACGTCCACGAACTCGCGAATCCAGCCCTTGACCACCTTGAAGCTTTCCATGCTTGAATCTCCGTTGCGGGATCCTCCCGCTGAACCTGCATGCCTCGGCTCCGCCAAGGAGCGAAGCGGGTGAGCCACCGCGACTCACGCCTCACGGACCTCTTTCTCGGTCATTCGCGTCGAAAACGCGGAGAATTTGAGACGTGCCTCGTCGTGAATCGGCCTGCACACGCGAGCAACCACGATTTCACCTCAAAATCGAAGCCCGCGCGGGCAGGCCCTCAGCGCGTGTCGCCGAGCCGGGCCAGGCCTTCCAGGGGTTCGGACGGCCGATCCAGCCCGGCAAGCAGCTGCCG
Source organism: Planctomycetota bacterium (assembly GCA_046048055.1). Lineage (GTDB taxonomy): Bacteria > Planctomycetota > Phycisphaerae > Phycisphaerales > SM1A02 > SYAC01. The sequence goes on from JBJOGW010000032.1 coordinate 13,586, forward strand.
CGGCAACTCACGCTGCGGTTCACGACTCGCCGCCTCGCTGAGCAGTCGACGCGCCTCGGCCATGTCGCCACGGTGTGCCGCCGCCACGCCAAGCAGCATCCATCCGTCGGCACGCCCAGGCTGGGCTCGCGTCAGCACGTGGCCAGCCTCGGTCATCCGGTTCACGTCACCAAGACGCAGGGCGGCAAGTCCCACGATCGTCGCATTGCGTCCGGCGGCATCCGGCTCGGTCCGGAGCGAGAGCATCAGGTCTCGCGCCTCGCGCGGCCGATCCAGCATCAGCAGGCAGCGGGCCCGAAGGCGCGTCAGGTCGCTGCGTGCCTTCTGGGTGCTCAGTGCCTCGTCATCCAGCGCCTGGATGCATCCGTTCCAGTCTCCGCGCTCGAAGCGGACCATCGCGATCTCCTCGGCCAGCGTCGCGGATCGCGACGGATCCGATCGCAGGCGGGCGGCCTGCAGCCACTGGTCACGCTCGGCATGCTGGCCTCGCAGGCCTGCCAGGTCCGCTCGCACGTGATCCAGCACCGGACTGAACTCGAACTGTCGCTGCACCTCGTCGAGGCGCCGCTGGGCGTCGTCCAGTCGCCCCAGAAAGAGCAGCGTCTCGCACTCCGCCGCCACGTACTGCAGTTGCGATGGATCCAGTTCGGCGGCGCGGTGATAGGACTCCGCCGCCTTGTCCAGCTCGTGCCATCGCTGCAGCACGATGCCCATGTAGTAGTGGGGCTCGGCACTGGTCGGGGCAAGTTCGGCAGCTTCGAGAAAACTGGCCTGCGCCAGGTCCACGCGCTTCATTTCCAGAAGGATCCGCCCTCGCAGCAGCTGATAGGAGCCCTCCCTGGGAAACCGCGCGATTGCCTTGTCCGCGTGGGACAGGGCCGTCTCGAACTGCCCGGCATGGAATGCCTGCACCGCCTGGTCGTACACCACCTGCGCGTTGGCGCGATCGAATCGGTCCCTCGCGTCCATGCGCACCTGCTGGGACTTCGGCGTTCCGCAGGCGATCAGGAACGTCAGCACGCTCCAGCAGGCGAGTCGCTTCATGGAAGGGGCTCCTGGGTTGCAGGCGTTGCGGCGGGCAGGTCGGGAGCGCCGGCACCGTCCTCGGTCGACTCGGTGTGGTCGGGGGCAGGGTGCTGCGGCACCCCGGGCGGGAATCCCAGCACCATGCCGTTTCGACGGATGTAGTCGGGGAGCATCTGCAGCGAGTCCAGATTGCTTCGCCATGCCGCGCTCTGGTCCGCGCGGATGTCCTCGCGCAGTTCCATCATGCTCGGCAGGCTCGGCGAGACCCGGATCGCCTGGTCGGCGTAGAGGCCAGCCATGTCGCGGTCCCCGTTCCGCCAGGCATCAAGGGCCTTCAGCTGGTAGTTGCCACCCATCTGGGCGTGCGAGAAGGGGAGCAGTCCGGCCCGGGCACCCACCTGCACGGCATCGACCACCTTCAGCGCCTGGTCGCCGTCGATGGCGCTCTTGGGGTCCTCGACCACGGTGGGTGTGACCAGGAAGATCACCTCCTGTCGCACCGTCTTGTCCGCCTGGCCGCTGAACGCCCCCGGCACGATGTCACCCAGCACCGGAATCTGGCGGTTCTTGGTCACCGTCTCCTCCCGGAACAGGCCGCCGAGCACGATGGTCTGCCCGCTCTTCACGCGCACGTTGGTGCGCAGTTCCTGGTTGGTCTGGTTGGGAATCTGCACGTCGCCGGTGCCGGTGCCCGTGACCGACTTCACCGTCTTGTACTCGGCGCCCACGATCGACGGAGCCAGTTCCATGCGCACCATGCCGTCGGGGCTGATGAACGCCCTGAAGGTGAGCTTCACCCCCGTGTCGATGTACTGCACCTCCTGGGTGGTGCTGGTCTGCGTCTGGGTGGTGCTCAGGTAGCCCACCTTGGCACCGATGTTCACCTGCGCCTTCTGGCGGTTCAGCACGGTCACGGTGGGCCGCGCCAGCACGGTCGTGTTGCGCACGTCATCCAGCATCTGCAGGAAGATGGCCACGTCGTTGGTCAGCACGCCCATCTTCAGCGTGGGATCGGCTTCGGTGGCCGGGAACAGGGATGCGGCGCTGGCGGAGGCGGGCACGGGATCGGGATAGCCCTCGCCGAGCGCGTTGTTCTTCAGGCCGGAGAATGCCGCCATGGGTCCGCCCGCCACCCGGGAGAAGTCGATCTGCCCCACGACCGAGATGTCCAGGCCGAACGCGTCCTCCTCGCTCACGTCTGCGACCAGGATCGTCGCCTCCACCCGCACTTGCTGCGGCTGCACGTCGGCCTCCAGCAGGATCCGCTGGGCGTGTTCAAGCACTTCGGGAAAGTCGTTCACCAGGACCCGGGTGGCGAAGGCGTAGGTGTCGCTTCCACCGTTGCTGTTGGTCGGCTCGAAACCGGGCTCCACCTTTCCGAGCGACACCGCCGTGCCACCCTCCGAGAGCAGCGGCTTCACCAGCGTCAGGGCATCGTCGGGCGACAGGAACTGCAGGGTGAAGACGCGCGGCTCGCGCTTCATCTTGGCCTTGTCCAGCGCCTCCTTCTCGGCGCGGGTGTAGACCATGATGAAGGGTCCCTGGCGCTCCCAGACCAGCCCGTTCACGGTGAGCAACGCGTCCAGCGCCTGCTCGATCGGAACGTCGTACAGGCTCACGCTCACCTGAGCCTTCACGTTCTCGCTGGCCACGATGTTCTGCTGGCTCTTGATGGCCAGCAGCTCGAGCAGCTTGGTGATCTCGATGCCCTGCGCGGCCAACGTCACCGTGCCGTGCTCCGACACGCTCACTTGCGGCTCGGCTGCCGCCGGCGGGGCCTCGGTCGGCACGTCCGGCGTCGGGGGAGCGGGGGTGGTCGCCACCTGCGACATCGCCATCGCACCCGTGATCAGGAGCGAAAGCACCGCTGGCAACCCTCGCGCTTGGAGGAAGTGGGGCATCACCGCCCCTGTTTTCGGTCGAATCCGCCCGGAACCTGCGTCACAGGTTCATGGATTGCCCAAAGCGGTTTCCGGCCAGGAAACGGACATCTCGCCTGTCAAAGGATCAAATATTATAAGACATACCGATACAAAGTCCTGTAATACCAATCTCAGTTCGGTAGGTCCGGATGCAACTCCACCAAAGGCCTCAAATCGAATCGGATCCGTCGCTCCAGCGTCCACCTCCACCCGAACGCCGTCCGCAAAGCCTGCCACGCCGGTACCCAACACGCGACGCATGGGCGTGCCATCAGCGGCCTCCATGGCCGTGGCGGGATTCGACATCCGGACCACCTCCCAGCCTGATCCGGCGGGCAGCAGGCGAAGCATGGCTGGGTCCGTGGGATCGGTCAGCGTGGTCGAGCGGGCCCACGCCGCATCCTGCTCCAGAAGACGCGCGACACCCAGCAGCCG
>JBJOGW010000033.1:0-8118 GCA_046048055.1 Planctomycetota bacterium
CGGTGGCGGTGAACGCCGCCGGCCAGACGTTGCCCGGCCTGCTCACGCTTCCCGAGGGGGCCTCGGCCATGGTGGTGTTCGCCCATGGCAGCGGCAGCAGTCGCTTCAGTCCAAGGAACCGCTGGGTGGCCGAGTCCCTGCAACGGGCCGGGCTGGGCACGCTGCTGTTCGATCTGCTCACCGATTCGGAAGCCCTGGACCGCGGCAACGCCTTCGACATCACGCTGCTGGCGGACCGGCTTGCGGGCGCCTGCCGCTGGTGCAGGGCCAGGACAAACGGCATGCGGCTGCCCATGGGCCTCTTCGGGGCGAGCACGGGCGCGGCCGCCGCCTTGGTCACGGCAGCGCGTGAGCCGCGCATCCATGCCGTGGTCAGCCGCGGCGGAAGGCCCGACCTGGCCAGTTTCTGGCTTGACCGCGTGGGCGCGCCCACGCTGCTGATCGTGGGCGGCGACGATCGTGACGTGCTGGCCCTGAACCAGCAGGCCTTCACCCAGTTGCAGTGCGTGAAGCGACTGGACGTGGTGCCGCACGCGGGCCATCTTTTTGAGGAGCCCGGCACCATGGAGATGGTCTGCGATCTGGCGAAGGAATGGTTCGTCACCCACCTCAACCGTGCGGGGTTGCGATGACGACAGCCGCCTTCCAGGATCGTGCCGATGCCGGCCGCCAACTGGCCGAGCGACTCCGATCGATGCCGCTCACCGATCCGCTGGTGCTTGCCCTGCCCCGCGGCGGCATCGACGTGGCATGGCCCATCGCCCAGGCGCTGCACGCCGAACTGGACGTGGTGCTGGCCCGGAAGCTCCGGTCACCCAGCCAGCCGGAACTGGCATTGGGAGCCATCCGCGAGGATGGCGAGGTGCAGCTGGAGCCTCATGCCAGGCACCCCACGGAGGTGCTCAAGGCTCACATCGAGGCCGAGAAGAAGGTGCAGCGCGCGGAGATCGATCGAGCCAAGGCGCTGTATCGCACGGTCCGTCCTCAGGCCACCATGACCGGTCGCAGCGTGGTCGTGGTCGACGACGGCATCGCCACGGGATCGACCATGATCGCCGCCATGGAGTGCGTGCGTGCCCAGAATCCCTGCGAGATCGTGATGGCGACGCCGGTGGCTCCACGGGACCGCATGCCCGAGTTGCGACGACACTGCGACCGCGCCGTGGTGCTGGTGGAGGCATCGGACTTCGCCACCGTCGGCTCGTTCTTCGGCTCGTTCGCCCAGGTCTCCGATGACCACGTGGTGGAGGTGCTGCGCGAGCATGGCCACCAGCCGGGGGAGACGGGCGTGGACCGGGCCAGGCTGCGTGCCGCGGGCAGCGGCGCGCCGGCTCGGCTCCGAAGCCCGGATGGCCGCGGTCGCTGATCACGCCCAGGGCATGCGAACGGATCGCCACGTTCCGGTGCTGGCCGCGGGGCACGCTCCCGATGCGAACCAGACCCGGTGCCGTGAAGGCATGGCCACGGCGGCGTAGATGGTGCGCAAGGCCTCGCTCCCCCGCCCTGGCCGCATCTCCACGCCCTCCTGAGCGAGAAGCGAGATCAGGCCAGCCGGGTTGTCCCCGTGCGTGCTGTCCTGAAGTGTCGCGTGGAGGCGGCACCAGCGGCTGATGGTTCCGTTGCCCGCCGCGCTTCGACCGCGTTGCGCCGCTTCCTCGGGCGCAGGATGTCTGGCGTGCGCGTGATTCGTGGCCACCAGGGTGGCGCGTCCCGCCACGCACCATGGCTTCACCACGCGGTAACCGCCTCGCGAACACTCGAAGATCACGGACTCGCCCCGGCGGCCATCCACGGCAAAGAGCAGCACGCCACGATCACGGCCGGTGGCACCGATGAACCGCTCCAGCTCGTCCAGACTGCTGCAGGTCTCCAGAGCCTCGCGCATCCAGAACAGCCACGAGATGCACGAGACGCCCGCCCGCGGCTCATCGGCCGCCTGGAGCGTGTGCATGTGCAGCCAGAGACCCTCGGCATTCATGCCGGTGTCGGCGTCGATGTCGCCCATCAGGCCCATGGCCACGCAGGGAATGCGGTGTGGCACGGCATGGAACACGGCCGCCGTGCCCCGCTGCAGCGTGGCCTGGTACCAGTCGCAGTTTCGCGCGACCCACGGTTCGGGATCATGCACCACCACGCCAGAGCACATCGGACCATCGGCCGAGACCAGGGACCGCTCGCCGGCCAACGGGGTGTCCGCGGCGACCGCGATGTCCGCGTAGAGGAACTGCTGCACCGATGCCATCGGCACCGCAGCACCGTGAGCCATCGCGTGCATCTGACGCTGAAAGTGCACGGGGAGACGTGCCGCCCACGCCGCCGCATGCATGGCCAGGTGGTGCGGATCGGTCCGCTTGAGGGTCATCATGTCCCGCAGATAGCGGTCCAGCCGCTCGCCACGGAGCAGGTCGCTGCAGGCGCGTCCGTAGGCAAAGCCCGCTTCCTCGAGCGATCCAGGCAGGTGAATCTCGTGATACGCGGTGTCCAGCACGCGGCGGAGATCGTAGGTCGGCTTCCCACCGCCGACCGCTCAGCGCGTGCGGGCCAGCGACTTCCGGCTCTCCGCACGGCTGGCCCGAATGATCCGCTCGGCGGCAGCGGGATTGGCCCTGGCCTCCAGCAGCGCCCGCAGCATGAGCGGCATCACGATGGTCGCATCGCTCTCGATCACGAACATGGGCGTGCGCTCCGTCAGCTTGTCCCAGGTGATCTTCTCGTTGGGCGTGGCACCCGAGTAGCTGCCGTAGCTGGTGGTGCTGTCGCTGATCTGGCAGAAGTACGCCCACGGCTTCACCCTGGCCTGCAGGTCGTACTTGATGCTCGGCACCACGCAGATGGGGAAGTCGCCGGCGATGCCGCCGCCGATCTGGAAGAAGCCGATGCCGCGGCCCGTCGAGAGCCGCCGGTAGTCGTCGTAGAACTGCGCCATGTACTCGATGCCACTCTTCACGATGCCGGCATCGCAGTCGCCGAACTTCACGTGCGAGGCGAAGATGTTGCCGAAGGTGCTGTCCTCGTGGCCGGGCACCACCATGGGCAGCCTTGCCTTGGCGGCCTCGAGCAGCCAGCACGCGCCCGGATCGCTCTCGAACTTCGACTTCGGCAGCCGGCCCACCAGCTCGTAGAAGTACTCGTGCCAGAAGCGACGCTCGCCCTCGCGGCTCGCCTTCTTCCACATCGGCACCAGCACCTTCTCCACGGCTCGAAAGGCGTCATCCTCGGGAATGCTGGTGTCGGTCACGCGCCGCATGCGCTGCTTCAGGATGCGCGTGTCGTCCTTCTTGGTGAAGTAGCGGTACTCGGGGAAATCCTTGTAGCTGTCGTGGGCCACCAGGCGAAAGAGCGACTCCTCCAGGTTGGCGCCGGTCACGCTCATGCCGTGGATCAGCCCCTGGCGGATGGCCGGGGCCAGCGTGATGCCCAGCTGGGCGCTGCTCATGGCCCCCGCCATGGCCAGGTACATGCGGCCGCCCGCCTGCAGGTGATCCCACCACGCGAAGAGCGCGTCGCGCGTGGCGCGTGCGTTGAAGTTTCGATAGTTGCCGGCGATGAACTCGAGGATGGGCAGCGAAGCTGGCATGGGGGCGAGACTCTACCGCGTGCGGGCGTCGGGTGTCCCGCGGGCGCGGGTCCGTCCTCCGTCTCGGACGCCCCCAAGATCGACACCGTGCCGATCCACGTCAAGCCCCACCAGCAGGCCCGCGGCGCATCCTCGGGGGCCCCGGCCCGGGAGCGGAAGGCAGCTCACTGGCCGAGTTCCTGATGCCTGGCGGTACCTGAACCGCGAGCGGCCCGCTCCGCCGCGCGCTGCAGGCCCCGCAGCATGCCGGCAAACACGATGCCGTGCAGGGGAAGCACCGCGTACCAGTAGAGGATGCCGAGCAGCCCCCGCGGCTTGAAGCGTGCGGTCAGTCCAAGCGTGCATCCCGACGCGGCGGGCTCCACGGTGACCGTGAGTGTGGCCACGCCCGGAAGCCGCATCTCGGCCCGCAGTTCGAAGCTGCGACCCGGTTGCACATCGATCACGCGCCAGAAGTCCAGCGCATCGCCCACTTCCAGATGCTGCCGGTCGCGGCGCCCGCGTCGCAGGCCCGGCCCACCCGCCAGCTTGTCGAGCAGCCCCCGAAGCTTCCACAGCCAGTTGCCGCCGTACCAGCCGGTGTCGCCGCCGATGGCCGAGGCCGTCGCGAAGACCGTGCCCGTATCGGCCAGCACGGGCCTCTCGCGGTGATCCGTGAAGGTGGTGCCACCGGCCCAGTCGGGGTCGCCGGGAATCACGCCCGCATCGCTCCAGGCCGTCTCCACCTCGTCCTCGGCGCGGCGGCCCAGCGCCGCATCGATGGCCTCACGCATGGTGAGCAGGTGCTGCGGCATCAGCCGCACCGCGTCGTCGTTTCGGCAGACGGTGCGGTTGCGCAGCCCCTCGGCCAGCGGCCGGGCAATCGTGTGCGGTACCGGCGTGACCAGATGGATCCAGAGCGAGCTCAGGCGCGGCGTGAGCACAGGCACGGGCAGCACCAGCCGCCGCGGAAGCCCGCGGGCATCGGCCATGATGCGCATCAGCTCCAGGTACGACAGCACCTCCGGCCCACCGATGTCGAGGGTGCGGCCGACGGTCTCCGGCACGTCGAGACATGTCACAAGGTCATGAAGCACGTTCCGCACGGCGATCGGCTGCGAAAGCGTGCTCACCCACCGCGGCGTGATCATGACGGGAAGATGCTCGACCAGGTACCGCAGGATCTCGAAACTCGCGGAGCCCGAGCCGATGATCATGGCCGCTCGGAACACCGTCACCGGCACCCCGGACGATTGCAGCGCTCCCTCCACCTCGCGGCGCGAGGTCAGATGCTTGCTGAGGCTTGGTCCCATCTCCCCGAGGCCGCCGAGATAGATGATGCGCCCGACGCCTGCCTGCTGCGCGGCCCGCGCGAAACTGCGCGCCAGGTCAAGATCGGCCTGCTGGTACGCCGACCCATGCACGATCATCGAGTGCACCAGGTAGTAGGCGGCCTCGGCGCCGCGCATCACCTCGGCCACCGCCGCCGCATCGCCAAGGTCGACCTTGTGCACGGAGACGGCCGGATGCCTGCGCCAGTCGCGGGCATCCAGCTTGCGCGGCTCGCGGACCAGGCATCGAACACGGAATCCGGCGTCCAGCAGCCGTGGCACCAGCCGCCCTCCGATGTAGCCGGTGGCGCCGGTCACGATCACGGTTCGATGGTCCGGCGGCGGGGTGGTCATGCAGCGGGGTTCGCCGGCGGGCGTCGCGGGATGCAGCATCGGAATGCACCCGCGCATCTGACCTGCCGAAGGTATTCTTGCAATTGTCGCAACGTATGATACTTTTGCCATGTGCTCTCGATCTCGCTCGCCAGCCCGGTGCCGATTCACGATCAGCTGGTGGCCGGCCTCCGCGGCCTGATCGCCGCGGGAACGCTGGCGAAGGGCGATGAACTGCCACCCGTTCGGCAACTGGCCGCCGACCTTGGCATCAACCTGAACACGGTCGCCCGGGCCTATCGCGAGCTCACGAATGATGGCCTGCTTGCCTCGACGCGCGGCCGAGGCACGGTGGTGATCGCCACGGTCGAGCGACCGTCGGGACCGAAGACCGACGAGCGCAAGCGCATCGAGGCGGGCATTGCGGCGGCATTGACCGACGCCAAGATCGCGGGTCTGGCTCGCGAGACCGTCGAGGCGATCGTGAACCGGCAGCTCGCCCGCCTCTGGGCCGAGGCGTAGTCCACGCACAGGCAATCAACGAACAAGGGAGTCCCATGTCAGACCGAAATCATCGTCATCGGCCGTATCCAGATGCTCAGACGTCGGCCGCGGTTCGCACCGCAATGTTGGTGAACCGAGAGCGCCTGAACCCCGTCACGCGCGGCATGTGGGCGATTGCCGCGGTCGCCAGCGTCGCCGGCGCCGCAGCCATCGCGGCACGCGGACTGATGCCGTTCCCGATCGAGTCGGCCGGCCCGGGCGACCAGGCGGCAGCCACCGCGCAGCGCATCCAGTGGATGGTCTTCCTGGGTGTCTCGTGCATGGCGCCGCTCGGCCTCCTCTGGCTGCCCGTGGTGCTGCGCTCGATGCTGCGCGAGCCCGAGCCGATGGACGCCGCCGGGTCCGCCGAGCTCGCGGCGCTCTACGCCCGACAGCGGCGTCGCCGCATCCTCGGCATGTTCTGGCTGAACGGCGTCGCCGCCCCGCTCGTCCTCGGCGGCGTCTTCGCGCTGGCGACGTGGTTCCCCGATGTCGGCGGCTTCTGGGGAATCGTCGGCGGCGTCGGCGGGTCGACCCTCGGCATCGTCGGAGCGGTCTACGGCTTCATGATGACGGCCGAGCGAGCGAGGATCGCGGAGGTCCGGGCGCGGCTCGATCGGTCGCGCGCCGCGGCAGGCTGAGCTCGCCCCCACCGGCCCGGGCCCCGACGAGGCTTGACCTGTACGACGGGAAGTCGTACCTTGAACGACCTCGTGTCGTACCGCGGCCGTCCCGGTCGCCCGAGATCCCTCCATGTCCGCATCTCCGCTGGCCAACGCCGAACTCTCCGTCATGGAACTGCTCTGGGACCGCGGCGGCCTCAGCGCCCGGCAGATCCAGGACCGGCTCTACGGCGAGTCGGACCGGTCCCAGCACGGCACCGTGCAGCGGTTGCTGCAGCGCCTCGAGGACAAGGACTTCGTGCGGCGCGAGAGAGGCGGGCCGGCTGCCGTCTTCGCCGCCCGGGTTTCCCGCGAGGAGTACGCGGGCTCGCAACTCGAGTCGCTCGTCGACCGGCTGACGGGCGGATCGATCGCGCCGCTGCTTTCGCACTTGATCGGCCGGAAGCGCCTGAGTCGCGCCGAGCTCCGACGCCTTCGTGAGATCCTCGGCGGGAGCGCGTCGTGAGCGCGCTGTTCCTCGAGTACGCGCTCGGAAACACGCTGCTGGCCATTCCCCTGGCATTTCTGGCCTGGATGCTCGGCCGGCGGCGGCGGTACCCGTCGCTCGCGCACGTCGCGTGGGTGCTCGTCATGGTCCGGCTCGTCCTGCCGCCGATCGCGGCGCTGCCGTGGCTCTCCGTCAGCATTCCCCTGCCGCGGCCGACGGCTTTCCCTGCGGTCGGCCAGCACGAGCGGGAAGGGCGGATCGCGCCAGCGGAGCAACGGGGCGACTCGACGTGCGCGATATCGCCGCTTGCCCAGATCACCGATATGCCCGATCAGCAGGGCCGATCGTCACTGCCGCCATCGGTGCCGGCTTCGAACGCTGGCGGGGAAGCGGCGGCGGATGGCGGCCGGCAAGCCGCGGCCGGGAGACAGGGAGAATCGCCGCCCGCCGTCGTCCAACCCCCCGCTGCCGCAGCCCTCGAGGCGCGCCCCAGCCCCGGTACCCCGATCGATCCCTGGCTGCTCGCCGGTGCGATCTGGCTTGCCGGCACGGTGCTCATCATCGCGATCTCCCTCACGCGTATCGCGCGCTTCCGCCGTGGCGTGCTGATGCAGTGCATGCCTGCGGGACCGGCGGCCCTGTGTCTCGCCCGATCCGTGGCCGACGAGCTCGGCATCCGGCGCACGTTCACCGTCCTCACGACCCGTGCTGATGCCGTTCCGTTCGTGTGGAGCGGCCTCCGGGGACCAGTGATCGTGATCCCTGGGACCCTGCTCGCCGACGCCAACGCCGCACGCCTCCGCCTGATCCTGATGCACGAGCTTGCGCACATCCGCCGTCGCGACCATCTGGTGCGCTGGCTTGACTGGGCGGTCGTGGCGTGGCTCTGGTGGAATCCGCTCGCGTGGATCGCGCGGCGCGGACTCAGGTCGTCCGAAGAGCTTGCGTGCGATGCGCTCGTCATGGGCACATGTGGGGCTTCGCCCCGTGAGTACGGCGCCTGCCTCGTGGCGGCGGCGGAGTCGTTGGCAGGATCGGCGTTCCGCACGCCGGACCAGGCATGCACCATGGGCGATGGCGGATCGCTCGAGCAAAGGATTGCGGTCATCATGTCAGGATCACTGAGGCGCCGTCCCCCCCTCCCGCTTCGTCTGGTCACCACCGGACTCGCCTCGGCATGCCTGCTTTCCGGCGTCGTGACCGGAGCGGTCGCCCAGTCACCGCCAGACGGTGCGGTGAGGGGAC
>JBJOGW010000034.1:0-21235 GCA_046048055.1 Planctomycetota bacterium
GGCGCACCGCCCTGCCCGACAAGACCGTAGCGCGCATGTACCAGCACTGGCTGCAGGGTCGGCAGGGAGGTGCGGGCCGGTGACCATGGTGGCTCCGAGGCGGATGACTCGGCGGCCATCCTGGCACCAGCTGCTGTGTGCAGGCAGCCTCAACAAAGTATGGCTACCAAGGCTCACACCCGTTGTGCGCAGCGGGCGTGGACGGCATGAACGTGGGGTTCAGGCGCGCGGTGTTCAGAACGGGAGCGGACAGGGAGAGGGAATCACGGATTCCTCACGACTCGAAACCCGACGTTGCTGCGGCGGTAGCCGGGCGAGGCGTCATTTCGGGATGACCCGCGGCTCATGCCAGAATCCTGAAGCCAGAAGCCGCCGCGCAACACACGGAAACTGCCGCTACCGGGACCCGTCGGGTTGGTCTGCGCACCTGACGCATAGGTGCCGTACCAGTCCTGGCACCACTCCTGCACGTTGCCAGCCATGTCGTACAGCCCAAAGCCGTTGGCGGCCTTGCCGCCCACGGGCCGCGTCTGGCTGCCGCTGTTGCTGCTGAACCACGCAATCGTGCCCAACTGGCTGTCATCGTTCGTGCCGTTGGGGTTCGCCGACCAGCCATGGAATGCCGTGGTGGTGCCAGCCCGGTAGGCGTACTCCCACTCCGCTTCGGTGGGCAGCCGCATGCCGGTGGCGGTGCAGAGGGGCTGAATGTCGTTCCAGCTGACCTGCTCCACCGGGCGGTTGGGCGCCTGACTTGAGGGCGCTTCAGAACCGCCGCCTTGGAATCCACTCGGATTGCTCCCCATCATCGCCACCCACTGCGCCTGCGTCACTTCGGTGCGGCCCATGTAGAAGGCCTGCGTCAGCGTGACCTGGTGCACTGGGCTTTCTCGCGTTGAACAACCGTACTGATCTGAAGGACTGCACCCTCGCTGATACACGCCCGACGGAATCAGCACCATCTCGATGCCCGTGCCGTTGTCCCGCACCCGCCACGGCAGACTGGTGGCGGCAATGTCCGCCCGCAGGTTCGAGTCGTAGATCACCGCCGGGTCCGGCGCCCACTCCAGCACCGTGGCCCAGGCCGGACCAGCGCACGGACCCCAGTTCACCAGAATCACCGATAGATCGCCGCCAGTCACCACGCCATCACCGTCCAGATCCGCAGCACACCCCTCGCCCACCTGGCATGGACCCCACGCCAACAGAACCGCCGACAGATCACCGCCAGTCACCACGCCATCACCGTCCAGGTCGGATGAGCACGGCGGGGTCTGGGCACGCACAACCGCGGTCAAACCCACGATCGCCATCGCGACCACCGTGCGTACCACGTGGCCCACACTGGAACCCCGGCGAGTGAAAACCTGCTTGCGTGTCATGGCATGGCCTCCGGAATGAAGATCGCCCATATTCTGCCTCAATCTGATCGCAAGACAAGCCAGCAATCCGAACGCGGCCGCCAAATGACCGCGAGACATCGGGACAATCCGGATCACCGCCAAGGATGAACGATCCCCATGCGTTGGCCGCCACAGGCGTAGATTCGCGGTTTCATGGGTACCAAAGCCCACATCCTTGGAGCGGGAGGCATCGGCATCGCGGTCGCGGAAAGCCTGATCCATGCCGGCTGGCAGGTCACGCTGGTGGAGTCGAACCCCGCCAAGTTGGAGGCCGCCCGCCGTGACGGCATGACGCTGCAAGGTCGACCGACGCGCCGGCCCGAGGTGCAGGATTTTGCCGAGTGGCAGCCCCCCGCGGATGCGCCAGTGCTGCTGTGCACCAAGACCTTCGACAATCCGGCGGTTCTTCAGCGGCTTCGCTCGGTGCAGCGGCTGGTGCCGGTGCAGAACGGCTACGACCAACTGCTGGAGCGGCAGCCACACCCCACCGAAGCCATCGCCTCGTTCGTGTCCATGTGCCCGGCGGATCGGCCCGTGGCGAGCATCACACGCCCGGGTGATCTGCACATTGGTCCGCGCCGGGCATGCAACACCGCCGACACGGCGCACCTGAACGAACTGGCCAGCGGCCTGGCGCGCGGCGGTCTCTTCGGCGTGCACTACGTGGAGAGCGTGCTGCCGTTCAAGGCCACCAAGCTCATGTACAACGCGGCCATCTCGCCGCTGGCCGCGGCGGCAGGCGTGGACAACGCGGCGCTGATCACCGAACCACTGGCCCGCCGGCTGTTCTTTGCCCTGCTGCAGGAGAACCACCGCATCCTGTGCCGCGCTGGCGAGCGGCTGGAGCGCATCGGCCCCTTTCACCCCGACACCGTGATGCGCATTCTGGCCACCCCACTGCTTCCCCAGCTGATGGCCGTGTTCTTTCGTCCGTCGCTGCGCGGCACCTACTGCTCCATGCGGCCGGACATGGGATCGGGGCGCACCGAGGTGGATGCCTACAACGGGCACCTGGTCCGGCTTGCGGGCCAAACCCCCGCTCCCATCAACCGCGCCGTGCTGGACATGGAAGCCCGCATCTCGGTGCAGCGACTGGCACCGTCGCGAGAGCATCTGCTCTCGCTGGCCGCCGCCCTGCCGCGGGGCTCGGCATGATCGACCTGGTCACCGGCGGTGCGGGCTTCATCGGTTCGCATCTGGTCGAGCGGCTGCTGGCGGAGGGCCACCCCGTGCGCGTGCTTGAACACCCGCAGGCCCGCGTGGATCACCTGCCGCTGAACCGCATCGAGCTGATGCGCGGCGACATTCGTGATGCCGAGGCCGTGCGTGAAGCCACCCGCGGCTGCAGGCACGTCTATCACCTGGCGGCGGATCCCAACCTCTGGCGGCGCGATCGTGCCGGCTTCGACGCCATCAACCACCGCGGCGCCGTGCAGGTGATGCGCACCGCCTTGGATCAGGGCGCCACGCGCGTGCTCTTCACCAGCACCGAGAGCATCCTGACCTCGCCCACGCGTCACGGCGGCGCCGTGGAGCGCGCCAGATTCCAGGAAGGCGACATGCTGGGGCCCTACTGCCTGAGCAAGTTTCACGGCGAGCGCGCGGCGTTGCAGCTGGCCGAGCAGGGCGCGCCGGTGCTGGTCTGCAGTCCCACGCTTCCCGTGGGTCCGGGTGATCACCGGCAGACCCCGCCCACGCGCATGGCCCTGGCGTTTGCGCGCGGCGCCATGCCCGCCTACCTCGACTGCCGATTCAACCTGATCGACGCTCGCGACGCGGCCGAGGGCCTGCATCGCACCATGCAGGTCGGGCGACCCGGCACGCGCTACCTGATCGGCGCCCACAACGTTCGGCTGATTGACTGGCTGACCCTGTTGGGCGAGGTGCTTGGCCGAACGCCGCCCCGTCTGCAGGTGCCCTACGCGCTGGCGTTGGCCGTGGGTTGGTGCAGCGAGCGGTGGGCGGACCTGGTCACGCATCGCCAGCCACTGGCCACGGTGACTGGTGTGCGGCTCACGCGCCGCAGCATGCACTTTGACCCCTCGGCCTCGCTTGCTGAACTGGGCCTGACGCCGAGACCGCTGCGGACAAGCGCCCTGGACGCCGTGGCCTGGTACCGGCACCGAGGCTGGCTGGCGCCCTCCACCGGCGTGGCTTGCGACAGCGTCCCCGCGCCGTAGCATCGAACCATGGCTCGCGGCCTGCTTCTGGTGCTCAGTGGACCCTCGGGTGTCGGCAAGACGACCATCGCCCACGAGCTCATCCGCCGCTTCGGCGGGCACTTCAGCGTGAGCTGCACCACGCGCCCTCCCTCGACGGGCGAACGCGACGGCGTGGACTACCACTTCATCAGCGAGGGCAGCTTTGCGGCCATGGTGCGCGACGACGCGTTCCTGGAGCACGCCACGGTGTTCGGTCGCAGCAGTTACGGCACGCCGCGCGCCGCCGTGGAGTCGTGGCTTGCCGAAGGCGAACTGGTGGTGCTGGACATCGACGTGCAGGGCGCCGAGCAGGTGCACGCGCGCGTGCCGGACATGCTGGGCGTGTTCATCCTGCCGCCCAGCGAGCAGGTGCTGCTGGAGCGGCTGCGCAGTCGGGCCCGCGAGGACGAGACCGCCATCCAGCGCCGGTTCGCCGAGAGCCAGCTCGAAATGGCCCGCGCCCGCGCCAACGGCGTGTATGACGCGTTCGTGGTGAACGATGATCTGGCCGGAGCCATCGAGCATGTGGCCGAACTGGTTGGAACGCGGCTTGGACGCGTGGATGCCTGAAGCCATGGTTCCGGGATCCGCCATGCTGCTGGGCGCCTCGGGCGCGGACGTGGCGTGGATCTCGGTACCGCTGGCGGCAGGACTGGCCGTGGTGATCCTGCTTGCGGCGCTCTACAACGCCCTGGCCGTGGCCCAGGTGCGTGCCCGCAACGCCCTGTCGCAGATCGACGTGCAATTGCGGCGCCGCCATGACCTGATCCCCAACCTGGTCGAGACGGTGCGCGGCTACATGGAGCACGAGCGCGCCACGCTGGAGGCGGTGATCCGCGCGCGGGCCTCGGCACAGGCGGCCACCGAGGAACTGGCGGTCTCGGGCCTGTCCGGCGTCCGAACGCTCGCTGTGGCGTCCATGGCCCTGGACGGCGCCCTGCGCGGGCTGCTCGCCCGCATCGAGGCCTACCCCGACCTCAAGGCGAGCGCCGTGATGCACGCCCTGCAGGAGGAACTCGTCACCACCGAGAACCGCGTGGCGTTCGCGCGGCAGGCGTTCAACGACTCGGTCATGCGCCTCAACGAGCGCGTGGTGACCTTTCCCAGCAACCTGGTCGCCGGATGGTTCGGCTTTCGGCAGGCCGAACTGTGGGAGACCGAGGCCGACACGCGGGCGGCGCCCACCGCACGCCTCGGATCGCGGTCATGAACTTCTTCGATCACCAGGATGCCGCCCGGCGATCCACGCGAAGGCTGCTGGCGCTGTTCACGCTGGCCATCGTGCTGGTGGTGGCCCTGATCTACGTGCCCGTGGCGCTGGCCATGGCCGCGGAGGCGGTGGACCAGCGCGGCGGCCGGATCACCGACCATCTCTGGGAGCCGGCGCTGGCCATGGTGGTCGCGGTGCCCGTGGTGCTGGTGATCCTGCTTGGCGCGGGCGTGAAGCGCATCCAGTTGCGCGGCGGTGGCCGCGCCGTCGCCGAGTCCCTGGGCGGCCGATGGCTGCAGGCCGCGGGAGCCTCGCCCGCCGAGCGCCGACTGCTGGACACCGTGGAGGAGATGGCGATCGCCAGCGGCATGCCCGTGCCGCCGGTCTGCGTGATTCCCGACGATTCCATCAACGCCTTCGCGGCCGGCCGCACCCCCACTGACGCGGTGCTGGGCTTCACGCGCGGGGCCATCGAGCGACTGCCACGCGAGGAACTGCAGGGCGTGGTGGCGCACGAGTTCAGCCATGTGGCCCACGGCGACATGCGGCTGAACATCCGCCTGGCCTGCGCGGTGGCCGGCGTCATGGCGATCGTGCTCATCGGTCGCGCTCTGGTGCACATGGCCGCGCGCATGCCCAAGCCGCGCCGCAGCAAGGACGACGGTCGCATCGGGCTGGTGCTGGTCGGCGTGGGTCTGATGGCGGTGGGCGGTCTGGGCGCGCTCTTCGGTCGCCTGCTTCAGGCGGCCGTGAGCCGTCAGCGCGAGTTCCTGGCCGACGCCAGCGCCGCCCAGTACACGCGTCATCCCGCCGCCCTGGCCGCGGCCCTGCGCCGCATCGCCGCCGAGGCCGACAATCGCATGCAGGCCGAGGCCGCGAGTGGGCTGAACCACTTCTTCTTCACCAGTGCCGTGCGCACCTGGCTGGCCACGCATCCGCCGATCACCGAGCGCGTCCGAAGGCTGGAGGGATCGGCCGGCGCCGTGCACGCCGGCATCTCCGGCGCCGCCGCGCAGCCCAGGGGCCATGCCGCCGGTGCCTCGCCCGCGGTGGCAGGGCTCGCCGGTGCCATGCGGCCAGCCACCACGCCGACTCCGATCTTGGCCGCCACGCCGCCACTGTCGGCAGCCGCGCTCGACCACGCCCACGCGCTGCTGCACGAGCGACTTCCACATGCCCTGCTGCAGGCCGTGCACGAGCCGCTGGACGCCCAGGCACTGCTGCTGCTGCTGTGCGAATCGGGTGACCCCGCCGTGGCTTCGCGGCAGCAGGACCTGGTGAGGCAGGCCCTTGGTGTCGGCATGGCCCACGCCATGAAGCAGCACCGGGCAGCCATGCAAGGTCTGGATGCCATGCTGCGGCTGACCGTGATGGACCTGTGCCTGCCGCGGCTCGAGTCGCTGTCACGACCCCAGTACCTGCGGTTTCGCGAGTGCCTGGCGGCGTCGATGCGAGCCGACGGTTCGGTCTCGCTGCTGGAATGGATGCTGCGCACGGCGCTGGCCCGTGGCGTGGAGGTGCGTCACGGCGCCCAACTGGACCGGCATGGCCGAGCCACCCTGGCCTCGGTTCGGCACGACGTGGTACTGCTGCTCTCGGCGCTTGCCCGCAGCGGCGCCTCGGGCATGACCGAGCGCGCCATGCGGCGCGGCCTGCAATCGCTGGGCTGGAAGGAACGGCCGGCGCTCGATGCCAGCGCGTGCTCGCTGGATGCCGTGGACGCCGCGCTGGAACGGCTGGCCACGCTGCGCGAGGACGACCGACATCGCCTGGTCGACGCGGCGGAGGCGGTGGTCAGGCAGGATGGCGTCACCGCTCCCAACGAGGTCATGCTGCTGCGGGCCATCTGTGATCGCGTGGGTGTGATGGCACCGCTGGCGCAGTTCGCCTGAACGGGCGGCCTCGGGGCATCTAGCATGCCGTGCATGGCACCACCGGTCACTCGGTTTGCGCTTCTGTTCGCCGCGACACTCTCGGCATGCAGCGCTCCGTCGCCCGTGGTGCCCACGGCGACCCGCCCGACGATCGACCCGGTCCGCGGCCTTGCGGGTCGCTGGGTCCTGGCGCCTGGCGAGTGCGTGGTGCCCGAGGGCACCGAGTCAGCGCCCGAGGATCCGGCGGGCGCCGTGGTCAGTCCCGCCGGCAACCAGCTCACCCTGGCGCGGGGAGGTGCCATGACCTCGCGACAGGGTGACTTCATCCGCCGCGGCACGTGGAAGTTCGACGGCACCACGCTTCGACTGGTGGTGGAGCCACCACCACGAAGACTGGAGATGGGCTTTCTTCCCATGGTCGAGGTGGACCGGCTCACGCTGCAGGGGGCCGAAGGGCTGGTGCTGGTCTATCACCGCGATCCGTTCATCGGCGTGGATCACCAACCATGAACCGGGACGCCGCCTTCGCTCCCGCCGCTGGCGCTGGCGCTCGGCAGATCTGGATCATCCGACACGCGCAGACCGAATGGAGCGTGAGCGGTCGCCACACCGGCCGCACCGACATTCCGCTCACGCCCACGGGCGTGGCTGCCGCCGAGGCTCTCAAGCCGTGGATCCAGTCGATCACCTTCGATCGTGTGCTCAGCAGTCCGCTCAGCCGCGCGATCGAGACGGCTCGCCTGTGCGGACTCGGACGACAGGTGCAGGTCGAACCCTTGCTGATGGAGTGGGACTATGGCGCGTACGAGGGCGTCACCACGCACCAGATCCAGCAGCGCGTGCCCGACTGGGACCTGTGGCGACACGGCTGTCCGGGGGGCGAGTCGCTGGGCGACGTGTCGATGCGGGCCCAGGACCTGCTGCGATCCATCGCCGCCACCCCCGGCAGCGTGGCACTCTTCACGCATGGTCACTTCGCCAGGCTGATCATCGCCGCATGGCTGCAGCTGCCTGCCTCGCGCGGACGCAGCTTTGCCATACGCGCCGGCAGCGTGACCGTGCTTGGCCTGGAGCACGGCAATCCCGTGATCTGGGCGGCTGGCGACGTGCCGGGCACGCCAGGAGTGGGGCGATGAAGCCGGGCGACACGCAGGTCTGGGGGCCCGTGCGACTGCAGCGGCATGATGGCCCGTTGCGGGGAGCCGCCACGATCACGCTGGCGGATCCGGATCGTCGAAACGTGCTCGGTCCGCCCATGTTCGACGGCCTCGAGGCATGCATCCTGCAACTGGAGGCCTGCACGGCCGCGTCGCGCTTCAACCCCATGCATGAGCCCCCACCAGCCGACGCCGTGCGCGTGGTGCTGATGCAGGGCCAAGGCCCCGCTTTCTGCGCCGGCTTCGATCTGGGTCTGCTTGCCCAGGATCCCGATCCTGCCCAACCGCTGCTGGCCTCGTTCCTGAGACGGCTGGCCGGATGCGTGCGAAGGTTGCGCGCCCTGCCCGCCACGAGCGTGGCGTGCGTGCAAGGCGCCGCACTGGCCGGCGGATGCGCGCTGGCAATGGCGTGCGACCTGACCGTGGCCACGCATGACGCGCGGCTTGGGTATCCGGTGCACGCCATAGGTCTTTCGCCAGCGGTCAGCGGCACGGTGCTCGATGCCCGCGCCGGATCCGGTGCCATGCGGGCCATCTTCGTGAGCGGCGAGATCGTGGACGGTGCGCGCGCCCAGGCGATGGGGCTGGTCCAGGGGCTGGTGCCCGATGCGGCCGCGCTTACGGCGCACGCCCAGGACCTTGCAGGCACCCTGCTGTCCAGGGGCCCGCGAGCCCTGGCGGTGACGCGTCGGTGGCTTCAGGCGCTGGATCACGCCATCGATCCCGACCGCGTGGCCGCGGCGCTGCACGCCAGCATGTCCACGGTGGGATCCGCCGAGGGCGTTTCCCTGCTTCGCAAGGTCTGGACGGAACGCACCCGAACATGAGACGCTTGGCCGCATGCGTGACCTGATCCACATCGAGGACGCTCAGGGCGTTCGCACCATCTCGCTCAACCGGCCCGAGGCGCGCAACGCGCTCTCGCTGGCCCTGATCCAGGAACTGGAGGCCGCCGTGCAGGCGGTGGCCTCGAACGCCGACGTGCGCGTGCTGGTGCTGCGCGGCCAGGGCAAGTCCTTCTGCGCCGGCATGGATCTGCGCGGCGTGATCGACGATCCGGTGCAGATGGGGTCCATGCTGCACGGCCTGGCGCGCACGTCACTGGCCTTGCGCCATCTTCGCGTGCCCGTGATCGCCTGCGTGCGCGGCGCCGCCATCGGAGGTGGCTGCGGCCTGATGGCGACCGCGGACCTGGCTGTCACGCACCCTGAAGCCAGATTGGGCTATCCCGAGGTGGATCTGGGCATCTGCCCCGCCGTGGTGGCACCGATCCTGATGCGACGCATCGGAGCGGGACGGGCCCGAGCCATGCTGCTGACCGGCGGCGTGGTGGATGGGACCGAGGCTCATCGAATCGGCCTGGCCACCCATCTGGCCGCCGAGGCCGAGCTGGAGGCCGCCACGCACGCGCTGGCGGCGCGGTTGGTCGCTGGTGGAGCGCAAGCCATCGCCACCACCAAGGCGTGGCTGGCCGAGCTTGAGACGGAGCTGGACGCCACCACCATGCAGCGAGCCGCCGACCTCTCCGCCCGAATCATCCAGGGATCCGAGGCGCAGGAGCGACTGCGGGCGCGCTTTGCACAGCCTCCCAGGGCGGGCACCTGAGAGAGGCGGCGGTTACCGTATCGACCATGGCGAACGCCGAAGAGCTGCCCATCGAGTTCCGAACCGACGGCATCGCCGTGCTGCATCTGGTGCCCAATCCCGCCAAGCCGCGGGGCGGCGTGGTGGTGCTGGACAGCTGGCTGATCGGCGCCATCGATCGGGCCGCGCAGCGGATCGCGGCCAAGGCGCCTCGCGGGTTCATGCTGGTGTCCGACAGCGAGCGCGTGTTCGTGGCGGGCGCCGACCTGGCCGAGATCGATGCGCTGGATGACGCGGCCCTGCACGCCTATCTGCGGGCCGGATCCACGGCGTTCCGTCGCATCAGTTCGCTCCCATGTCCCACCGCCTGCGTGATCCACCGCGCTGCACTGGGGGGCGGCCTCGAACTGGCCATGCACTGCGAGACATTGTTCGGGGTGCGACCCTCGGCAGCCGACAAGGGATGGAAGATCGGCCTGCCCGAGTGTGGTCTGCACATCTGCCCGGGATGGGGAGGCACCGTGCTGCTGCCGGCCCGGATCGATCCCGTGGCAGCCATCGGCGCCACCATGCAGGGCGTTCCCTTTGACGCCGAGCGCCCACCCGCCGGCCTTCTGCATGAGGTCGCGTCCAACGTGGAACAGGCTCGCGCCGCAGCTGCCACGTGGCTGCTGGCACAGAAGCACGGTGCCCCTCGCGCGGCCCCGCCCAACGCCTGTGATGCGCAGCACCGCGACCGCACGGCTGCGGCCATTCCGTTCATCCGTCCACAGGCCTCCACGGCCGCGGCCATCGCCGTGATCGACGCGGTGCAGGTGGGACTGAACGAGGGCTTCGATGCCGCCGTGGCGCGCGAACAGCAGCACCTGGTGGACCTTCGGCACACACCCGAGGCGCGCGCCAGGCTTTCCGCCTTCCTGAAGCGATAAGGGTTGGAAGACGGTCATGCGGCTCCGTATGCGTTGCGCATGCAACCGCGATCCCGCGCATGGGCCGTCTCGCGGTGCGATCTGATTGCTTTGTGAATATCTTTATGAATATGCATATTGCATATTCATCATGAAGGCGGCAGATGGTGTTGCGACCGGGCCCGTGGCGGCGTGCAATGAAGTGCTGCGGCAGACCGCCGCTCCAAGGAGCCACCCATGAGCACCACCGACCTTGCCAAGGATCTCAAGAACCTCTCCGAGAAGGACCGCAAGCAGATCGAGCAGGCGCAGGAGATGCTCGGACCCGATCCGGGCACCATGGGCCTGGTCAAGAACTACTTCTGGGGCAACTTCCGCGAGGAACTGCTCTTTCCCTATCCCACCGGCGCCGCAGCCGACGAGACGGCCCGCTGCGACCAGCTGCTGGCCTCGCTGGACCATTACCTGCGCACCGAGCATCCCGTCTTCGAGATCGACCAGAGGCAGGAGATCCCGCAATGGGTCATCCAGAAGCTCTTCGACCTGGGCGTGCTGGGCATGACCATCCCGCGCGAGTTCGGCGGCGGCGGCTTTGGCATCACCAGCTACAACCGCGTGCTGGAGCGGATCGGGCGCAGCTGCGGCAGCACCGCGGTGCTGGTCAGCGCGCACCAGTCGATCGGATGCAAGGCCGTCATGCTCTTCGGCACCCCGGAACAGAAGAAGCGATTCCTGCCGCGCATGGCCACCAACACCCTGAGCGCCTTCTGCCTGAGCGAGCCCAACGTGGGCTGCGATGCCGGCGGACAGGAGACGCGGTGCGAGCTCAGCCCCTGCGGCCAGTACTACGTGCTCAACGGCGAGAAGAAGTGGGCCACCAGCGGTGCGCTCAGTGGCCTGTTCACGGTGATGTGCAAGCAGCGCATCAAGGATCCGAAGACCGGCAAGGAGAAGGACGCGGTCACGGCCCTGATCTGCACCCCCGACATGGAAGGCGTGGACATCTTCAGCCGAAACCGCAGCAAGTGCGGCATCCGCGGAACCTGGCAGGCCCGCATCCGGCTCAAGAACGTGCGCGTGCCGCGCGAGAATCTGCTGCACAAGGAGGGCCGCGGCCTGAACGTGGCGCTGACCTGCCTGAACTACGGCCGCTGCACGCTCAGCGCCGGCATGCTGGGAGGCGCCACCTTCGCCTACGAGCAGGCCGCCAAGTGGGCCAGGTACCGCCACCAGTTCGACCGCGCGATCGGCGAGTTCGACCAGATGCAGGAAAAGCTGGCGCGGATGGCGGCCTACGTCTACGCCATGGACGCCATGCTCTACGCCACCACCGGATTCCTGGACCGGCATGACGAGGACATCATGCTGGAGACCGCCATGTGCAAGGTGTTCTGCAGCGAGATGGGCTATCGCACGGTGAACGACGCCCTGCAGATCATGGGCGGCGAGAGCTACATGACCGAGAACCACGTGGAGCGGGTGTGGCGCGACAGCCGCATCAACATCATCGTGGAGGGCGCCAACGAGGTGATGCACAGCTTCATCTTCGCCTACGGCAGCAAGCAGCTCGGCGAGTGGATGCTCTCCATCCGCAACAACCCGTTCCGGTCCATCGGCAGCGCCATCCGCATCGGCAGCGAGCTGTTCCTGGGCGTGCGAGGGGGCATCCCCGCCTCGACCCGCATGCACCCCCGCCTGGAGCGCATGGCCAGCGAGACCATGATGCGGATCCGCGAGCACAGCCACCAGGTCAAGATGGCCTTCAAGGAGCACGAGGAGCGGCTGGTGACCAACCAGATGGTGCAGGCCCGCGTGTCCATGTGCGCCCTGTGGATCCACGGCATGCTCTGCAGCCTCTCCAAGCTGGACCGCAACCTGCGGGCCGGCCTGGATGGCGAGGCTCTGGCCTACGAGATGTCGGTGGTGGAGCACTTCCATGCCATGGCCAGCCTGGAGATCGAGCGCGAGATCCGCTCGCTTCGGGAGAACACCGACCTGACCATGCGCAAGGCGGCCGCCGAGGTGCTGAAGCGGATCGACCAGCTGCCCAATGCCCACTACAGCATTCCGGAGCGCACGCCCGACGCCGCCCGGGGCACCGGCGCGGTGCCTGACCAGACCCACATTCCCCAGTTCGGCTCCGGCAGCGTGTTCGCCGGCGACAAGGTGGGCGTGTAAGACTCCCCTTCTCATCAAGGACTCCGTCATGAAGATCTTCGAGACCATCGCCAGTCACGGACACGAGCGCGTCACCTTTCATCACGACGAGGCCACGGGGCTGCGCGCCATCGTGGCCATCCACAGCACCGTGCTCGGCAACGCGCTCGGCGGCACGCGTCGCTGGGCCTACACCGGCGAGGAGGAGGCGGTGCGTGACGTGCTGCGACTGAGCGAGGGCATGACCTGGAAGGCCGCTGCGGCCGACCTGCCCATGGGAGGGGCCAAGAGCGTGATCCTGGCCCGTCCGGGCGTGGCGCCCACCGAAGCCGAGGCCCGCGCCATGGGCCGCTTCGTGGACACTTTCGGCGGCACGTACATCGCCGCCGAGGACGTGGGTGTGACCCCACAGTTCGTGGACTGGATGGCCCGGGAGACCGATCACGTCATGGGTGGCGACTCGGTCAGCCATGGCGGCGACCCCTCGCCCTTCACGGCGCAGGGTTGCTTCAACGGCATGAAGGCCTGTCTGGAGCAGCTGGGCAAGCCCGTGGACTTCGCGGGACTCACCGTGGCGGTCCAGGGCGTGGGTGCCACCGGGTTCCGGCTGGCCAAGCTCTGCCGGGACGCCGGCGCCACGGTGATCGTGAGCGACACCAACGCCGCCAACCTGCAGCGCGCCGTCAAGGATCTCGGTTGCACCGCCCATCAGGGCGACATCCTCTCCGCCAAGTGCGACATCCTGGCGCCCTGCGCCCTGGGTGCCGTGCTGGATGACTGCACCATCCCGGCCCTGCAGTGCCAGGTCATTTGCGGCACCGCCAACAACCAGCTGGCCGATCCGATCGCCGACGGCGCGCGCCTGAAGCAGGCGGGCGTGGTCTACGGTCCGGACTTCGTGGTGAACGCCGCGGGCCTGATCCGCCTGGCCGGCCTGTACCTGGGCATGACCGAGGACCAGATCAACCGCAAGATCGCCGACATCGAGGCCACCACGCTCACGGTGCTGCGCGACGCGTGCAACCTGCCCAGCGCCCACGAGGCCGCCGTGGCCTACGCCAAGCGGCGCATCGAGCAGGGTCGCACCAACCGGCCTCGCCTGGCCACCGCACGCTGACCGCGGCATCCCCTTCACGGAGTTCACCATGCCGATCAAGCCCGTCCTGACCACCACCATCGACCACGTGTCCATCCTGGACGAGCGCGGCAACCTGGACCGCTCGCTCGGTGACGGACTGATCCCCGACGCCGACCTGGTGAAGCTCTACGAGCACATGTGCGCCTGCAGGCACCTGGACGAGGTGGCCTTCAAGCTGCAGCGGTCCGGCCGCATGGGCACCTACCCCCAGAACATGGGCCAGGAGGCCGCCAGCCTGGGTGCCGCCTACGTGCTGAACCAGGATGATTGGCTGGTCACCTGCTACCGCGAGAACTGCGGACTGTTCTGGCGCGGTGTGCCCATGGAGAGCATCCTGCTGCACTGGATGGGTGACGAGCGCGGCAACGCCATGCCCCGACCGCACCATGCCACGCCCATCGCCGTGCCCATCGGCACCCAGATGCTGCATGCCACCGGTCTGGCGTGGGCCGCCAAGTACCGTGGCGAGAAGCGCATCGCCTGCACCTTCTTCGGCGACGGGGCCACCAGCGAGGGAGACTTCCACGAGGCCATGAACTTCGCGGCCAACCTCGACATTCCCGTGGTCTTCTGCTGCCAGAACAACAGCTGGGCCATCAGCGTGCCCGGACGGATCCAGTGCAGCGCGCCCACGGTGGCGCAGCGGGCCATCGCCTACGGCATGGACACCATCCAGTGCGACGGCAATGACCTGTTCGCGGTGGTGCACTGCTTCCGCAAGGCTGTCCAACACGCACGCACGACCGGGCGGCCCTTCTTCATCGAGGCCGTGACCTACCGCCTGGGCGACCACACCACCGCCGACGACGCCCGCCGATACCGAGATCAGGCCGAGGTCGACGCGTGGAAGGCCCGCGACCCGATCCTGCGCCTCCGGGCCCACATGATGGCCCGCAAGCTCTGGAGCGACGATCGCGAGAAGGCGTTGCAGGCCCAGGTGGAACGCGACGTGGCCGCGGCCGTGGAGCGTGCCGAGACCATCCCGGCACCAGCCCGCACCGAGTTCTTCGACAGCATGTACGAGCAGCTGCCCCCGGACCTGGTGCTGCAACGCGACACCATGCAGACGCACGGCATCGGGCAGGACCCCAGCCAGATCGAGGGCGCCGTGATCGAGCTGCCCGCCAGGCAGAGCCACTGAGGAGAACACCATGGCCAATCTCACACTTGTCCAGGCGATCAACCTTGCCCTGATCCAGGAGATGGAGCGCGACGAGCGCGTGCTGATCCTGGGGGAGGACGTCGGACCCAATGGCGGCGTGTTCCGCGTGACCGAGGGGCTGCACAAGCGTTTTGGCGGCAAGCGCGTGGTGGACACGCCGCTGGCCGAGAGCGGCATCATCGGCACCGCCATCGGGCTGGCGATGGCTGGCCTGCGCCCCGTGCCCGAGATCCAGTTCGAGGGTTTCCTGGGCCCCGCGTACGACCAGATCTGCAGCCATGCGGCCCGCATGCGCACCAGAACGCGAGCGGCCTTCACCGTGCCCCTGACCATCCGTGTGCCGGTGGGTGGCGGCATCCACGCCCCCGAGCTGCACAGCGACAGCCCGGAGTCCATCTACATTCACACCCCTGGCCTGAAGGTGGTCATGCCCAGCAGCCCCTATGACGCCAAGGGCCTGCTCATCAGCGCCATCCGCGACCCGGATCCGGTGATCTTCTTCGAGCCCAAGCGCATCTACCGCGCCTTCCGTGAGGAGGTGCCCGAGGACGAGTACACCCTGCCGCTGGGCAAGGCCCGTGTGGTGAGCGAGGGTGACCAGATGACCGTGGTCAGCTGGGGAGCCAGCGTCGTGCAGTGCATGCAGGCCATCGAGCGCAGTGGCCGCAGCATCGAGCTGATCGATCTGCGCACCCTGTATCCCTTCGACATGGATGCCGTGGAGGCCAGCGTGAGGAAGACGGGGCGATGCGTGATCGTGCACGAGGCCCCCAAGACCTGCGGATTCGGTGCCGAGATCGCCAGTCGGATCATGGAGCGGTGCTTCCTGCACCTGGAGGCGCCTGTGCAGCGCGTGACGGGATTCGACACCATCATGCCCTACTACAAGCTGGAACTGGACTACATGCCCGACGCGGATCGCATCGCCCGGGCCATCGAAGAGATCGCGGCGTACTGAACGGAGGGCACCATGGCCGGCGTGAAGCAACCCGACGACAAGAGCCACTTCATCCTGCCCGATCTGGGCGAGGGTGTGCACGAGGCTGAGCTCATCAAGTGGCGCGTGAACGCCGGTGACGCGGTCAAGGAGCACCAGACCATTGCCGAGATGGAGACGGACAAGGCGCTGGTGGAGGTGCCCAGCCCATGGACCGGCGTGATCAGCGAACTCTGCGGCAACCCCGGCGACATCATCAACGTGGGCAGCGTGCTGGTGCGCTACAAGGTGGGTGGTGCGGCGGGTTCCGCGCCCGCCACTTCGCGCCCCGCCGCGTCCCGCGCCGAGCCCAAGGCAGCCGCGGCTGCCAAGGCCGAGCCCTCCGGTGAGGACGCCGGCACGGTGGTGGGCACCATGAGTGGATCGCTCGGCGTGCCCAGCCGCTTCGCCCGCAAGCCCGAACACGAGGCCGTGTCCCACACCACCGGCAAGGCCCTGGCCACACCCGCGGTTCGCCGCATCGCGCGCGACCTGGGCGTGGACATCCACGCCGTGCAGGGAACCGGCCGCGGTGGTCGGGTCACCGCCACCGACGTGGAGGGCGCCAGCCGCGGCACCCACGACGTGACCCGCGAGACGGCCGCCTCGCGCGTGTCCCTGGCCCAGCCGCTCGCGCCCGCCGCTGAGCAGCAGCCGGCCACCATCCAGATGGCCCCGGCCTCACCCATGGTCGCCATGCCGGCCGTGTCGCAGGACGGCATCCGCCAGCGCATCCCCTTCCGGGGCGTGCGTCGCAAGATCGCCCAGGCTCTTGATCTGTCCGTGAAGACCGCCGTGCACTTCACGGTCGTCGATCAGGCCGACGTGACGGCGCTCGACCGCAAGCGCAAGGAGTACGCGGCCATCCTGGGCACCAAGCTCAGCATGCTGCCCTTCATCATGCTGGCGGTCACCAGGGCTCTTCGCAAGCATCCGGCCCTGAACGCCAATGTGGATGACGCCAAGGAGGAGATCCTGCTCAAGGAGCCGGTGCATCTGGGCTGCGCGGTGGACACGGATCATGGCCTCATGGTCCCGGTCATCCGCGACGCCGAACGCCTGAGCGTGGGCGAACTGGCCAATGCGGTCCGCGCGCTGGCCAAGGGTTGCAAGGAACGCTCCATCGCACGCGAGGACCTGGTCGGCGGAACCTTCACCATCAGCAACGTGGGCAGTTATGGCGGCATGTTCGCCACGCCGATCATCAACTATCCCGAGGTGGCGATTCTGGCCGCCGGAAAGGCCAAGGAGCAGGTGCTCACCCGCAACGGGGCCTTCTATGCGGGCCTGGTGCTGCCGCTCTCGCTCAGTTGCGACCATCGGGTGGTGGATGGCGCCGAGGGCGCCCGCTTCCTGAACAGCGTCGTGGAGTTCCTGCAGGCACCGGAGTGCCTGTTGCAGGCCTGATCCAAGGGGCCACGGCCCATCCCGGTAGACTCCGGTCATGGTCCGAGTTGTCCTTGCCTGCGCCCTTGCCCTGCCTGCCCATGCCGCTGTGGCCATGCAGCAGGGCGCGCCGCCAATGCCCAAGGTGGAACAGCCCTCCGGCTGGCCGCTGGTGGGTTACATCCTGGCCGCCGTCATGCTGGTGGCCGGGGTGTTCCTGAGCGTGCGAACCTCCAACCGACAGGACATCGACGAGTCCGGAGCCTCCAACCCATGAGCAAAGCACCTCCCACTGCGCTTCTTGCCCTGAATGCCGGCCTTCTGGCCGCACTGGCCTACGTGAATCTGGCACCCAGGGCCGACGCCCAGGCCGCCCGCGCCGCGGGCCGGTACGGCATCGTGGGTGGTTGGGTGCTCAACTGCGATCCCGAGGTTGCCTACATCGTCGATGAGAGCAACCAGGAGATCGTGGCGGTCTACTGGGACGAGCGGGTCAAGAAGTTCTCCGGCATCGGCTACCGCAACCTGATCAACGACTCCGCAACCTTCCAGAGGACGCGCTGAGGCCCACCATGATCACCTTCTCCCACATGCTCTGGAACCGTGCCACGCTCTGGTGCTCCGCCTGCGTCATGACCGTCCTGCTGGTGCTGCAGGTGGTCCATGCGCCACCAGCCCACGCCGACTCGCTGCAGGGCAAGGGTGGCATCAGCATGGCCACCATCCGCAACGGGTACGGCGTCATCTACACCTCACCCTCGTGCCTGTGGGTGATCGACGACCGCACCGAGATGCTGTTCGTCTACTACATCGAGAACGTGGCCGATCCGCGTCTGCAGTTGCGATACAGCGAGAGCCTGCCCCGGCTCTTCCGCCAGGCCCGTGGTGGCTGACGGCCTGTTCAGCGTCCGGCGGCCATCCCCGCCCGTGGATGCCGTCATGGTGAAGCGCCGTGTGGCACACTTCACCAGCCGCAGCATCAAGACCTCGGCCAAGGCCAGTGGACTGCGGCTGGCGATGTCCATGGTCGACCTGACCACGCTCGAGGGCAAGGACAGCCCCGAAAAGGTGCGCGCCCTCTGCGCCAAGGCGGCGCATCCTGCCGGCGGCAGCGGCCCGCTGAAGCAACCCGTTCCCCCCGTGGCCGCCGTCTGCGTCTATCCCACGCTGGTGGGTGTGGCCCGTGAGGCGCTGCAGGACACGCCGGTCCGTGTGGCGGCGGTGGCCACCGGTTTTCCCAGCGGTCAATATCCGCTCGAGTTGCGGCTGAAGGATGTGCAGGATGCCGTGGCCGCCGGAGCCCATGAGATCGACATGGTGATCAGCCGTGGCAGGTTCCTGGCAGGCTTCCAGGCCGAGATCGCCCAGGAGATTCGCCTGACCAGGCAGGCGTGTGGTCCGGCGCACCTGAAGATCATCCTGGAGACGGGTGAACTGGAGACGCTCGACAACGTGCGCCGCGCCAGCGATCTGGCCATCGACGCGGCCATGAGCGTGCCGGGCGCCCCACCCCTGCAGGATGGTGAGGTGTTCATCAAGACCAGCACTGGCAAGGTGCAGCCCGCGGCCACCATGCCCGTCACGCTGGTCATGCTGCAGGCCATCCTGGACTGCCATCGATGCGGAGGCCCGCGGATCGGCATGAAGCCCGCGGGCGGCATCCGGACGGCCAAGAGCGCGCTGCACTACCTGGTCATGGTGCGGGAAACGCTTGGGCCGGAGTGGCTCGTGCCCGACCTGTTCCGTTTTGGCGCCAGCGCGCTGGCCAACGACCTGCTCCGCCAGATCCTGAAGCTGGAACGCGGAACCTATGCCGCGGCGTGGGACATGGCCGAGTGACGCCCCGCGCCTCTCAGGCTCGCACATGCATCACGAACTCGAACGCCCGGCACTCCACCGGTCGCAGCCTTCGCATGCCTGCACGCACGGCACGCAGTCCACGCGCCGTCATGGGCCGCTTCTGAAACTCCAGCAGCAGGCTGGATTCAAAGAGCGTGGATTCGGTCCAGTCCACCTCGGCCAGAAAGCCCGAGATGGACGCCGCGCCGGTGACGCGCATGAATCGCCGGATCCGTGCCGCCGGCAGCTGCAGCGTGCTGCACCCGCCGAAGTGGATCGCTCGACCACGGCAGTGACCCGCCAGGGCGTCTTCCAGTTGGTCGATATCCATTTTCTCGTCATGCCGGCGCAGGTCGCCGGGCAGCAGCAGCCCCTTGCGCGTGTGCATGGCCAGCCACAGGATGTCGAATCGCGTGTGTCGTCCCTGGTGCCACTTGCGCAGGTAGTGCTCCAGTTCTGCGCGGGTGGCCACATCACGATGAATGAACGGAACGTGGTAGTCCGACTCCTTCAGCAGCTTGAGTGCCGACAGCACGCTCACGCTCGAGCCAAGGCCGAACCACTCGGACTCCAGGCAGAAGACGCCCTTGGGATAGATGGTGATGGACCGGGGCCCCCGTCGCCGCGTCATGGCGTCTCTCCCATGGCCCAGCGGATGCCCTCCCGCAGATGCCCACGAAACAGCGGCTCGGCGAAGCTCTCGACCGTGTGTCCCATGCCGGTGTACCAGGCACGGCCACGATCCATGGCGTGGCACCACGCGATCGGATGATCGCCACCCATGCCCGCCTCGCCCATCTGGGCATCATCCAGGCTGGCCAGCACCTGCGTGTGTGGCCTGGGGTTGGTCTGGAACGCGTACCACTCGTCCGTGCGACGCCATGGCTGCGGCAGTCCCCGCATGCCAGGCCCATCCGGTCGTTCCACCGTCACGACGGCTGCGATCACGTCGGTGTGGTTGCGGAACCACGCACCCACCAGCTCGCCGTACCAGGGCCACTCGTGTTCCGTGTCCGAGGCCGCATGCACGCCCACGTAGCCACCACCGTTTCGCACCCACGCCTCGAAGTCGCGCTGGCCCAGGGCGTCAAGCACATTGCCCGTGGTGCTCAGGAAGATCACGGCACGGAATCCGCCGAGGCGATCCGCCCGAAACATGGTCGGATCCTCGGTGTGTTCCGTGATCCACAGGCCATGACCGATCTCCTGGATCGTGCGCACGCCGGCTGGAATGCTCTGATGTCGGTACCCCAGTGTTCGGGTGAAGACCAGAACCCGAGGCAGGTTGGCCTGCTCCGGGGACCAATCCATGCCCAGCGCCGGCACCACGATGATGGGTCTCTTCCATCGCTCATGGACCAGCCAGGCCGCCGCGACCGCCCCCGCCAGCACCAGCATCGGCAGCCAGATTCGCGACCCGTTCCGGTCCACCATGGCTGGAGTATGCGGCTTGGAGCCTTGTGATGACAGGGCTACGCTTGGCTTTCCGTGACCACGCCCGATCCCGCCATTGCCCGAACCCTGGCCCGCCATCCGCGGCCATTGGGTGGTGATACGGCTCGAAACCTGCCACCAGCCGCCATCAGCCTCACCGGCATGGTGCTCAACAACTCGGACATGGAGCGCCAGACGGTCCGGATCGGCAAGAAGCCTGACTGGCTTCGTGCACGCGTGCCTGGGGGTGAGGGTTACCTCCGACTGAAGGCGATCATCGACCAGCATCGCCTGCACACCGTCTGCCAGGAGGCCAGCTGTCCCAACATGGGCGAGTGCTGGAGCCGTGGCACCGCCACCATCATGATCCTGGGCGACACCTGCACGCGAAGTTGCGGCTTCTGCAACGTGAAGACCGGACGCCCTGAGGAACTGGATCTGGACGAGCCCCGCCGGGTGGCCGAGAGCCTGGCGCGCATGGGCCTGAAGCACGTGGTCATCACCAGCGTGAACCGCGATGAGCTGCCGGATGGTGGTGCCGCCATCTGGGCGGAGACCATCCACCATGTCCACCAGGCCTGCCCCGACATGAGCGTGGAGGTTCTTGTGGGTGACTTCTGTGGCGACGAGCGGGCCATTCAGGTGGTCTGCGACGCCCGACCCGAGATCATCAGTCACAACATGGAGACGGTGAGGCGCATGCACCCGGCTGTGCGGCCCCAGGCCCGCTACGAGAGGTCCCTGGCGGTGCTGGCGCAGTTCCGAGCCAGTGGTCTGGTCACCAAGACCGGCATCATGGTCGGCATCGG
>JBJOGW010000035.1:0-21303 GCA_046048055.1 Planctomycetota bacterium
GAGGTGGACGAGGTCTTTCACCTGGCGGCGCTGCTGAGCACGCGCGGCGAGTTCGCGCCGGAGACGGCCCATCAGGTGAACGTGGTCGGCACGCTGAACCTGCTGAAGCTGGCCGCGGAGCAGGCCCGCAGCCACGGGCGGCGCGTGAAGTTCATCTTTCCCAGTTCCATCGCCGCCTACGGCATTCCCGATCTGGAGACCAAGCGTCGCTCGGCCGCTGTGAAGGAGGACCAGTTCCTGGAGCCGCACACCATGTACGGCGTGAACAAGCTGGCGGGCGAGCATCTGGGCCGCTACTACGAGAGCCACTACCGCAAGCTGGCCAAGGACCGCACGCCCAGCCCGATCGACTTCCGGAGCATCCGCTTTCCCGGCATCATCAGTGCCGACACGCTGCCCAGTGGCGGCACCAGCGACTACGGCCCGGAGATGATCCACGCCGCGGCGCAGGGGCAGGCGTACGCGTGCTTCGTGCGGCGCGACACGCGCATTCCCTTCATGACCATGCCCGATGCGGTGGAGGCGTTGCTGAAGCTGGCCGCCGCGTCCAAGGAACGCCTGACCCGCTGCGTGTACAACGTGGCGGGATTCTCGCCCAGTGCCGGCGACTTCGAGCGCCTGGTGCTGGAGCGATTCCCGAAGGCGCAGATCACCTTCGAGCCGGATCTCGGGCGACAGTCGATCGTGGACAGCTGGCCCGAGGACGTGAACGACTCGGCAGCACGCGGCGACTGGGGCTGGAGCCCGCGTCACGATCTGGAGACGGCGTTCGACCAGTACCTCATGCCCAGGATCGCGGCGCGATACGGCTGATCCGGCCACGTCCCCGTTTCAGCCCCTCGGGTGCGTCCGGAATGCGTCCGTGCGGCCCATTTACACTGGCTGCGTGGCCCCTGACGCCGCCTCTGCATCCAGTCCGGGCAAGCTCCGCGGCTTCCGCGTGGTGCGGGCCGCCACCGCCGACGCGCTGGCCGCCGATCTGGCTGGCACGTTCGCGGGCCGTCAGCCGCCAGGTCCGCTGGAGCGCTGCGTGGTGGCGGTGCAGGGGCCCGGCCTCGGCCGCTGGCTTCGCACCGACATGGCACGGCGGCTCGGGGCCTGGGGTGGTGTGGAGACGCCCTTCCTTCGTTCGTTCCTGCTGGATCTGGCCTGTGCGGGCAGCCAGGTGCAGCCGCCGCGCGGTCGCGAGGACATCGACCAGCTTGGCTTTCGCATCGCCGCAGCGATCTCGGCTTCGCTCCGTGGACAGGGTGGGCCGGATGGGCAAGTCATGGATCCCGTGCTTCGCATGGTTCGCGGGGGACATGGCCGTGTGGATCATGCGGCCCTGCTTCGCGTGGCGCATCGCCTTGCCGAGGCCTTCGATCGCTATCAGGTGGACCGGCCAGAACTGGTCACGGCGTGGGAGCAGGGCCGCAGCGGGCTGCCCGTATCCGCGCCGGCATGCCTTCGACACCTGGAGGCTTGGCAGCAGCCGCTCTGGCGGGCCACCGCGCAGGATCATGCCTCGCATCTGGCGTGGAGTCGCCTGCGACATGTGGCGGCGGAGTGGGAGCGCGGCGCGGTGCCGGATCACCAACGGCTTCCCGCCTTCGTCAGTGTGTTTGGCGTGTCGCTGCTGTCGCCCTCTTTGCTGCGGGTGCTGCAAGCGCTCGGGCGGCACACCAGGGTCACGCTGCACATGCTCACGCCCACGCAGGCCTTCGTGGCGGAGCGATCCACGCGCAGGCAGTTGCTCTGGCAGGCCGCCGAAGCGCAACTGGATGAGGCCGAGATGGCGGAGGCGTTGCACATGCAGGCGGGCCATCCACTGCTGGATGCCATGGGTCGACAGGCCAGCCAGGCCCAGCGGGTGTTGCTGGATCTGGACGTGGATCTGGATGCGGAGCCGCGAGCGCCTGCCAGCCCGCCGCAGGACGCGCTGCAGCGACTGCAGCATGACCTGCTGCTGGACCAGCCGCCCTCGGGAGCGCCGGATCGCCCCGACGAGTCCATCCAGGTGCACTCGGTGGCCTCGCCCTACCGTGCCGCGGAGGTGGCCCACGATGCGGTGCTGGCCGCCATGGCGGACATGCCGGGCCTGCGGCCGGAGCGCGTGGGCATTCTCACGCCGGACATCGCGGTGGTGGGCAACGCCATCGAGTCGGTCTTCGCCAGGCATGATCGCATCACGCTGACCGCGGCCGACCGGCGGCTGGCCAGGCCCAGTTCACTGGTGGTGGCCCTGCAGCACGCGCTGGATGCCGTGAGCGAGGGCCTGACCATGGCGAGCGTGCAGGCCACCCTGGGGCAGGCGGGCACGTTGGTGGCTCTGCGCCTGCAGGCCGAAGAACTCGCCCGGTGGATGGAGCAACTCGAGAAGGCCGGTGCTCGCCGGTTCCTGGATGCGGCCGATCGGGCCGCTCGCCTCGAGCGCCCCGTGGCCCCAGACGATCGCATCCACACGCTGGAGTGGGCCGTGGACCGCGTGGTGCTGGGCGTGGCCATGCAGGCCGATGCGGATACGACGGAGTTGGGTGTGGCGGCCGGGTCCGTCGGGTCGGTCGACCCTGCGTTGCTGCCTTCGCCGGCATCGGGCAGTGCCACGCTGGATGCTTTGCACCGGGTGGTGCAGGCCATGGAGGCTCTGGCGGACTTCGTGCGGCAGGCGGCCGTGGAGCGGCCGCTGCCGGACTGGTGCGGGTTGCTGCAGCGCCTCGGTGACCGCCTGCTTCCGGCGGTGGAGCATGCGGACTTTGGTGATGAACGTCGGCATCTCGACCGGTGTCTGGCGCAACTGGCGCAGGCGGCCCTTGAAGGTGCCTTCACGGAGCCCATCACCTTCGCTGCGGCGCGCGAGCAACTGATGTCGGCCATGGCGGACACGCGCGAAGGCACGCACTTCTCGGGTGGTGGCGTGCAGCTGGCACGGCTCTCCCCCATGCGAAGCGTGCCCTTCGACGTGCTGGTGCTGGTGGGCATGGATCTGGGTGCCTTCCCGCGCAGCCGTCATGCCGACGGGCTGGACATGGTGCAGGCGGCACCGCGCGCCGGCGACCAGGTGCCTCGACAGGAGGACCTGCAGCTCTTCCTGGAGTGTGTGCATGCCGCGCGAAGGCGTCTGGTGATCATCCATCATGGTGTGGATGCGCGCACGGGGGCGCTGCGGCCGCCCTCGCCGGTGGTCGACCAGGTGCTTGATGCGTGTGTGGAGGGTTCCCCGCAGGCCGAGGCGCTTCGCAAGGCATGGGTGCGCGTGCATCCGCTCCGCGCGGACCAGCCCGAGGCGTGGCATCGCGCGGATCGGGCGGGGTTCGATGCCAAGGCGCGGGATGCGGCCGAAGCCGCGGCGCGAGGTCGCACGAACCCGCGGATGCGTTCGTTCATGGATGGGGTCTCGCTGGACCCGCAGCCGCCCGAGTCCACGCACGACTGGCTGAAGGCGCTTCGCAAGCCAGCCGAGATGCTGCTTGCACGGCTGGGGCTTCGCATGCCCGATGGCGAGGCGCTGCTGCGCGAGGGTGATGAACTGATCGAGACCGATGCGCTCCAGAACTGGAAGCGAAGGGAGTCGTGCGCACAGGCCATCTTCCGCGGAGTGGATGACGAGGATTGGCTGCGGTCCATGCGATTGAAGGGTTGGCTGCCGCACGGCCCGCGAGGCGAGGCCATGGCCAGGGAAACGCTGGAGGAGGTGCTGCAGGCCCGCCGAGCCGTGAGCGCACGGGCGATCGAGCAGGGGTGGCTGGCCAGCGGCGTGGTTCGGACCGTGCAGCGCGATCACCGCATGGAGGTCCGGGGCCGCTCCTTCATGGTGCCCGTGGAACAGCTGCACGACAGGGCCGTTCAGGTGCTGTGGTATCCGGCGGGCAGCAGGCACCATCGAATCGCGCTCTGGATCAGGCATCTCATGTGGAGCGTGATCGATCCCGAATCGCACTCGATCGAGATGCCGCTGGGGAACCAGAAGGCCAGGCTGCACGCCGCCATCGATCCGGCGCGGGCGATTCGTCGACTTGAGCGGCTTCTGGATCTCGCCACAGCCGCAACCTGTGTGCCGCTGCCGATCGAACCCAAGCTGGTGCAGGCGTGGGATCCGGATCCGCTCACGCGTGCTCGGGCGATCCGCAAGAAACTCGACCGGGGTTACAACGACGTTCCGGGCCTCATGGACAAGGCGGAGGTGGCGCTGGTGTTCGCGCAGGAGCGGTGGGGCCCCGGCGACTCCGTGCAGATCGGGTCGGCCCGCGTGCCCACTGGCCTTGATGAACTGGCGGCCGAGATCCAGAGTGCCATGCAGGAGGACGGATGGGGCACGTGACTTCCATGCCCTTCGATCCCGCCTCCGCGGACCTTTCCGGCCTGACCGTGATCGAGGCCAGCGCGGGTACGGGAAAGACGTACGCCATCCAGAAGCTGGTCACGCGGCTGGTGCGCGAAGGCGTGCCCATGCCCCGCATGCTGCTCATGAGCTTCACCAACGCGGCCGCGGCCGAACTCTCGCAGCGTGTGCGCGCGGAACTGCAGGAGGCCTTGCAGTCGTGCAGCCCAGCCGCGCTGGGCGATCGGCTGCTGCTGCAGCGCGCCCTGGGTGACTTCGACCGCGCCTGCATCAGCACCATTCACGGGTTCTGCCAGCGCATGCTGGTGGAGCACGCCATGGAGGCTGGCGTGCACGGTCTGCAGGGGTGGTCGCTGCAGACCGACGAGACCGAGGCCCGGCGCCGCGTCTGCGGCGATGCATGGGCGGCGCTGGTGGCGCCAAGTGCGGAGCTGGCTGCGGCGGTGGGGTCGCTCAAGGCGGTGAGCGGTGGTCTTCGCAAGGCCCTTGATCGCCGCCTTGAACTGGAGCGGGTGCAGGCCGCGGACTTCGGGGCCGCGAAGCGGGCGGTGGAGCGGGCGATCGATTCGCTGCAGCAGCCCGATGCCCAGGAGGCGCTGCGTGCGGTGCGGGACAACTTCAACAAGGATGCAAAGGGACCTG
Organism: Planctomycetota bacterium; assembly: GCA_046048055.1. Lineage (GTDB taxonomy): Bacteria > Planctomycetota > Phycisphaerae > Phycisphaerales > SM1A02 > SYAC01. The sequence continues at coordinate 4,964 of JBJOGW010000035.1, forward strand.
CCGGCGAGTTGCTTGCCGCCACCACTGCGAGCGGCCTCCCCGATGTGGATCTGGTCAAGGCCATCGGAAAGCTCCTGGACACCAGGAACATGCGAAGGAGCGTGCCCGTGGCGGTGGCCAAGGCCGGTGTCGCCAACGCGCTGCTCGCGAGTCCTGCGTGGAAGGATGTGTGCACGCGTCTGCAAACCCTGTCGGACGCCGTGGCCGGGGTCGGACAGGCCGCCATCGACTCGGTGGTGCGGGACGCCCTGCGGCGCCTGATCGAGCATCGGGCGATCTCCCGCACCGTCACGTTCGATGACCTCATCACGCGGCTGCGCGATGCCGTGACCGATCCATCGGGGGCCATGCGGCAGGTGCTGCGCGAGCGATTCGACGTGGTGATCGTGGACGAGGTGCAGGACACGGATCCCGCCCAGGCCGAGATCCTTCGCGAGGGCTTCGCCCGATCGCCGGACCACCGCCTGATCCTGGTGGGTGATCCCAAGCAGTCCATCTACGCCTTCCGCAACGCAGATGTGGATGCCTACATGGCCTTGCGAGGCTTGTCGCCCAGGCCCTCGTACCGGCTCGATGTGAGTCACCGGAGCGATCAGGCTCTCATCGACGGCGTGCAGCGACTCTATGCGGTGCCGGCGCCGTTCCTTCGCAGCGACATTCCCGCCATGGCGGTGCAGAGCGCCCATCGGCGGCCGCGTATCCATGGCTCCCAGGGCCCTGCTCCGGGGCTCGCCCTGCATGTCACCGCGGAGACCGAGCCTGAGGCCATGCTTGGCCTGACGGCCCGCGCCATCGCCGCCGATCTGCGATCGGGCTGGCGGATCGAGGAAGATCGCGAAGGCAGGGCCACGCGACGTGATCTGGTGCCCGGCGACATCGCGGTGCTCTGTCACCAGCACTGGCAGGGGCGCCGCGTCGCCGATGCGCTGCAGGCTCTCGGCGTTCCGGTGGTGATCATGGATCGGCAGGGCGTGCTGCAGAGCCGGGCCGCGGAGGGTGTGCTTGGGCTGCTCAACGCCATGTCGCGGCCGTGGCATCGGGCCACGTCGCTGGGTGCGCTCGCAGGGGTGTGCACGGGCCTTCGGGCCAAGGATGCCGTGGAAGCGCCCGATGCCTGGGTGCGGCGGCTGCGCGAGGCGACCGATCGCTTCGCCCGTCAGGGCGTGGCCGCGGCGCTTCGATGGCTGGTGCTCGATGTCGGGCCTGAACATGGGCGCATGGCCACGCTCGAGGCACCGGGAGGCGAGCGACTGGCAACGGACTTCGACCATGTGCTCGAGGAACTGGAGAAGGCGCAGTGCTCGGGTGCCGCCACGCCGCACGCGCTGGCCACCTGGCTTGCCCAGCGGGTGCATGATGCTGCTCCCGAGGACGAGGGCACCCGCTGTCGGGCCCTTGGCGGCCTTGATGCCGTGCAGGTGATGACCCTGCATGGCAGCAAGGGCCTCACCTTCGGCGTGGTGTGGCTGCCCACGTTCATGGTGCCGACCACGGCCCAGGATCATGATGGTGCCGAGGCGCGTCGCCTGCTCTACGTGGGACTGACCCGGGCTCGCTACATCACCCGCGCGGTGTGGATGCCCAGCGAGAAGGCCTCCGCCTCGCCATTGGCCCAGTTGCTGCATGCCCGCGAGCAGACGGACACGGAACGCATCGCGGGCGATGTCACCCAGCGGCTTGCGAACGCGGAACAGGCCCGAATGGATCTGGAGGCGCTTGCGGCGACTTCGGCGGGTGCCATCGCCGTGCTGCCGCTGGAGGTTGCCGAGCTCCCGCCTGCCAAGCCCCTCGAACCCGTCGATCTCGTGCCGGCTCGGGACATGCCCAGCATTCCCGATCGCGCTGTCCTGCTCAGCTTCACCCGGCTCTCGAGCGTGAAGAAGTCGGCCGAGGCCGAGGTGCAGGAGCGCGACGTGGACGCTGTGGCCGTCGCACCGCGTGATGGCCCGCCGACACCCGTGACCGGCATGGACGCGGCGCTGCGTGCGGTGGGCGTGAGCGGCGCGGCGCTGGGCACGCTGGTGCACGATGCCCTGGCCGAAGCTCGGGCGTTCGGTTGCCTGGCGGCCGGGGCCGAACCGCAACCGCTGCATGAGGCCCTGCGTCGACACGCCGTCGGCCTGCCCATCCGGTCGGATGCGGCGCTGCAGGCGCTGGCGGCGGCGCTGCCGCAGGCACTCTCGACAGACTCGGGCCGGTCCGACATCGCCACCGTGAGCATGGTGGCTGCCGAGCCCGACCGCTGCCTGCGTGAGCTGGATGTCGCGGTGCCGTGGCACGCGGCGCCGGCGGCGCTGGCACGGGCCATGGCGGCTGAGCAGGCGCCCTGGAGCGAGCGGGTCGCTGCCATGCTCGCCCGGGGCGATGATCGCGAGCGCCTGGGTTCGCTCGTGGGCAACATCGACCTGGCAGTGGAGCGAGAGGGCCAGTGGTTCATCTACGACTACAAGACCAACTTCCTGGGCGAGGCGGCGGCTGACTACGGCCCGGCCTCGCTGGATTCGGCCATGGCCGCCGAGCTTTACCCGCTGCAGGCGGCGCTCTACGCGGTCATGCTCACGCGGTGGCTTGCCGCGCGAGGGTGGACGCCCCGCGGCAAGCCCGTGATCGGCGGCGTGGCCTACCTGTTTCTTCGCGGCATGGATCCATCGGCGGGCTCGCAGGGCACCTGGACCTGGACGCCCTCGCAGCGCCTGCTGCAGGCACTCGACGGGTTGCTGCCCTGTCCCGCGGGGGCGGGCTTGCCATGAGCGCGTCGATCCCCGGCATCGGCAACCTTCGACCGGATCCGGCGGCGACCTGGTTCGGCCAGCGTCTCTGTGGCACGCTGGTGCCCAAGGGCTCGGACATCGTGGAGCCGGTGTCGTGGAGCCTGCACCAGTGGATGCAGGGCCACACGTGCCTGGATCTGGAGGGCGTGGTCTCGGCGCGCGGCGATGGGCACGGGGCCCTCGACATGATCGAGGCACCGGTGCCCGCGGCGTGGATGAGCGCCCTCCGGCAGCATCCGGCGGTGGCCTGTGCAGAACCTGGATCGACGGAGCGGGTGGGGGCGCCGGTGGTGCTCGAAGGCCAGCGCCTGTTCCTGGCACGATGGAGGCAGCAGGAGATCGAGGTGGCGCAGGCCCTTCGGCAACGCGCCGAGCAGCATGCTTCGTGGTGCGAAGGCCCGCAGGCGAGCAAGGCCGCGTCAGGCTTCATGTCAACCCGCGCCGATGGGCTCCATCCGGCCCAGCGTCGTGCCGTGGAGGTGGGGGCCACGCGGCGGCTGGCGGTGATCACCGGCGGACCGGGCACCGGCAAGACCCACGTGGCGGCTCGCATCATCGAGGCCGTGCTTCGCACCGGGCCGCATCCGGTGCTGCTGCTGGCACCCACGGGCAAGGCGGCGGCCCGGCTGCAGGCATCGGTTCGAGCGGTGGCGGCCCAGGCGGACTTTGACCAGGGGGCGCGCGCGATCGTGGCCGCTCTGACCGCCCAGACCGTGCATTCGGCCATCATGCGACAGGGTGGCGATTCGCTGCGGCGCGCCCGGCTGGTGGTGGTGGACGAGACCAGCATGATCGACCTGGAGCGCATGCATGCGCTCCTTCGGCTCACCGATCGCGATGCCTCCATCATCCTGCTTGGCGATGCGCACCAGCTGGCCAGCGTGGAGGCCGGCAGCGTGCTGGGTGACCTGGTGGCGGACACCGGCAATGCGGCCCATCCACTGGCTGCGTGCACGGTGCAACTGGTCAAGAGTCACCGTTTTCCGGATGGAAGCGCGGTCGCCCGTCTGGCCAGTGCCGTGAACGGCAATCGTCCGGACGAGGTGATCGACCTGCTGCGAACGGGCCAGGATCGACTCCAGTGGATCGAGGTGCGCACGCCCTCGCAGGTCGTGCGACAGAGCATTGAGGCCATGCCGGAGGGGGATATGGCCTGCCCAATCCTCTGTGGCCACCGGCGCGGCCCCGACGGTGCGGTGCGCATGAACGCGATCATCGAGCGTGAGCGGGGAGGCGGTGGTCCCAGAGGCCGTTACCCGGGTCGTCCCATCATGGTCACCGTCAACGACGAACTGACCGGCCTCCGAAACGGTGACACGGGAACGCTGCTCCAGGAAGGCGGCACCTGGTTCGCCGATTTCGGCGGCGATCTGGCGCGCGTGCCCATCGATCGACTGCCCGCGCACGAGACCGCCTATGCCCTCACCATCCACAAGACGCAGGGCTCGGAGTATCCGCATGTCGTGGTGGCCCTGCCGACGCGGCCCTCGCCGGTGCTCACCCGCGAACTGCTCTACACGGCCATCACGCGCACCCAGGGTCCCGTGACCGTGGTGGCCACCGAGGAGGCGATCCGTGCGGCCGTCGGGCGGGCCATCCGACGGTCCAGCGGCCTGCGTCCGCGGCTGCGGTCGGCCGACGCCTCTCCGGTCGCGGACTGATTCCGGCCGTGGGCCGGATACCTTCCGGGACATGACCACCGCCGTCGCGCCCACCTTCGCCAGCCGCACGCACACCATCCTCGAGGCGCTGAAGCAGAGCGGCCAGCTCAAGCACCTGCAGACCATCGAGGGGCCGATGGATGCCACGGTGAAGCTGACGGGTCACGGCGAGGTGGCATGCTTCTGCAGCAACAACTATCTCGGCCTGGCGAACCATCCCGATGTGGTGCAGGCGGGCATCGACGGCCTGAGGAAGTACGGCGCCGGCACCGCCAGCGTGCGATTCATCTGCGGCACCTTCGACTGCCACCACACGCTGGAGAGCACCATCGCGAAGTTCTACGGCGTCGAGGCGTCCTACACCTTCACCAGCTGCTGGAACGCGAACGAGGCCATCTTTCCCACGCTGTGCGAGCCGGGCGACATCGTCGTGAGCGACGAGCTCAACCACGCCAGCATCATCGACGGCATCCGCCTGGCGGTGAGCATCAAGAAGGGCCTGTTGCGCGCCGTGTACAGGAATGGCGACCTGGCGGCCCTTGAGGCCAGGCTGGCCGAGGCGCGTGCCAATCCCGCCGTGACCGGCACCATCTGGGTGGTCACCGACGGCGTGTTCAGCATGGAGGGCTCGCTCGCCGACCTGCCCAAGATCCGCGAGGTCTGCGACCGCTTCGGCGCGCTGCTGGTGGTGGATGACAGCCACGGCACCGGTGTCATGGGCCGCACGGGTCGCGGCACGCACGAGCACTGGAACATGCCCGCCACCAAGGTGGACTACTTCACCGGCACGCTGGGCAAGGCGCTCGGCGGCGGGGCGGGCGGCTACATCGCCGGCAGCCGCGAGGCCATGGACCTGCTGGTGCAGCGCGGACGCCCCACGCTCTTCAGCAACGCGCTGCCATGCACCATCGCGTGCAGTGCCCAGCGGGCCATCGAGATTCTCATGCGGGAGCCGCAGCGTGTGGCCAAGCTGCGCGACAACGTGGCCGCCGCGCGGGCGGGCATCCGCGAGGCGGGCTTCGAGGTGCTCGAGAGCCCGACCGCCATCTGCCCGATCATCGTGCACGACACCGCCAAGGCGATCGCCATGAGCAGGCGCCTTCTCGAGCTGGGCGTCTTCGTGATCGGATTCGGCTACCCCGTGGTTCCCGAGGGCCACGCCCGCCTGCGCGTGCAGATCAGCGCCGCGCACGAGCCGCAGCACATCCAGAAGCTGGTCGACGGGCTGAAGCGGCTCAAGCTCGAGTTCGCCTGAGCCGCCCGGTCAGGTCGTGGCATGCATTCGTCGCAGGCTCTCGGCGGCGGCTCGCCGACCCAGCCAACCCGCCAGCGCCAAGGTGCCGGCGGCGGCCATCAGCAGCCACAGTCCGTGATCCACCTTCGTCCGGATGAGTGCCTGGCCCTCGAGCAGGAACAGCCCCAGGGCCACGCACATCACGTCCAGCATGCACCACTCGCGTGCAAAGCCGATCCAGCGGCGGCGTCGTCGGTGCACCCAGGGCCGGGCGGGCGCCAGCCAGGCCCACAGTTCCGCCAGAAGCACCCCGCCCGGCATGATGATCAGGCAGGCGAAACCCAGGAACGCCAGTGGCCAGTTCTGGTCGCGGAACAGCGTCCAGGCGGCGTTGCCGATGCCGTAGCTCTCGCTGCGGAGCAGGAACTGGTTGATGGTCAGGAAGGGCACGTTGATCGCGCCCGCGAAGCATGCGATCGCCGCGAGAAGCGAGGCCAGGCCCGCCCAGCCCCTCCAGCCCGCCGCAGCCAGCAGGGATTGGCGCGCCGCGCGCCGCAGGCCGGGGTGCCCACCCGGTCCCGCATCGATCGCCGTGGCCCAGATCGAGAGGCCCATGGTGAGCGCCACGGCGGTGAGAAAGGCGTACACCCCAAGGAAGGTGCTGGCGCTGACCGCCCACTGATCGCTCGCGAGCATCATGAGCACGAGCACGCTGAACGGGTCCAGCATGCTCCACTTGCCAAGGCGGCCCATCCACTCCAGCACGTGCGTCCGTCGGGGGCCCGCCGGCAGCCGCGTCCAGGCCCAGGCCAGCAGCGCGATCTTGACGAACGGAAAGATCACGCTGAACCCGACGATCAGGCATGCGACCAGCCACAGCCGGGCCTCCCAGAGAAGTTGCACCGTGCGGAGAAGCGAGTAGGTCTCGCCCCCGGCGATGAACACGTCCACCCGCATGAAGTCCAGGAACAGCGCGGAGACCTGCAGGGTCAGGGCCGCACCGAGCAGCCCAAGCCAGATCCGGGAGCGGCCCGGGTTGCCGGCGTGCAAGGTGCAGCCCGTTTCCATCCGGACGAGCGTACCGATCGGTCCTCGGTACCATCCCGCGATGCCATCAGGCAAGGCATGGCGGCGAACCAGGTCGTGTGGCGTCTCGCTGGCATTCCTGCCGGTCGCGGCGTGCATGGTCGGTCCGGACTACCAGCAGCCCAGGCCGCTGCTGCCGGACGCCTTCAAGCCGGTGGAGTCGGCCAGCGTCACCTTCAGTCGCGAGGCGGACCTGGACCGGTGGTGGAGTCGCTTCAACGATCCCAAGCTGGACGAGCTGATGGAGCGTGCCCGCAAGGGCAACATCACGCTCATGGTGGCCGCGGCCAACATCGCCCAGTTCCGCGCCGGCTATGGCATCAGCTACAGCCAGCTCTTCCCGAGCCTGAACCTTGGCGCGAACTACAGCTACACGCTGCTCAACTTCGCCGAGCTGGGTGGCGAGACCAGTTCCGATCCGTTCAACCAGTGGGGGTATGGCGTGCGAATCGCCACCTGGGAGATCGACCTGTTCGGCAAGATCCGCCGCGGCATGGAGTCCGCCCAGGCCCGGCTGCAGCAGAGCGTGGAAGGCTGGCGCCTGGCGCTGGTCAGCCTGCGGACCGAGGTTGCCAACGCCTACCTGCGGGTGCGCACGCTGCAGGCCCAGCGCGACCTGGCCCTTCGCAACCTGGACCTGCTTCAGCAGGTGTACGTGACCACGCAGGCCAAATTCAAGGCCCAGACCGTCTCGCAGATCGAGCTGAGCGAGGCTGCCGCGCGGCTGGCCACGGCCAAGGCGTTCATTCCCAGCCTGAACGCCCAGATCCAGCAGCAATGCAACGGCCTCAGCGTGCTGCTGGGCGAGGTGCCGGGTCCGATGCAGGATGAGCTGGCCGCCTCCGCGCCGATCCCGCTGGTGCAGGGCGAGACGGCGGTGGGCATTCCCATGGACCTGATGCGGCGACGAGCCGACGTGCTCCAGATGGAGCGCTCCCTTGCGGCCGCCATCGCCGACATCGGCGTGGCCGAGGCGGGCTACTACCCCGAGCTCACCATCAACGGCACCTTCGGCATCGCGGCCACCAACTTCTCCGGCCTGGGAAACATCGGCAACCAGACGTTCGCGGTGGGGCCCGCCTTGAACTGGAACTTCTTCAACGCGGGCCTGACCACCAGCCAGGTGCAGATGAAGCAGGCGGTGGCCCTGGGCATCGCGTTCCAGTGGCGCGAGACGCTGCTGAAGGCCGCCGGCGAGGTGCAGAGCGCCATCGGCAACTACGCTGGAGCCCGCGAGCAGATGAAGGCCTATGCCGAGACGCTGGGCGACACGCAGGCCATCTACGACCTGGGCCTGGCCCGGTACAAGGCCGGCACCATCAGCATCACGCAGTTGCTGCAGCTGGCCCAGGTGGTCCTGGAGGCCGAGAACGGCTACGCCCAGGCACGTGGCCAGGCCAGCATCAACATGGTGGAGCTCTGTCGAAGCCTGGGTGGGGGCTGGGAGAGCGCGGAACTTCCGACCACCGGCCGCGATGCCTTCCGTGAGGGTGGACCCGACATGTGGAAGGAAGCGCCGCCCAATCCGCCCGAGAACCCGCCGGAGCCCGAAGCAGGAGTCACAGGATGATCCATCGCATGCGTTCGATGTCCGCCTTGCTGCTGCTGGCCGCGCTGGCTGCGTGCGGCAAGCCCGCCTCACCGCCCGCCCGTCCGCCCGCCCCGGTGCGCACGGTCACCGTCGGCACAAGCGACGTCACCATCGCCCGCGACTATCCCGGGATCGCCGTGAGCGTGCGCACCGTCGAGATCGAGGCCCGTGTGGAGGGCTGGATCCTTCGGCAGGTCTACAAGGACGGCCAGGTGGTGCAGGCCGGCGACACGCTCTACCAGATCGACCCGGATCCGTTCCGCATCGCCCTGGAGCGGGAGCAGGCCAGCCTGGCGGCGGCCGAGGCGGCGCAGTTCAACGCCAAGCAGAAGTTCGACCGCAATCAGCCGCTGGTCGCCACCGGCGCCATCAGTCAGGAGGACTTTGATCAGCTGGACGCCGACCTTCGCAGCGCCGACGCCAAGGTGCTCGAGGCCAAGGCCGCGGTGGACCAGGCCCAGTTGCGGCTCTCCTACTGCACGGTGCAGACACCGGTGACCGGTCAGGCCAGCCGCACCCGCATCTACGAGGGCACGCTGGTGAAGCCGATGACGGGCGGACTGCTCACCGACGTTCGCCAGCTGGATCCGATCTGGGTGGAGTTCAGCCCGGTGGCAAGCGACATCCCGGCGTTGCGCGCACTGGCGGCCAAGGGAACGGGCCTGGCGGTGCGTGATCCCAGCGGATCATGGCGGGGCGCGGGACGCGTGGTGTTCGTGGACAACGCCGTGCAGCGGAGCACCGGCACCATCGTGGCCCGCGTGGAGGTGCCCAATCCCGGGCTCGAGGTGATGCCGGGGCAGTACCTGCAGGTGGACCTGCCGCAACGCTCGCTGCAGGCGGTGCCCACCATTCCCGAACAGGCCATCGTGTATCAGACGGCCGCCGCCACCGTGTGGGTGGTGCAGCCGGACGGCACGGCGAAGCCGATCGTGGTGCAGGTGGGCCCCAAGGGCGGCGCCGGCGTCGTGGTCACCGAGGGCCTCAAGGGCGGCGAGAAGATCGTGGTCGAGGGACAAGGACGCCTGCAGCCGGGTGAGAAGGTGGCGGAGGCGCCGCCGGCATGATCGACTTCTTCATCAAGCGGCCCATCTTCGCGGGGGTGGTGGCGATCCTGATGACGCTGGCGGGCGTGATCGGGGTGCTGGTGCTGCCGGTGGCCCAGTTTCCCAACATCACGCCTCCGGTGGTGCAGGTCACCGCCACGTATCCCGGCGCCAACGCCAAGGTGACTGCGGACAGCGTGACGCGACCACTCGAACTGGCCATCAATGGCGTGCCGGGCATGATCTACATGTCCAGCACCAGCACCGCCAGCGGCAGCACCAACATCACGGTGACCTTCCAGGTGGGGTACGACCTGGACATCGGTGCGGTCGACGTGCAGAACTACGCCAACAGCAGCCTGGCCCAGCTGCCCGAGGCGGCCCAGCGGCAGGGCGTGACGTTCAAGAAGCAGAGCACCAACCTGCTCATCGTCCCCTATCTCAGCAGCAGCGAGGGGCAGTTCGACAGCAAGTTCCTCGGCAACTACGGCCAGATCGTCATCACGCCCGCCCTGCAGCGCGTGCCCGGCGTGGGTGGCGTGACCAACTTCGGGTTCCTGCAGTACAGCATCCGCGTGTGGATGGACACGCCCCGGATGGCGGCCATGGGGATCACGGCCCAGGAAGTCCAGGACGCCATCAAGGCGCAGAACCAGGACGTGGTGGCCGGCAACACCGGCTACGAACCCACCGTGGGTGACCCGCCGATGACCATGCAGGTCACGGCGCAGGGTCGCCTGGAGCATGTGGAGCAGTTCGAGCAGATCGTGGTGCGGGCCATGCCCGATGGCACGCTGGTGCGATTGAGCGACGTGGCCCGCGTGGAACTGGGCGCCCAGAACTACAGCAGCACGGCCAAGCTCAACGGCAAGGCGTGTGCGCTGCTGGGCGTGTACCAGACCCCCGAGGCGAATGCCGTCAGCGTGGCCGAGGGCGTTCGCAAGGTGATGACGGACCTGGCTCCCAACTTCCCGGCGGGCGTGGAGAGCGGCATCTGCTTCGACAGCACGCAGTTCATCACGGAGAGCATCAACGAGCTGGTCCAGACGCTGTTCGAGGCCATGGTGCTGGTGCTGATCACCATCTACGTGTTCCTGCAGCGGCTCAAGACCACGCTCATTCCCATGATCGCCATCCCGGTGAGCCTGATGGCCACCTTCGTGGTCATGCTGGCCCTGGGCTTCTCCATCAACACGCTCTCGATGCTGGGGCTGGTGCTGGCAATCGGCCTGGTGGTGGACGACGCCATCGTGGTGGTGGAGAACGTGGAGCGCAAGTTCGAGGAGGGCTTCACCGATGGGCGCCGCGCGGCCAGCCATGCCATGCGCGAGGTGCAGGGGCCCATCGTGGCCACCACGCTGGCCCTGGCCGCGGTGTTCGTGCCGGCCTCGCTGATGCCCGGCATGACCGGCCAGCTCTACAACCAGTTCGCCATGACGATCGCGATCAGCGTGATCTTCTCCGGAATCAATTCGCTCACCCTCAGTCCAGCGCTCTGCGGCGTGCTGCTTCAGGGCAAGCACCAGCCGGCGCAGCGCGGGCCGCTGGGCCTTTTCAACCGCGGCTTCGCGGCCCTCGAGAAGGCGTACGAGTCGCTGGTGGGATGGCTCGGACACGCCTGGAAGGGCGTGCTGGCGGTGCTGCTGGCGCTGTGCGTGCTGGTGGGCTGGATGTTCACGCGCACGCCCACGGCCTTCATTCCCGACGAGGACAACGGCTACTACTTCGTCCTGTACGGGATTCCCGCCGGCGGCAGCCTGGATCGCCTGCAGGAGCAGGCCGACCTGCTCCGCGACAAGCTGTCCAGGCTGCCCAACACCGACGACATCTTCGAGGTGAACGGCGTCAACTTCCTCACCAACGCCAACCAGACCTACTGGGGCTTCCTGGTGCCGGTGATCAAGCCGTGGGAGGAGCGCGTGGGCCGCACCTCGGCCTTCGAGCTGATCGAGCGAGCCAACCAGATCATTGCCGAGACACCGGGCATCATCGGGTTCGCCGTGGGCCCGCCGGCCATTCCCGGCCTGGGCAACGTGGGCGGCTTTCAGGCCCAGATCAACGATCTGACCGGCGCCGGAGGCGAGAAGCTCTGGCAGGTGTCGCAGCAGTTCATCGCCGAGGCCCGCAAGCTGGCCAGCGCCCGCGGCATCACCACCACCTGGAGCACCGGCGTGCCACAGGTGTACCTGGAGATCGACCGGAGCAAGGCCGAGGCCATCGGCGTGCGGGTGGGCGATGTGCTCGGCACGCTGCAGGCCCAGTTCGGAAGCGCCTACGTGAACCAGTTCAACCGCTTCGGCCAGGTCTACCAGGTGTACGTGCAGGCCGACGCGGGTTTCCGCATGACGCCGGAGGACCTGGATCGCATCTACGTGCCAAGCAGCGAGGGCGGGCAGTCGCCGCTCTCGTCGTTCTGCCAGGTCCGGCGCACCAGCGGCGGCGACGTGGTCACGCACTACAACGCCATGGACTCCGTCCAGATCAACGGCAGCACCAGCCCCGGTTTCAGCAGCGGCCAGAGCATCGCCGACTTCGAGAAGCTGGCGGCCGACGTGCTGCCGCGCGGGTACGACCTGGAGTGGACCGGCATCGTGCTGCAGCAGCTGCAGGCGGGCAACGCGGCGCCGATCGTGTTCGGCCTGAGCGTGATCGCCGTGTTCCTGCTGCTGGCGGCGCAGTACGAGAGCTGGGTGCTGCCCCTGTTGGTGATCCTGGCGGTGCCGGGCGCCATGCTCGGTGCGCTCTGCTCGCTCTGGCTCATGGGCAACCCGCTCGACGTGTACGCCCAGATCGGACTGGTCATGCTGGTGGGCCTGGCGGCCAAGAACGCCATCCTGATCGTGGAGTTCGCCAAGGAGGCGCGTGAGAAGGGGGCCACGCCGCTCGAGGCGGCGCGCACGGCCGCACGTCTTCGCCTTCGTCCCATCCTGATGACGGTGTTCTCCTTCGTGCTGGGCGCCCTGCCCCTGGCGCTGGCCACCGGGCCAGGCTCCAATAGCCGCCACTCCATCGGCTACGTGGTGGTGGGGGGGTTGCTGATCGGCGCATGCATCACGCTGCTGCTCACGCCCACGCTCTACGTGGCGGCCGAGATGCTGCGCGAGCGGTTCGGCGTGGATCCGGTCCGGGTCAAGTCGCGCATGAAGGAGAATCTGGCCACCGACGCGGGTCGCGACACGTCGCCACCAGCCCACGCCTGACGGGCGGAAAGCGTCCGGGCGATCGAGGCCGTCAGCTGATGGTCAGCTGAGGCCGCTCCGTGCGGCCGCTCAGCGTGGCGATGCTGACCTGCGCCGCCACCTGCTGGCAGAGCGCGTCCAGCGACCTGCCCATGGCGGGCACCTCCCAGTTGCGCAGCGGCGTGCCCTCGTCGCCGTTGCGACGAAGATCCACATGGATGGGCAGGCTGCCGAGGTACGGCAGGCCCATGGTCTGGGCCATGATCTCGGCGCCACCCCGCCCGAACAGGTCGTATTCAGTCCCGTCCGGTGCCGCGAAGAAGCTCATGTTCTCCACCACGCCCAGCACCTCCACGCCAAGATTCTGGAACATGCGCACCGCTCGCCGTGCGTCGTCCTGCGCCACGCGCTGCGGCGTGCACACCACCACGGCGCCGGTCACCGGCAGCAACTGGCTCATGGTCAGGGCCACGTCACCCGTGCCGGGCGGCAGGTCGATGATCAGGTAGTCCAGTTCGCCCCAGTCGGTCTGCGTGGCCAGCTGCTTGAAGGCACCGTGCGCCATCGGGCCGCGCCACACCAGGGCCTTGTCCGGATCCACCAGCTTGCCGATGGTCATGGCCTTGATGCCATGCACCTCGAAGGGCAGCAGCATGTTGCCGCGCGCCTTGGTTCCCACCTGGTCCAGTCCCAGCATGGTGGGAGCGCTGGGCCCGTAGATGTCGGCATCGAGCAGACCCACCTTGCTGCCGAAGCGGGCCAGGCCCACGGCCAGGTTCACGGCCACGGTGCTCTTGCCCACGCCACCCTTGCCGGCACCCACCGCGATCACCTGCCTCACCAGCGGCAGGGGATTCGCCTGGTCCTTCACCTTCTCGTTGGCCTTGCGCACGTCGGCGGTGAACTCGATCTCGATCGTCTCAAGCGTGGTGCCGCACGCCCTGGCCTTGGCGTGCACGGCGGCCTCCACGTCGGCGCGGATCTTGTCCTTCATGGGGCACGCGGGCGTGGTCAGCTCGATCACCAGCCGGACCGAGTCGCCGCCGACCGCGATGTGCTTGACCATGCCCAGCGTGACCAGGTCCTTGTGGATCTCGGGATCCTGCACGGTGCGAAGGGCCTGTTCCACGGCGTCTCGATCGAAGGTCATGGGAGGGCGGATGCTAGCCCGATCCGACTGGGCCGCCCAAGCCAGCCTGAAAAAGCGAGCATCCGCTTCGCAATAGCCCCCTCACGGCCGCGTTGACTGCCATCGCCAGCCGCGGATCGGCGTCGATCCACGAGCCCGGCGAGTCGAAAGGATGGACCCATGCGTCCAACACCCATGAACCGAACGATTCGAAACGCATCGTGCCTGGCGCTGGCTGCCCTGCTTGGCGGCGTCATGCTGGTCTCGCCCGCACAGGCCCAGAGTGATGACAGCGCGCCGCCTCCACCTCGCGGCGGCAAGGGTGGCGGTGCCGGATTCGGTGGCCCTCCGGTTCCGCCCGATGCCGGCGAGGCCGAGGGGGACTTTGGCGGCCAGCGTCGCGGCGGTCGCGGTGGCCAGGAAGGCGGCATGCGCGGCCGGATGATGGAGATCCGCGTCTGGAAGATGACCTTCGATCAGATGAAGCCCTCGCTGAACGCCGAGCAGCAGGCCAAGGCCGCGGAGATCGAGGGCGCGTTTGCCAAGTCCAGCCAGGCCTGGATGGACGCCAACGGCGACAAGCTCAAGGAACTCGGCGACCGCATGCGCGAGGCCCGCGAGAGCGGATCGCCTGACCCGGCCCTCATGCAGGAGATGCAGGCGCTGAACGAGAGCCGCCCCAAGCCCGAGGCCAGCCAGAAGCAGATCTTTGCGCTGCTCACGCCCGAGCAGCAGCATCAGTTCAAGACCTCGCTCGACGAGAACATGAAGAAGGCCCGCGAGCGGATGGGCCGCGGCGGTCCCGAAGGCCGCGGGGGCAAGGGTGGCAAGGGCCGCGGCGGCAAGCCGGGTGGCCCGCCTCCCAAGGACGACGCCCCGCCGATGGACGGTGACGGCAACCCGCCGCCGCCCCCCATGGACGAGTGATCGAACGCATCAGGTCACCAGACGACGCGACGGCCGCCCTCACCAGGCGGCCGTCGTGCCTTGCAGCCCTGCCTGGATCGGTGGCTCAGCCGCCGCCGAACACGCGAATGTCGTCATAGGTGTCCAGCGCGCCCAGGCCGCCCATCTGCGAGATGTTGCTCGCCGTGGTGATGTCGGTCACGGGCGTGCGCTTGTTGCCGGGCCCGTCCTGCACGCTGAAGTACACGCCGTCCTTGCCGGCGCTCACCACCAGGAACTTGCCGCGCGGCGAGGCCTGCAGCGGCTTGTCGGCCTCGCCGAAGCCGGGATGCCGAAGGATCTGGGCGATGGTCCGCTTCTTGCGAAGGGCATCGGTCTGCTGCAGCACCGAGTAGGACAGGTTGCCGCTGGTGTTGGTCTGGTTCACGCTGAGGGGGCCCAGGGCCTGGCTGGTCAGGTAGGGGGTGAGCCCGCCAAAGTCGTTGGCCCCGTTCATCACCACGAACTGCGGTCGATCCGGCGCGTTGGGTCCGGCCAGCGGCCCGTTGGTTCGGATCGAGCGGAAATACAGCAAGGGGTTGCCCCATGCGTCCACCAGGCCCGGAATGGCCAGCGTGGCGTTGTTGGGAGCGGGCGCCTGGGTGTACTCCGCGCCCCGGATCACCTGCAGGTCGCTGGCCTTCGGTGCGAAGAATGGCGGGTAGATCTTGCCGTTCACCCGCGGACCCTCGCCGATCTTCGCCGGATTCACCTTCACCACGTAGGTGGCATCGGCCCCGCTGGGCGCATTGGGCACCGCAAAGGTCACCTCGGTCCAGCCGTCGGCGGTCGCCAGCGCGTTGTAGCTGGCCAGGTCCATCTCGTTCTTGCGCACCCCGCCGCCCATCAGTTCCAGGATGGCGTTCTCGGTGCTGCTCCAGCGAGGTTCCGCCGCCAGGAGGTCCTCGGGCACCAGGCCCGGGTAGCGACCGAACTCCTGCTGGAAACTGTCGCAGGCCTTGGCGAATTCCTGCATCAGGCCCAGGCTCTGGGTGGCGCGGGCCCGCTCCTGCACCTTGCCCAAGGCTGGCAGCAGAATGCCCACCAGCAGGGCGATGATGCCGATGGTCACGAGCAGTTCGACCAGGGTGAAACCACGACGGTGGGCAGCATGCATGCGAAAGACCTTGAGGGGGTGCGAGAGGGTCCGAAGTGCCATCCGAAGCCCGGATCCTACGGGTTCCCGCCGGGTCGCAGCCATGGGACCGCTGCGGCCGCATCCAGTTGCCGCAGGCCCTCCATCACGCCGCAGGCCACGGCGGTCGCCAGATTCAGGCTTCGGCAGTCCGGATGCGGCCGCATGGGAAGGGCCAGCGCGTGGTCCGGGCCCTGCTGCGAGGCGATCCAGGCGTGCACGGCCTCCGGTGCACCGTGCGTCTCGTTGCCAAAGATCATGTGATCGCCGGGCCGGAAGTCCGCCTTCCAGTGCGAGCGGGTGGCACGCGTGGTGTAGAGCCAGGCGCGGGATGGCCGCTCCCGCTCCAGGTACGCCTGCCAACTCATGTGCTCCCTGCAATCCACCAGATGCCAGTAGTCCAGGCCGGCGCGGCGCCTCGCCTTCTCGCTCATGTCGAAGGCGATGGGGTGAATGATGTGCAGGCGACAGCCCGTGACCGCCACGGTGCGGCCGATGTTGCCGGTGTTGTTGGGGATGAGGGGGTGCAGCAGCACCACGTTCAGCAGCGGCTCGCTCATGGC
>JBJOGW010000036.1:0-19614 GCA_046048055.1 Planctomycetota bacterium
TCGACCGGGTGGGGAGCGTGGAGGGTCGCTTTGGCCAGGTGACGGAGGGGATGCAGAGCCAGGTGCAGGGAGCGGAGCAGATCCGCCAGAGCATGGACACGCTGGCGCAGGCGGCGGTCCGAGCCCGCGAGGCGACGAGCGAGTTTGCGCAGGCAGCGAGCACGCTGCAGTCGTCGCTGGCGCAGCTGCGGGCGGCGGTGGGGCTCTTTCGGCTGCGAGATCAGGCCTGAGCGGCGAGCGTCCGGTCAGTTCTGGAACACCACGTAGCCCTTGCCGTGCAGGTCGAGCACGCGCGTCCAGCCGTCATCATCCACCTTCACGCCAGGAAGCAGGTCGGCGTTGCCCACGGTGAGTTCCTTCATGCGAACCCCGCATGCCTCGATGCTGGCACCGGACTTCTGCAGGTCGGCGACAAGGCTCTTCCACGGGTTGCCGGCCTGGGTGCCCATGACACGGTCGTAGGCCGCATCGGCCAGCACCATCGGCAGGGCGGGACCGTCGAACACGAAGATCAGGCTGATGTTCTTGGCGCCGGCCGCCTTGGCGGCCTCGATGGCGTCGCGCCAGTCGGCCAGGGTGTAGAAGACCATGTCGGCGCTCGGCCGCTGGTTGGCGTAGACCACCGTCTTCCAGTCGCTCACGCGGCTCTCGATGTCGGCCTTCACGGCTGGCACGGGGCTGGCCGGTTCCACGGCGGCGGCCGCGAACGGGCCGCTGGCCTTGGGTGCGGAGCAGGCGGTGGCAGCAAGCAGGAGTCCGGTCAGGGGCAGGCTTGTTCGCATGGCACCGCATGCTAGCCAGCGCCCGAGTGCCCGGCGGCAGGATCCAAAAACGACCGATCCTGGCCATTCGGCCAGGATCGGAAGTACTTATGGAGAGTGCTGTCGGCTCGATCTCAAGGTCCCCGTTCAGACCTCGGTCAGCAGCCAACCGCGGGTTACTCTCCTTCGAGCAGGCCCCCAAGCCTGCACGACGGATGCATGAAGAAGCCCCAAGCAACTTCATGCGTTCGCACGAAACAGCCCCAAGCAGTTTCGGGCAAACCCAACTTCACTTGTGGTGCCCAGCTCGGAGGGGAACTTCCGCTGGACGGAGGGAACAAGCAGGAAGGCGGGGACCTTCCAAGGGTCAATGTAGCCCGAATTCCGGTCCGGACAAGAAACAAGCCCGGGATTTTCAGGATGTGGCTCGTGCTGCGGCAGACCCCGGCCCTCGTGGTCCCTTGAACGGTTATCCATGCAGGACCGTGCGACTCGCGGGGAGGGCCGGGCCATGGGACGATCCGGAACCATGCTTGTCCTGGCAACCTGGGATCACGGTCTCGCCGCCAATGCTGCCGCCATCCCGTGCCTGACGCGTGGCGGCAGCGCGCTGGATGCGGTGGTGGCCGGATGCATGGTGACCGAACGCGAGAACGGGCAGCGCACCGTCGGGCTGGGCGGCTGGCCGGATCGGGATGGCGTGGTCACCCTGGATGCAGCGGTGATGACGTGTGACGGCCGGGCCGGTGCCGTGGCCTGCGTGCGAGGCGTGGCCCATCCCGTGCACTTGGCCCGCCTGGTGATGGAAGGCACGCCGCACGTGATGCTGGTGGGGCCGGGAGCGGAGCAGTTCGCCCGAGAACAGGGCGTGCATGTGCATGAACCTCCACTGGACGCCGAGCAGCGGGCGCGATGGCAGGCATGGCTGCAGGAGAAGCGGTATGCCCCCACGATCAACGTGGAGAACCACGACACCATCTCGATGATCGCGTTGGATGACCGGGGGCAGATGGCGGTGGCCAGCACCACCAGCGGTCTGGCCTTCAAGATGCATGGACGTGTCGGCGACTCCCCGGTGATCGGCGCGGGGCTGTTCGTCGAAGCCGGTGTGGGCGGTGCCGTGTGCACCGGGCTCGGCGAGGCCGTGCTTCGCACGGCGGGTGCGCACGCCATCGTGGAGGGCATGCGCCACGGACTGGATCCACAGCGGGCCTGCGAGGCGTTGATCCACCGCCTGGTGCAACGCGTGCCGGGTTCGGCCGACTATCAGGTGGGCGTGCTGGCCATGGACGCTTCGGGGCGTGTGGGTGCCTTCTCCGTGCAGCAGGGTTTCAACTACGCGATGGCTGGACCGGCGGGCAACGCCATGCACGCCGCCCCCGCGGCCCTTGGCATCCAGGGCTCGATCGACCGGGCCATGAAGGTTCAGGAGCGCCCGTAGTCCTCAAGCAGGCAGGATTTCGCGCAGGCGTCGGACCTGGTCATGGTCGAAGGCACCGCCCAGGCGACAGCTCGCGTGCAGATGCGGCGTGACGGCCAGCCACGCAGCGGCGTTGTCGGCGCGCACGCCGCCGCAGGCGACCACGTCCGGCGGCGTGGTGTCATGCCTGCTGGCGACGCGTTCCAGGACATGGCGATCGCGCTCCAGCTGCCGCGTCCGGTCCGCCACGGTGCGTGCCGAGGTATCCCAGCCATGCACGCCTGCGGTGAGCACGCGTCGCACGCCCAGAGCGACCAGGTCGTGCAGGCCGCGTTCCCGATCCACCACCAGATCGAACGCGCGGTGAAAGCTCACGCCAAGCCCCAGGCGGCGCGCGGCATCCCGAAGGGACGCGCACGCGGGCAGGTCGATGTCGCCAGCTTCGTCCAGCAGTCCGATGGCCACCGAGTGGGCCCCGGCACTGGCCATCGACGCCACCTGCTCGAGAGAGGCCTCCAGACGGGCTGGCGTGGCCCTGAAGCCGGCCGGGGTGAGCGAGAAGTCGCCATCGGTCAGGCAAGGGCGGATCATGGCCACCAGTTCGCAGGCGGTCCGGTCGCGAAGGGTGCGGACCAGCTTCACGTCCGGAGTCCAGCCCTCGCGGGCCAGGTCGCTGCAGAGTTCCAACCGGTCCGCGTACGGGGCCGCGTCCATCGCTGCGGCGAGCGCGTCCACGGGCACCTCGAGGGTTCCCTGCATGGGCGCAGGCTACCGGGGATGCGCGGACCCGCCCGCTACATTCGACCCATGACGGCCTTCACGTTTCGGTGCCTGGTGGCGGACCTGGAGGCGCGGGTGGTGGAGCCCCGCGAGACGGTGGTGCGTGGCGGCCGCATCGTGTCCATGCGACCGGTCTCGGCAGCCGAGCAGCCAGGGGTGCTGCTGCCGGGCTTCGTGGACGCCCACGTGCATGTGGAGAGCAGCATGATGCCGCCCAGCGAGTTCGCGCGTGTGGCGGTGGTTCATGGCACGGTCGCCACGGTCAGCGACCCGCACGAGATCGCCAACGTGCTCGGTGAGTCGGGAGTTCGGTTCATGCTGCAGGACGCGGATCGGCGACCGTTCCACATTCACTTCGGCTGCCCCAGCTGCGTGCCGGCCACGGACTTCGAGACCGCGGGTGCGGTCATGGACGTTGCCTCGGTCACGCGCCTGCTGGCCGATCCTCGCATCGGCTATCTGAGCGAGATGATGAACTGGCCCGGCGTGCTCGCGCGAGATGCCCAGGTCATGGGCAAGATCGCCGCGGCCAGAGCCGCAGGCAAGCCGGTGGATGGTCACGCGCCGCAGCTGGTGGGCGAGCAGGCCGCCAGGTACGCGGCCGCGGGCATCAGCACCGACCACGAGTGCGTGAGCCTGGACGAGGCGCGATGCAAGGCCGGACTGGGAATGCGGATCCTGATCCGCGAGGGCTCGGCGGCACGCAACCTCGAGGCATTGTGGCCGCTGCTGCAGGAACGGCCCGAACTGTGCATGTTCTGCACCGATGACGCCCACCCCGACGTGCTGCGGCGCGGCCACATCAATCGTCTGGTGGCACGGGCGGTGGCCCACGGCGTCGACGTGTTCCACGCGCTACGGGCTGCCTGCGTGCATCCAGTGCGGCACTACGGGCTGCCGTGCGGGCAGTTGCGCGTGGGTGACCCGGCGGACATGGTGCTGGTGAGGGATCTGCAGTCGTTCCAGGTGATGCGGACATGGCTCCGCGGCGAGGTGGTGGCGACCGACGGACAGTGCCACTGGGAGCATCTGCCGGTGGCCACCCCCAACGCGTTCCACCAGGGCCACTTCACGGCGGATGACTTCGCGTTGCAGGCGCCCGGTCTCGGCACGGTCCGTGTGCGCGTGATCGAGGCGGTGGATGGCGAACTGGTCACCGGCGAGGGTCGGGCCACGCTGCCGGTGGTGTGCGGCGTGGTGGAACCAGACGTGAGCCAGGACGTGCTGCTGATGACGGTGGTGAATCGCTACACGAAGGCGCCGCCGGCCCTGGGATGCATCCGAGGCTTCGGCCTGCGGGGGGGCGCCATGGCGGCCAGCGTGGCCCATGACGGCCACAACGTGGTGGCGGTGGGGGATTCACGCGCGGCCGTGGCCCAGGCGGTGAACGCGGTGTTCCGCCTGCGCGGCGGTCTGGTGGTGGTGCACGGCGACCAGGAACATGCACTACCACTTCCGGTCGCAGGCCTGATGAGCGATCGACCCTTCACCGAGGTGGCTCTGGCGTACGAGCGTGTCACGGCTGTGGCGCGAGCGATGGGCTCCCCGCTGCGGGCCCCGTTCATGACGCTGGGTTTCATGGCGTTGCTGGTGATTCCTGCCCTGAAACTGGGGGACCGCGGCCTGTTCGATGGCCGGGCCTTTCGCCTGGTGGATGTGGTCGAGGGCGGCTGAAGGGCCTCCAAGGGGCGTTGTCGGAAGGGTGGGTGGCGGTATACTTCGCGACCCCATTCGGGGATCTGGCACGCGGGTGTAGCTCAGTGGTAGAGCGTCACGTTGCCAACGTGAATGTCGAGGGTTCAAGTCCCTTCACCCGCTTTCGCTCGAAAGCCCAAGGCCAACGCCTTGGGCTTTCTCGCTCTCAGGGCTGCTTCGACATGGCCTCGGTGGCCTTGTCTGCGGCCTTCTCGGCCGCTGCCTCAGCCGTCTTCTGGACAGGCTCGGCCGTCTTGGCCGGAGCGGGCGTGGTGGACTTCTCCTTGCAGGCAGGCACGGCCAGCAGGAACGGGGCGATCGCCAGGGCGACGCGAATGGTGTGGTGCTTCATGGAGGCACCGTACGACCTGCACGTTCGCGTGCGGCCTTTCGAGTCGCCACGATGCCCATGTTCGGTGGTGCGTGCGAGAACAGCCTCTACCGGTCCTTCTCGGGCACCCCCATGCCGCTGCGGTCGGGTGGTGGCGGCCGCACTGGTGCACGGAAGGGCTTCTCCTTGAGTTCCTGCAGCAGAATCTCCACGGCCCGCTCGATCTGCGGGTCGCGGCCACCGGCATCCAGTCCGCCCTTCATGACCGCGGGATCGTCGATCACCTCGACGTCGGGATCCACGCCGTGGCCCTCCACGCCCCAGGTGCCGTCCAGCTTGTAGAAGCCGAAGGTGGGCACGCTGATGGTGCCGCCGTCGATGAACGCGGGGTTGCCGCTGATGCCCACCAGGCCGCCCCAGGTGCGGGTGCCGACCAGCTTGCCCAGCGCCTCGTGGCGGAAGAGCCACGGGAACATGTCGCCTCCCGAGCCCGCCAGCCCGTTGATGAGCATGGCCTTGGGGCCGTGATGGGTGTCGGATGGGGTGACCCAGTCCACCGAGTCGCGCCGTGCCCAGGCGTTGGTTGCGGGACGGTTCATGAGCTCGATGAAGCGGTGGGGAATCTGGCCGCCGCCGTTCCATCGGTCATCCACCAGCAGTGCCGGCTTGAAGCGCTGGCTCACGAACTGACGCACCAGGTCGCTCTGGCCGTCCACGCCGGTGTTGGGAACGTAGACGTAGCCCACCTGTCCGTCACTCAGGCGATCCACCAGGGCGCGATTGCCCTCGATCCAGGCCCGGTAGCGAAGGTCCTGCTCGTTGCCGAGCGTGCGCACCACCACGTCGCGCTCGGTGCCGTCCAGCACCGGCTTCTCGGACACCGTGATCGTGACCACCTTGTCCGCCATGCCGTCGAAGGCGCTCCACGGATCCCGCGAGGTGTCCACCGCGCGTCCGTTCACGGCCAGCAGGTACTCGCCGGGCTTCACGCCTGCCGCCCGAAGCGGGTTGCGCGCGTCGGTGTCCCACGGTGCGCCCTCGATCAGCCTCGCGATGCGGTAGGCCCGTGTCCCGCCGGGATCCTGGAACAGTTCCCACTCCACGCCGAGCATGCCGGCGCTGCCGTTGGACGCACGTTCCACGTCGCCGGGCCCCTGGAGGTAGGCATGGCCAACGTTCAGCTCGCTGATCATCTCGGCGATGATCCAGTTCACGTCCTCGCGGCTGTTGGCGCTCTCGAGCAGCTTCAGGGCCCGGTCACGCTCGCCATCCCAGTCCACCTGGTGCATCTGCGGGTCGTAGAACCAGTCGCGCATGATGCGGTGGCAGTCCAGGATGATCTGCCGCCACTCGGCGCGGGGGTCCAGCGGTGCCTCCATGGGCGAGGTGATCACCGTTCTGGCCTTGCCGTCGGCTGCGGCATCCACCACCACGGCACCTCCGCCGCGTGGCACCAGCAGCTTCTTGCCATCGGCGCTGATCTCGAAGCCGGCGCCCTCGGTGACGTTCTTCTCCTTGCGGTCCTTGTCGGTCAGGTCGAGCAGCTTGATGCCGTCGCCTCGACGGGCGTAGAGAAGCTGGCCCTTGTCGTTGAAGGCGATCGAGCCGTAGCCGGCGCCGCGCGCGGGCAGCTGGACGGCCCGGGCCTCGAAACCCTCCAGGTCGATCCGGATGGGATCGGGGTCCTTCTTCGGGGGGTCCTTCTTCTCGTCTTCAGTGGGTGGCGTGGCGGCCGGCGGAACCGGCTCGGCTGCAGGCGCATCCGCGGGGGGATCGGCGGGCCTGGCTGGCTCGTCGGAATCGGGAGCGGGTTCCGCGGCCGGCGCGGGCGCGTCGCCCTTTCCGTTCTCGCCGGGCTTCTCCGGCTCCTTCTTCTCGTCCTCCTTGCTGCTTTCGTCCTTCTTGTCCTCCTTCACCTTCTCCTCGTCGCTGGTGGGCAGCCACGGGGCCTTCACGTCAACGCGGAGCGGGACCAGGAACAGCAGGTCCGAGTCGCGGTAGACCCACGTGCGGTCCACGTCACCATAGGTGGGCTCGAAGCGACGCTCGCTGGCGAAGGCCAGGTACTCGCCCTTGCGGTCGAAGGTGGGCACCGTGTCGCTGAAGGTTCCAGAGGTGACCTGCGTGCGATTGCCACTGGCCACCTCGTACAGCCAGATCGCCGGCATCTGGCGCACCGCATCAGCCTTGGCGTAGGCGATCCATGCACCATCGTGGCTGAAGCTGGGCTGCATGCCACGGGCGAGCGGATCGCGGTCCACCGGCACGATGCCGCCGTCCTCGAGCGTGACCAGCCGCAATGTGCCGGTCTTGTCGGACCAGGCGATGCGCTTGCTGTCCGGGCTCCAGATGATGTCGTTCTTGAAGGGGCCGTTGTCGGTGGTCAGCTGCCGACGCTCGCCCTTGCCGTCGGCTCGGGTCACGTACAGCTCGTATTCGCCGGTGCTGTCGTCGAAGAACGCGATCCACTTGCCGTCAGGGCTCCACGAGGGGCTTCGCTCGAACACGCCGCTCGTGCCGGTCAGCGGGCGGGGCGTGCCGTTCTCCACCGGCAGCGTCCACAGATCGCCGCGTGCGCTCACCACCACGCGGTTGCCGGTGGGTCCGATGGACCAGGCGCTGATGTTCCTCGACTGGTCCACGCGGCGCGCGGCCACGCGCGGCCGGTCGCCCGGAATGCGCACCTCGACGGCGCGGGCCTGGCCGCTTCCCAGGTCGAGCAGCATGAGCTGGTCGCCCTTCTGAAAGACGATCTCCCCGGGCGTGTCGTCATCGGGACCGATGCTGGGCCAGCGCACGTCCTGGTCGGTGAAGCGGGTCACCTGCTCGGTGGCACCGCTGGCCAGGTCGTGACGGAAGATGTTCAGGCGATGGCCCTCGCCCTCGTCGCTCAGGTAGTAGAGCGATCCGCCGTGCCACATGGGCAGCGTGTCGATGCCCTCGTGGTTGGTGATGCGGCGGCTCTCGCCCGAGGCCAGGTTGTAGAGCCAGATGTCGGTGGCCATGCCGCCGCGATAGCGCTTCCAGGTGCGCGTGTCGATGGAGTGGGGCGTGTAGGCCAGCCATGTGCCGGTGCGATCCACGGTGCCGTTGGCGCCGTAGGGCACCGGGAGCGCGCGTGGCATGCCACCCTCGGCATCCACCTGGAACAGGCGTGACTGCCGGGTCAGACCACCGAGCGCGTTGGTGGTGAAGACCAGCGCGTCGCCGTTCCAGTCGCACAGCCCCTCGGTGGATGGATGATGGGTCACGCGTTGCGGCTCGCCGCCTCCCACGGGAAGCACGTGCAGATCACGATTGCCTTCGTAGCCACCCACGAAGGCCACGCGCGTGCCGTCGTTGGAGAACTTGGGGGTGCTCTCCGGTCCGCGCGCGCTGGTGAGCGGACGCGCCGTGCCACCGGACTTGTCCACCAGCCACAGGTCACCTCCAAAGGTGAACACGATGTCCCTGGGTCCCACGTCCGGGTAACGCAGCATGGCCGCCGAGGGGGCCTGGGTGGGATCGGTGACGGCGGGGGCCTGCGAGATGGCCAGAGCGACGAGCAGGGTGCATGGGGGCATGAGGCCGATTTGTACCGGGTTCCGCGCGGATCGTTGCGGAACCGGGCCAGCCGCCGATCAGCGGCCCGCGGGCGGTTCGGCCGAACTCCCCGAGGCCGCTGCCGTGAATCCCTCGGGTGCCACGCCGCTCTCGGCCAGGGTCTGTCGAAGCCGGATCAGCCCGCGGCGGGCATGCGTCTTCACCGTTCCCAGTGGAAGGCCCGTGGCCGTGGCGATCTGCTCATGGCTGAATCCCTGGTGAATGGCCATTCGGAGCACGCGCTGCTGCTCCGGCCGGAGCGTGCGCATGGCCTCGTCCGCCACGCGTGCCGCCTCGCTCATCTCGACCGGATCGAAGGGCGCATCGGGTGCGTGGATGGTCTCCTCGATCATGGTGGACTCGGGGCGACGCATGCGCCGGCGGCCACGGTCGATCAGGCGTCGACGCGCGATCATGGCCACGAAGGTGGTCTCGCTGGCGATGTCCGGGTTGAATCGCGACGCGCTTCGCCAGAGGTCGACGAAGATCTCCTGCACCGCATCCTCGGCATCGCTGGCCTGCGTGCCAAGACGGCGTGCGAGCGACCACACCAGTCCATGGAAGCGCTTCAGGCACTCGTTGATCGCGCCGGGCTCGCCGCCAGCCACGCGCTGCAGGATGGAGAGAGGTTGTGGCGCTGGCGGCTCCTGGACGGGGGCTGGGCCGCCGCGCGACCCTTCGGGCCCAATCTATCCACGCGAGCGTCCGATCGTGCCATGCGATGCGGGACATTCCCGGGATTCGTGTTTCACTCGACGATGAACCGGCACCCGTGACGGCGTTTCAGCGTCGCGACGGCGGTTCATCGCACCCGACGCCATCGTCGAGCAGCGCCGCCACGCTCCAGGCCTGCGCCATGCACCCGGCCGAACGCTGTGGTGCATCGCCATCGGCGACCTCGCACACCTGTCCCAGGCACCCTTCACGCAGGTGATGCACGAAGGGCTCGCGCAGGAAGTGGATGTCGCGTTCCATGCCCGCGGCACGAAGGGCCTGCGCGTGCGGTCCGAGCAGCCACGGCCAGGCGGTTCCCATGTGGTAGGCCGCATCGCGTTCCTCCACTGGTCCCTGAAAGCGCCCGACGTAGCCGGGCTCCGCGGCACCGAGCGTGCGCAGGCCGTAGGGCGTGAGCAGGCCGTCGTGGACCACGGCCAGCAGCCGACGCGACTGCGAGGCATTCAGGAGCGGTCGGGGACCGGTGAGCGCGAACAACTGGTTGGGCCGAAGGCAGGCCTCGTGGCCTTCGGGCCCGTCGAGCACGTCGATCAGCCCGTTGCCGTCGCTGCGCAGGAAGCGTCCGTACGAGGCGCGGGCCCGGGCCAGCGACCGGGCCGCTTCGGTGGTGTCCTTTCGAAGCCGCCTGCCCCAGTCGCAGATGGTCTGCAGCAGACCGCACCAGAGGGCGTTGATCTCGACCGGCTTGCCCATGCGCGGCGTGATCACCCGGCCGCCGACCTTGGCATCCATCCAGGTCAGCTGCGTGCCTGGTTCCGCGGCGCTCACCAGGCCGTCGGCGGAGTCCACCCGGATGCCGTGCCGCGTTCCGGCGGTGAAGTGGGCGCGGATCGACTGCATCACCGGCCAGAGGTCGCGAGCCAGATCCCAGTCTCGCGTCGCGTTCACGGTGCGACGCGCGGCCTCGGCCAGAAGCAGCGGGGCATCCGCGCTGTTGTCCATCCAGTCCTCGCCAGGTGCGGGAAAGCGGTTGGGCAGAAGCCCGTCCTTCTCGAATGCGGCCAGCGAACGCAGCAGTCCGGCGGCCTCGGCGGCGCGGCCGGTGGCGAGCAGCAGGCCCGGCAGCGAGATCAGCGCGTCGCGGCTCCAGTCGGCGAACCACGGGTAACCCGCGATCACGCTGATGCCGCGGCGGCCGTTGGGCAACGTGCGCTGCACCACGAACTGGTCCGCCGAGAGCGCCAGTCGCGCCCGAAAGTGGTCCCCGGTGCCTCCGGCGGCCTCCACCAGCTTGCGCGCCCGTCGCAGGTTGGCCGCGATCACGCGTGCGGCCTCGCCCGGAGCCTCGCTCCGTGTGCTTGCCGTGAAACCCCGGGACTCGCCGGGCTTGAGCGACAGTTCCAGCGTGCCGGCGCACACGCTCGCGTCGATGCAGTCGTAGCCCAGGGCCCGCTCCACCGGCAGCAGGTAATCCCGGTACCAGGTCCCATCGGCCCTTGCAGCGGCTCCGTCGGCCTGCAGGAAGACCTCGCGACCCTCGCCGCCGTGTCCGTCGAAGCCCACGTGCAGTCCGCCGCGGGTGTCCGCGATGGTGCAGCGGAAGTCGTCCGGCCGGGAGAGATGGTCATGCGGTCGCCGGTTGACCAGGCACTTCACCTGCACGGTGACCGGCACGCGGGACCTTCGCAGGGTGAGCAGCACCGCGGTGGCATTGCGGCCCCGCGCCATGGCCACACGCTCCTCCAGCAGCACCGCGCCCAGCCTCCAGTGCCGCACCACCACCGACCCGGCCATGTGAAAGCGGACCAGGTGCCCCAGGCCCGGCGCGTCCACGCCGCTTCCGGCCCATTCGTTGGCGGTCAGCGCCCAGGTGCGGCCGTCCACGGTCACGAACAGTTCCACCTTGGGGACCAGCATGGTTCGGCCGGCCGGCGGGTCGGTGGCGGCCACCAGCAGGCCATGCCATCGCCGCTGAAGCAGGCCGCACACCGTGCCGCATGCGTAGCCACCCAGGCCATTGGTGCAGAGCCATTCGAGTCGGGCGGCGGCGCGCGCGTCGGGCCAGGAGCCGGGCCCCAGGTCCGCGATCGGATCCGCGGCCTCGGGCATGGTCAGGTCTCCACGCCGGCGCGCTCACGCTCGGTGCGTCGGCGCTTCAGTTCCGCATCGATGAAGTCCGCCACGTGGCCGTCGAGCACGTGCTGCGGATTGCCCGTCTCGTGACCGGTCCGGTGATCCTTCACGCGGTTGTCGTAGAAGACGTAGCTGCGGATCTGCGATCCCCAGTCGCGCGTGACCTTGCCGCCGGTCACCGCCGCGATCTCGGCGGCGCGGCGCTCCTCCTCGAGCTGCTCCAGCTTGCCGCGGAGCACGCCAAGGGCCTGCTTGCGGTTCTGCGGCTGGTCGCGGAAGGTGCTGGCCACCACCTGGATGCCGGTGGGAAGGTGCGTGACGCGGATGGCCGTGGCCACCTTGTTCACGTTCTGCCCGCCCGGGCCGCTCGCCCGCACGAAGGGGACGATCTCCAGATCCTTGGCCGGGATCTCCAGGTCCGTCTCCTCGAACTCGGGCGTGATGTCCACGGTGGCGAAACTGGTCTGCCGCTTGCCTTCGGCGTTGAAGGGACTCACCCGTGCCAGACGGTGGGTGCCTCGCTCGCAGTTCATGTATCCGAAGGCGAATGGCCCCTCGATCCGGTAGTTCACGTCGTTGATGCCGGCCTCGGAACCAGGCGTTCGGTGCAGTTCCTCCACCTTCCAGCCCATCTCGTTCCAGTAGTAGAGGTACATGCGCTCCAGCATGCCGGCCCAGTCCTCGGCTTCGGCACCACCCGCGCCCGCCTGGATGCTCACGAAGCAGTTGCGGTGGTCGTGCTTGCCGCTGAGCAGGCTCTGTCGCTCCACGGCGTCCATGCGGGACTGCAGGCCGAACAGGGTCTCGTCCACCTCGCGCAGCATGTCGGCGTCGCCGGCCTCCTTGGCCAGTTGGTAGCCCACCTGCGCGTCCTCGAAGTCGCGCATCACCCCCTCAAGCGGCTCCACCTGAGCCCGAAGCACCTTGAGGTCATTGATGACCTTCTGGGCGGCCTTGGGGTCGTTCCAGAAGTCGCCCTCGCCCATGCGGGCGTTCAGGGCATCTCGTTCGGACTGCTTGCGAGGCAGGTCAAAGAGAGTCGCGGATGGCGGTGATCCGCGCCTCCAGCTCGTCGAGCACGGGTTGATGGGCATCAAAGTGCATGGAGCCAGTGTAGCCACCGGAGATCGTGGCGTGTCCGTGATCGATATCTTCCTCGCATGCACATCGGCGCCGCCGTCTCGGCCATGAAGGAGAGCGCCACGCTGGCCGTGAGCGCCAAGGCCGCGTCCCTGAAGGCGGCGGGCAAGCCCGTCATCGCCTTCGGCGTGGGCGAGCCCGACTTCGACACCCCGGACCTGATCCGGCAGGCGGCGCAGCGGGGCCTGGACGCGGGCCTGACGCGCTACGCGCCCACACCCGGTGACCGCGCCGCGCGCGTGGCCATCGCCCGGAAGTTGCATCGCGAGAACGGCATCGCGTGCGAGCCCGAGCACGTCACGATCACGGTGGGTGCCAAGCACGCCATCGCCATGGCGCTGCAGACCATGCTCGATCCCGGGGACGAGGTGGTGCTGCCCGGACCGGCGTGGGTGAGCTACCGGCCGCTGATCGAGCTGCACGGCGGTGTGTGTCGCGAGGTGCCCTCGGACGTGGAGGATGGCTTCCGGCTCTCGCCCGCGGCCATCGAACGGGCCATCACGCCGCGCACGCGGGCCGTGCTGCTGAACAGTCCCAGCAATCCCTGCGGCGTGGCCCAGCATCCCGGGATCATGGGCCAGGTGTTCGACATGCTTGCGGCCCATCCGGACGTGATGGTGCTGAGCGACGAGATCTACGAGAAATTGGTCTACCCCGAGGTGGATCCGCATGCGGCCCATCGGAGTCCGGGCGCCGATCCTCGGCTGGCCGACCGCACCATCACCGTCAACGGCATGAGCAAGGCCTATGCCATGACTGGTTGGCGCGTGGGGTATCTGGCGGCGCCGGGCGATGGTGGCCGCTTTGCGCGCGAGCTGATCAAGTTGCAGGGGCAACTCACCAACGCCATCCCGTCGTTCATCATGCCGGCGATCGTGGCGGCCTTGGAGCATGGCGCGGCGGGTGTGGAGACCATGCGGCGGGCCTTTGCGGCGCGGGCCGTCCTGACCCATCGGCTCCTGTCGGAGATTCCGCGGTTCAGGACCACGGCGCCCAACGCGGCCTTCTACGCCTTTCCATGCATTCGGCCCTGCATGGGCCTGCGCACGCCCGCGGGCCGCGTGATCGAATCGGCCCAGGCCTTCGCGGAGGCCCTGCTCGAGGAGGCCCTGGTGGCGGTGGTGCCGGGCGAGGATTTTGGCGCCTGCGCCGCCACCAACATCCGCATCAGCTTCGCATGCAGCGAATCCACCATCACCGAGGGCATCGGCCGCATCGCGGCCTTCACCGCGTCGCTGCGTTGAGCCGCACCTGCGGCGTGGACATGGCGGCCAGCAGGATCATGGCGAGCACCGCGCACCGCGCCGCCGAGAAGGCCGGCATGGACAGCCCCACGCCTTGCCACCCCAGCCACTCGATGGGGGCCAGCGTGATGCCAGCCACCAGCGTCGGCAGCACCAGGAGCAGCGGTTCCCACGGCAGCCCCCTTGGGCGAAGCGACACCAGCACGGCCGCGACGCCCGCGGCCAGCACCACCGGCAGAAGGGGCGCGGAAGCGCCCGGGGCCAGCACCGCCATCCCCAGCACCAGGGCGGCGACCACACCCCACGCGCCACACCATTGCGCAAACGGATCGCCGCGGTTGGGCACACGACAGGACATGATCGCCGCAGCGCCCAGTCCAGCGATCATGGCGGCGGCCAGCATGGCCGGTCCCGCGGCGGGCCAGAAGCCCGCACGATGCACCTGATACGCCGGAACGTCGTCCGGCACCGTGTCCAGGCCGAAGACCCCGGCGGACTCCAGGGCCCACAGCGCGCCGCCGCATACCAGGGCCGCGGTCATGGCGCGGACCGTCGAGGCGATGCCACCGACCGGCACGCCGATGCGTCCGCCGCCGCGATGACCCGCGCCGAACCAGCCGATCGCGGGGAACAGCAGCAGGCTGGCGGTGGCCAGCACGATGCCCGTGCGTGTCGGCCACCAGGCCACCACCGTGCCGGCCAGGTCCAGAAAGACCGCGTCCCCGCTGTGTCGCTCCAGTTCCGCCGGCAGCATGGCCAGTCCGGCCAGGCTCGTGATCACGGTCTGGCCCTGGTGCTGCAGCGAGGAAAGGTTGATCGCGTCCCAGGAGTCCTCCGGAGCGTGGTATGCCGCATGATCGCCGATCACCGCGAAATTCAGCCCGGGCTTGCCTGCCTGGCGCATCACCATGAAGTCTGAGCCATTGGGCATGTGCCGGGCCACCTCGGCGAAGAAGCTGTTGGCCACGGCGCCGCGAAGTCGGGGGGCCACCGCAAAGAGCGTGTCGGCGCTTTCCGGACCCGTCTCGTAGATCAGGCAGGGCCCCGCTCGGCCCCGGTTGTCCACGTTCAGCACGGAACCCACCTCACGCATCCAGCGATGATTCTCGGCAAAGTGACGGGCGCCGAGCAGTCCGGACTCCTCGCCATCCGTGAACAGCAGGATCACGTCACGTCCTGGCCAGGAACCTCCGGCAATGCCGCGAGCCACCTCACCCAGCACCGCCACACCCATGCCATCGTCTCCCGCTCCCGGGGAGCCTGGAACGCTGTCATGATGGGCCATCAGCAGCACGGCGGGCCCGGGCAGGGTCCCTCGCCTCCGCGCCAGCACATTCTGGATGGGGATGGTGCGGCCCGCCAGGCGAACCTCGGTCTCCTGCAGCTCGGTGTCCAGTCCGAGGCGAACCAGCCAGTTCCGAAGCCTCTCGGCCGCCTCACGGTTGGCCCGCGAGCCCACGGGGCGTGGCGCCTCGCCCAGCAACGCGCGGGCCGTCTCGGCGGCTCGCACGGCGGAGAATCCCTCGGCGCCGGCAGGTATCGGCGGCGGCGTGGACAGCCCCCCAAGTCCCACGACGCAGCCCAACACGAGGGCGCCGACGGTCCAAAGCACCCGCGCCGCCGGTCCCGGCCATGCACGCTGTCCTGGCTGCTCCAACCGCTCGGCGGCCGCGGGGGCCGCTTGACTCACGAGGCGCCCACCGTCACGGGCACCGGCATCGGCCGAGGCTGGTAGTTGGGGGCCACCGCGATGTTCAGAGGCAGGCGCTTGCCATCGGGATCTCGCGGGATGTTGTCCGCATCGATGATCCGCTGGATGGCCATGATGCCCTCGATCAGCATCTCCGGGCGCGGCGGGCACCCCGGCACGTACACGTCGACGGGAATGAACTGGTCCACGCCCTGCACGACCGCGTAGGTGTCGAACACGCCGCCGGTGCTGGCGCAGGCACCCATGCTGATCACCCACTTGGGCTCGGTCATCTGCATGTAGATGCGCTGCAGCACGGGCAGCGTCTTCACGCTCACTCGGCCAGCCACGATCAGCAGATCGCTCTGGCGGGGGCTGAACCGCATCACTTCGGCGCCGAAGCGCGCCAGGTCGAAGCGGCTGCACGCGGTGGCCATGAGCTCGATGCCGCAGCAGGCCGTGGCGAAGGGCATGGGCCACACGCTGGAGCGGCGGGCCCAGTTGATCACCCGTTGCAGTTGGGTGGTGAGAACACTGTCGACCGGCAGGGCGGATTCAAGTCCCATGGCGGGTCAGATGGTAGGGGCGGGCCCGGGCTCAGGCCAGCAGGCGATCCAGGCTGGCGGCGTCGTCGACGGCGGTGTAGAGGCGGTCCACCCGCATCAGGTGCAGCAGTTCCCGGAGGTTCTTCCTGACCCCGAACAGGACCGGCCGCATCGTGCAGCGATCGGCCCGGTTCTTCAGATCCACGCACAGGCCCAGCCCCATGCTGGTCAGGGTCCGCACCTCGCTCAGGTCCAGCACGAAGCAGCGGCCCCTGCTGGATTCGCCCAGGCTCTCCATCGCCTCGGCGGCCTCGGCCGCGATGATCGGCGTCTCGCGCTGGCCCACCGTCGGAGCGAGAACCTTCAGGATCAGGTGCCCACGGATGGTGTGGCAATGCGTGAAGCCGGTCTTCTGGTCCATGTGGGCGCGCGGTGGGTTGGGGGTGTGGCGACTGGAAGGTACCGTATCCGCATGCGGTCACTCCGCCTGCTCGGCCTTGCTGCGCTGCTCATGCTGCTCCGTGCCGCCGTGGCCCATCCGACCGATGGACTCCCGATCGACAGCCCGGTGCTTGCGGATGCCCGCGCGGCTCGTCCGGAGATGCAGATGCGGTCGTCCGAGCACTACGTGCTGCTCACGGACGCGCCGATGGAGCATGCCGACGACGTGCTGGACCTGCTCGAGACCACCCACGACATTTTCCATCGGGAAATGCGGAGGCTGGGCCTGGAGCCCGCGCCATTGCGGCACCGGCTGGTGGCCGTGCTGTTCCGTGATCAGGATGACTACCTGAAGTTCATGGCTGAGGTGGACCGGGTCCAGCAGGCGTGGGCCAGCGGCTACTACAGCCAGCGGAACGATCGGCTGGTGATCTTCGACGCCCTGACCGCGGCCGACGTGCAGCAGGCGCTTCGGAGGACACGGGCCGGCCGCGACCGGGCCCGCAGCGCCGCGGGGCGATCCGGCGGTCGCGTACTGGAGACCGGCGGCTCGGGTGGCCGTGCCACCGAAGCCGAGCGTGCGCAGGATCGACAACGGGCCGCGATCGTTCGGCAGGCGGATGACCGCTTCGTGGGCACCGTGACGCACGAGGCGGCCCACCAGCTCTTCTTCCACACCCGCGTGCAGGACCCCGCGGCTCCGCACGCGTACCCGCTCTGGCTGTCCGAGGGGCTGGCCACCAATTTCGAGGCAGACGAGCGCGAGGACGGCGACTTCGGCTTCGGAGCCCACAACGAGAGTCGGAGGCAGGCCAAGCAGGAGGCCGTCCGCAAGGATGCGCTCATCCCGCTTCGTGTGATGATCGGTTCCGATCGCATCGCACCCAACGGGGGACAGCCCTCGCGGGAGGCCCTGGGCATCTTCTATGCCCAGGCCCACGTGTTCACGCAGTGGCTGGCGAGGCACCGCACAGCCGAGTTGCGCCACTACCTGCAGGCCCTTCGGGAGGCGCCGCCCGTGGTGGCGGCGGAACGTCGTCGCAACTTCGAGCAGGTCTTCGAGGCCGTGTTCGGGCCGATCGATGCCGTGGAACGCGTGTGGCTTCGCCACGAGGCCAAGACATGGCCGGAGTTCTGGGAAACCGAGTGGGGCCGCCGGCTCAAGGCGTTCGATCGAAGGCGGCCCGTGGATGCCGCCGGCGAGCAGTCGCCGGCCTTGCCCGCTGGCTCAGCGCCCTGAGTCCGGCTCGCCCTTGCCCAGCAGGTTGCCCAAGCCACGCTGGTCCACATGGTCCCAGAGCACCGCGGCCTGGAGCCCGACCAGCACCACCAGCCAGATCACGTAGAGCCAGAACATGAACACGGGCACCAGGCCCAGCGAGCCGTAGACCAGGCTCAGGCTGAGCGTGCGGCTCACGTAGAGGTGCAGAAAGTATCGGCAGAGCTCCAGCCCGATGGCGCACAGCAGGGCGCCCGCGGCGGCAGCGCGCAGGCGTGGCGGCTGGATGGGCACGGTCACGTACACCACCATCATCAGGCCCCAGAGCACCACCGTGCTCCAGGCCACTCGCACCGTGTCGAGCAGCCAGCCCCACTTTGGCAGCGCCTCGGCGGCACCTGTCACGTAGGAGCCCACCAGCGGCACCAGGGCCAGCAGCAGGGGACCCGCCGTGAGCGCAAACCAGTAGGTGATCACCCGTCTCGGCCAGCTGCGGCTGCGTTCGGTGCGGCAGATCAGGTTGAAGCAGTCCTCGATGGTGGAGACAACCCAGACCGCGCTGAAGATGAGCACGGCCGCGCCGACCCAGCCCAGGGCCGACAGGTCCAGGCGAGCCGCATCCTCCACGATGCCCTGCAGCCACTCGGACAGCTTCACGGGCGGCGTGCCCGGCTCGGCGCCGGGCGCGGTGATGCTCATGCGGTCCAGGCCCATGGCCTCGAGGGCGTCACCCACCAGCGGGCCGAAGCGCTCGCCCGCGATGGTCTTGAAGACCAGCGTGGCCACCACCAGCACCGGAAGCAGCCCCAGCAGCGTGCGGTACGCCAGCGCGCTGGCCATCTGGCTGGCGCGGTCCACCGCGATCCAGCGGCGCAGCACGTCGAGCCGGTGCAGCAGGCCTTGGGATCCGGAGCGCAACGGTGAGATCGCCTGGGACATGGCGTGCAGTGTACGAACGCGGGCGTACGATCCTGCCATGCCACGAAAGCGAAGCGGTCCGCGACATCCGTTCCAGGACGATCGTCGAGGCGAGCGGATCCAGAAGGTGCTGGCCGCGGCGGGCGTGGCCAGCCGGCGAGACTGCGAGCAGATGGTCACCGACGGCCGCGTGCGCGTGAATGGCGTCACGCTGGATGGACTGCCGGCGTGGGTGAACCCCGAGCAGGACCGCATCGAGGTGGATGGCCGCCTGCTGCGCGGCGTTGAAAGGCATGTCTACATCATGCTCTTCAAGCCCAAGGGCGTGGTCTGCACCAACGAGGATCCCGAGGGACGCCGCCGCGCCGTCGACCTGATCGACCATCCGCTCAAGGCACGCATCTTCCCGGTGGGACGGCTGGACATGGACTCCAGCGGCCTGCTGCTGCTCACCAACGACGGCGAGCTGGCCAACCGCCTCACGCATCCACGTTTCGAGGTGCACAAGACCTACGAGGTCACCGTGAGCGGACGTCTGGACGACGCCGCGGTCCGAAGGCTGGCCGAGGGGGTTTTCCTTCCCGAGCGCGACGAACCCGGCACCCGCACCGGTCGCAGCCGCCTGACGCTGCTGGGCCGTGACGGCACCCGCACGGCCTTGCGGATGGAACTGCGCGAAGGTCGCAACCGCCAGATCCGGCGCATGATGCTGCGGCTTGGTCATCCGGTCCGTCGACTGCGACGGGTGGCCATGGGTCCGCTGCGCCTGAAGGGTCTTGGCGTGGGGGCGTGGCGCGAGCTCACGTCGGCCGAGCTCCGCGAACTCCGCGAGGCCGCGTTCCGACCCGCGACCCAGCGAACCCGTGCCGACGAGCGAGGCAAGCGCCCGACGCGGCGGAAGGCATCCCGCGGCTAGGATCCGTGCATGCCCATCTACGAGTACGTGAGCCAGAGCGATGGTGAAGTGATCGAGTTGCTGCGGCCCATGGCCGACGCCGACAAGCCCGTGCCGGATCCGGCTGGCAAGGGACGCGTGTTCG
>JBJOGW010000037.1:0-39811 GCA_046048055.1 Planctomycetota bacterium
TTCGGTGGCTCGGACCTCAACGCCCTCAACGGCGACGCCGCGGGCGGTTCGTTCTCGATCCAAGGCGGCACCGCCAACGGGAACAACGGTGCCTACCTTCAGTTCCAGCTCGACATGTCGGGCTTCACCGGCCTCGACATCAGCTACGCGACGCGTGGCACGAGCACGGGCTTCTCGAGCCAGACCTGGTCGTGGTCGACCGACGGCGTGAACTTCACCAGCTTCGAGACGGTCTCGGGCACGAACGTCACCACCTTCTCGGTCAAGACGCTCGCCACACTCTCGGCCGTCGACGGCGCCGCGACGGCGTTCCTGCGCGTGACCTTTGACGGCGCGACCTCCTCGACCGGCAACAACCGCCTCGACAACATGCAGTTCAACGCCACCGCCATCCCCGCCCCGGGCGCCGTCGCCCTGGTGGGCCTTGCCGGTCTGGTGACCGCCCGCCGCCGCAAGTGAATCTCGCCTGACCTCGTGAGCGAGGAATCGGGTCGGGCCGCCGTCCAGCACGGCGGCCCTTTCACTTTTTGGCGGCGGCGTCGGCAGCGGGCTGCACCCGGATCAGCGTGGTGGTGCCGCTGACCTCGTTGCACACTGCAAGCAGCGGCTTGCCCACCGGGCTCTGGCCTGACGGAATGAACAGCACACCCTCGGGCGCCACGTCGCCCGCCACGAACGGGCCATCGGGCTTGCCATCGCCGTCGCGGTCCTCGCTGGTCAGGGCCCTTGGATCGCGGGGATTGATCCAACCCGCCCTCATGGGCCGCTGGGGCACGGTGATGTCCCACGCCATCACGCCACCCGCACGCTCCAGGCCCACGAAGAGCAGTCGCCGATCACCCACCCAACCCACGTCAAGGCCCTCCGGCTCAGGCCCACGGTTGTCACTTCGGCTGTCGGCGTTCATGCCCGGTTCACTGTCGGCGTTGAACGCCTCGGGCATGCGTTCCTGCATGAGCCGCTCGATCTGCGCACCCGAATCCCACGCCTGCGTCAGGCTGCCATCCGCTTGCACCTTCCACAGGCTGACGCTGCGGCCGCCGAAGCAGAACACGCGCTCGAAGATGCCGTCGCCATCGTCATCGCCGCGCAGGCTGCTCACCTGCAGGCGACCCGCGCCATCCTTGGCCGAGGCCTCAGGGCCAAGCGCGTGCTTCAGATCGGATAGCCGCCTGGGTTCCTGCACGTTGCCGCGCTCGCGCTCCTCGCCCTCGTTGGCGGTGGCCAGCCAGAGGCTGCCCTGATGCTCGAAGCACTTCACCGTGTCGGGCTGGTACAGGCCGAGCACCGGCCACGGCCTGATGTTGGGCCCCCCATCCTTATCGCTGGCGTCCAGGCCGCCCGTGTTGGCAAAATCCTTGAACCCCAGCGGCTCGAGTCGCGCCACGCGCTCCGCCCCCGGCGCCAGATCAATCACGGCGATGGCGTTGTTCTCCTGCAGCGTGGCGAAGGCGCGGCTGCCATCGGGCGCCACCGCGATGTACTCGGGCTCCAGATCCTGGGCCAGCGTGGCACCGGGCATCACGCAGTGCAGGCCGCGTTCGGTCAGTTGGGCACGCTGCGGCTCGAAGGCCTCAAAGCCCAGCTCGCGGTAGACGGGCCTGTCCGCCCCTGCTGAGATGTCCACCACGCCGATCGAACCATGCGGGTCGAACGTGTTGTCGGGCTCGCCTTCGCCCTCGTTGGCGATCAGCAGCCGCGTGCCGTCGGGCACAAAGCACACCATGTCCGGGCCGTGTCCTACCGCACAGGAGGCGATCGGCTGCAGGTCGGCGGTGAGCAGTTCAAGCGTGCCTCGCTCGGCCTTGGAAGCGGGCTGGCGCACCAGGGCCACCAGATCGCCGTGCACGGCCACGCTGGTGGCACCCGGCGCGGCGTGGCTCTGCACCTGCCTCGG
Source organism: Planctomycetota bacterium (assembly GCA_046048055.1). GTDB lineage: Bacteria > Planctomycetota > Phycisphaerae > Phycisphaerales > SM1A02 > SYAC01. Next base: position 1,898 of record JBJOGW010000037.1, read on the forward strand.
CATCGAGGGATCGCTCAGGTCCAGCACGCGCAGTCCCACCGTGGCGTCCACTACCAGCAGGTGCTTGCTGGGGGCGTGCCACGCCGCGATCTCGGCAGTCGACTTGTTCCAGATGCCCGTGGCGTGACGGCCGATCACCTGCATGTGCACGGGAAAGGCACTGCCGGGCGGCGAGGTGCTCTCGGTGATCCCCTGTGGGCAGGTCAGGACGGCGCTCAGGCTCAGGGCGGCAATGCTCATGCCGGGATCTTGGGGCAAATCGGCCCGCCTTGCCCGCCCGCCGCGGAACTTGCCTGCGTCACGCCTTGCGGCGAACAATCGTCCAGCGGGTCCGGTAGTGCCCGCCCCCCCATTCCGGCCAAGGAGACGACCCATGCCCACCAACCGAACCATTGCCACCACCCTGCCCTTGCTGCTGATCCTGGCCAGTCAGGCCCGCGGTGCGGAGCAGCCCGCCGACGCCACCGTCACCGCGAACACCCCGGCCATGACCGACCCCGATCTGGCCTTTGCTCGCAATCTCTCCCGCGCCTTCCGCCGCGTGGCCAGCACCGTGCAGCCGAGCGTGGTGAGCATTCGCACCATGGACCAGGCGACCGTGCAGCCGGTGCGTGGCGCCGCGCCGCTGTTTCGATTTGGTCCGCGCATGGTGATTCCCCGCATGGAGCAACCCATGCCGCAGCGTCAGGGCCTGGGCACCGGCTTCATCCTGAAGGAGGACGGCGCCATCGTGACCAACCTGCACGTGGTGCGCGACGCAAGCCAGATCATGGTGCGCCTGGCCGACGGGCGCGAGCTCTCGGCCGAGCTGGTGGGCGGCGATCCCGAGAGCGACGTGGCGGTGCTTCGCGTGGAGGCCGATGGCCTGACGGCCGCGCGGCTGGTGGACAGCAGCCAGGTGGAGGTGGGTGACTGGGTGCTGGCGCTCGGCAGCCCCTTTGGCCTGGACCAGACGGTGACCGCAGGCATCATCAGCGCCAAGGGTCGCGACGGCGTGGGTCTGGCCGTGTTCGAGAACTACCTGCAGACCGACGCGGCCATCAACCCCGGCAACAGTGGCGGACCGCTGGTCACGCTCGACGGCACCGTGGTGGGCATGAACACCGCCATCGGCAGCCGCAGCGGCGGCAACGACGGCGTGGGATTTGCCATTCCCATGGAGTGGGTGCGGCGCGTGGCGGAGCAGATCCTGCAGGATGGCCGCGCCAGCCACGGCTATCTGGGCGTGCTGCTGGAACCCGAGGCGCCTGGCACGGTGAGCGAGGGTGTTCGCTTGGCGCGTGTGGTGCCTGGCGGACCGGCCGCGCAAGCAGGCCTTCAGGAGGGCGACCTGGTGGTTCGTGTGGGAGAGACGCCGGTGCGTGGCAGGGCCACGCTCATGCGAACGGTCGGGTCGGTGGAGCCGGGCGCCAGCGTGCGCGTGACGGTGCTGCGCCAAGGCGAAAGCCTGGAGATGGACGTGACCGTGGCGGCGCGGCCCATGGCCCGGGTGGCCGTGCGCGATGGCCGTGGTGGCGTGCTGGTGCCGGGGCGATAGATCGCCTCGCGGCATCCGGGATGCCGTCGGGGGCCTTGCCGTGAGGCGCTTCTATCCTGATCGCCCCATGCAAGGCCCTTCATGGAACGATCCCCTATCCGTGGGCATGACCCATCGGGTGTGGTGGGTTCGGGATGCGCTGCACAACGCGGACGCGGTGTGGGCCGAGGCTTTGGCAGGCCTGGAGGGCCATGCCGTGGCCTTTGTGGACACCGGCGTGCTGCAGGCGTGGCCCGAGGCGGCCGAGCGGCTGCATGCGTGCACGCGGACCGCCTTGCCCGGGCTGCGGCTGCAGTGTGTGGAGTCGGTGCCTGGCGGCGAGGCCTGCAAGGACGGCATGAGCCAGGCCATGCGCGTGGCACAGGCGTGCCTGGATCATGGCGTGAGTCGGCGAGGCTGCGTGCTGGCGGTGGGTGGCGGTGCCGTGCTGGATGCCGTGGGCCTTGGTGCCGCCATGGCCCACCGCGGCGTGCCGGTGCTTCGACTTGCCACGACCACGCTGTCGCAGGATGACTCGGCCATGGGCGTGAAGTGCGGCGTGAACGCGGCGGGCCAGAAGAACGCGCTGGGTGCCTTTGGCGTGCCACATGGCGTGATCTGCTGCGAGCGGCTCCTGACTTCGCTGCCGCAGGAGCACTGGCTGGGCGGCTTCAGCGAAGCCGTGAAGATCGCCCTGCTCAAGGACGCTGCGTTGCTGGCACGAATGGAGCGCGATGCCGCGCGCCTGGTGGCGCGCGAGATGGATGCAGCCCGACCGATCCTGCAGCGGAGCGCGGCGCTGCATCGCGAGCACATCCTGCATGGCGGCGATCCGTTCGAGCTGGGCCATGGCCGGCCGCTGGATCATGGTCACTGGGCGGCGCATCGATTGGAGGCCCTGAGCGACTGGGCACTGCCGCACGGGCAGGCCGTGAGCGTGGGGCTGGCTCTGGACGCATGCGTGGCCCATGCGCTGGGTTGGCTTGACGGCGGCACCCGTGATCGCGTGGTCCAGTTGCTCGCGGCCCTTGGGCTGCCCGTGTGGCATCCCTTGCTCAAGCCCGTGGAGAACCTGATCGAGGGCCTGGAGCAGTTTCGCCAGCATCTGGGCGGCAAACTGGCCGTGCCCCTGCTTCGCGGCGTGGGTCACGCCGAGGATGCCGACCAGATCCCCGAAGCTGCCCTCACAGCCGCCGTGGAGGCCCTGGAGCAGGCCCACGTGCACCCGGCCACCCGGTGAAAGCGGCGAATTGAACCCAAGATCGGTGTTTTTGATCGCTCTTCACCCGATCCGGGGCTAGATTCGACCACCCCGACCCCGGTGGTCGGTGCCCCCACACGCCCCATTCCGGGGCCACAACTGGAGATCGCCCCCATGATGGCCGCCTGCTCGCGCCTGATCGCTTCCGCTCTTGTTGCCGGCACCGTTCTGCTCACCGCCCAGGCCCAGGCCATGCAGGGTCGCGTGCGCGGCGGCGAGGTGAAGCCGACCGCTGCACCAGAGCAGGCGCTGCCCCGCAACGCCACGGCCGAGGAACGCGAGTTCATGGCCAAGAACCCGATCGACCGGTCCAAGGCCGCCTCGCCGCCACCCACCGGGCCACTGTCGGGGGCCAGCGAGTATCGCCCGATGGAAGGGATCATGTTCGGCTACTCCGGCACCACAGCGTGGAAGAACATCCTGGCGGAGATGGCCCGGCACATCACCACCACCGGCAACGCCGACGTGATCGTGGTGGTGACCAGCACCAGCCAGCGCACCGACATGACCACCCGCTTCACCAATGCCGGCGCCAACATGAGCCGGGTGAAGTCCTACATCGCGTCGCTGAACAGCATCTGGATGCGCGACTACGGCCCCCGATTCGTGTACGAGGGCGGCGTGCGCGTGGCGGTGGACAGCATCTACTACAGCAGCCGACCGCAGGACGACGCGATCCCGGTGAGCGCGGCGGCCTTCCTGAAGCGACCGTACTACGCCATGCCCCTGGTGCATTCGGGCGGCAACTACCACATGGGCGAGGATCCCGATGGCTACGCCACCCGGCTGGCGCTGGGCGACAACCCGGGCATGACCGAGACCCAGATCCGGGACATGTTCCAGGCCTACTACGGACTTTTCACCAACCTGTGGACCCAGCTGCCCTGGACCGTGGACGGCACCGGTCACGTGGACATGTGGTTCATCCCGGTCTCGAGCGACACCATCATCATCAGCGACTGGCCCAACAATCGCGGCTCCTCGCAGGACCTGACCTGCAACTCGGCGGCAGCCACCATGCAGGCGCGCGGATTCAACGTGATCCGCGTGCCGGCCCGCATCCTGAGCGGGGTGCACTACACCTACACCAACGCGGTCATGTGCAACGACGTGGTGATGATCTCCAGCTTCACCAACAGCACCGTGGTGAACGCCGGACACAACCAGGCGGCCCTGGCCGCGTGGCAGCAGGCCCTGCCCGACAAGACCATCGTGCAGGTGAACTGCGAGGGCATCATCGGCGCTGCGGGTGCCATCCACTGCATCGTGATGCACTACCCCGCCTGCACCGGCGGAGACAACCCGGTGACGCATGTGCGCACCCCCGTGGGAGGCGGCTCGTTCACGCCTGGCCAGACGGTGGCCGTGAACTGGATCAGCGACACCGTTCGAACCATCAGTTCGGTCGACATCCAGCTCTCGCTGGACAACGGCGACTCGTGGCAGACCGTGGCCGCCAACGAGGCTGACGATGGCAACTACACGTGGACCGTGCCCAACGTGTACGCCAGCCAGGCCCGCCTGCGCGTGCTGGCCCGTGACAGCATCGGCAACACCGGCTTTGACCTGAACGACCAGCCCTTTGCCATCGACGGCGAGCAGACCCGCAACGGCGACCTGGACGGTGATGGCGTGATCACGCCGGGGGACATCGGCCTGATGCTGCTGGTCTGGGGTGACTGCGCCAGCGCCGCCGACTGCCCCGCGGATCTGGATCGCAACGCCACCGTGAACGGCGGCGATCTGGGACTGCTGCTGCTGAACTTTGGCAACAGCGTCTGAGACGGACGAACGCACCGCGTGCTCCATCTACACTCGCGGCATGACCGCGTCCGGCATGCCCCCACTGGATCGTGAGTCCCTGATCCAGTTCGGGCTGCTCGAGGCCCGGTCACGCGTGCTGGATCTGGCTGCATTCCTGGACCGGGTGCAGCGGACCGCGGCGGCGGATGATGCGGCGGACGATCCGCTTGGCGATCCGCGCGTGCAGGCGATCGTGGCGGCCGTGCGACTGCTGGCGGATGGGCAGCCCGAGCGTGCCCGACGCGTGCTGGAACTGTGGAGCGATCCCACGGTGCAACCCGTGCCGCACGCCGACGGCAAGGCCGCACGCGGCATGCACCTGCCCCGGGCCTGACCCATGTACATCGATCCACACGTGCACATGGTCAGTCGCACCACCGACGACTACGCACGCATGGCGCAGGCCGGCTGCGTGGCCATCACCGAGCCGGCGTTCTGGGCAGGCTTCGACCGGAGCAGCCCCGAAGGCTTTCACGACTACTTTCGCCAGCTGACCGAGAGCGAGCCGCGACGGGCGGCCGCCTACGGCATCCGCCATCACGCCTGGATCTGCATCAATCCCAAGGAGGCCGAGGACCACGCCTTCGCCCGCGAAGTGATGGGCCTGATCCCGCAGTTCCTGGAGCGGCCGAACGTGCTGGGCATTGGCGAGATCGGGCTGAACCGGAACAGCCGCACCGAGCTGGCGGTGTTCGAGGAGCACCTGGAACTGGCGGCGCGTCATGACACGCTGGTGCTGGTGCACACACCCCACCTCGAGGACAAGCTCAAGGGCACGCGGCTGATCCTGGACGCCATCCGCAACCACGGTCGTCTGCGCCCCGAGCGCGTGCTGATCGACCATGTGGAGGAGCACACGGTGCGCATGGTGCTGGATGCCGGGTTCTGGGCGGGCATGACGCTGTATCCGGACACCAAGTGCACCGCGGCGCGTGCCGTGGACATCATCGAGATGCACGGCACGGAGCGGCTCTGGATCAACAGCGCCGGTGACTGGGGCCACAGCGACCCCCTGGCCGTGCCCAAGGCGGCGGTGACCATGCGGGCACGTGGCCACGCGGCCGAGGCCGTGGCACGGATCACGCTGGACAACCCTCGGACCTTCCTTGGACAGAGTCCGCGGTTCAGTGACGCGCCGCTGCGCCCCACGGTGCCGGATGCAGGCCGCTGAGGCCGCCTTCATACGATGCGGGCGTGATGCACGCGTCCGAGCACGGCGCCCCGAGGAAGTGGCTCACGCTGCTGGCCATGACCGGCAGCCTGTGCATGATCCTGCTGGACACCACGGTGGTGGGCGTGGCGCTGCCGACCATGCAGGCCGATCTGAACCTGAGCCAGGTGCAGGCCCAGTGGGTGGTGAACGCCTACGTGCTGGCCCTGGCAAGCCTGGTGGCGCTGGGTGGACGGGCCGCGGACACGCTTGGCCGAGTTCCCGTGTTCGTGGCGGGCGTGACACTGTTTGCGGCCAGCAGCGCCGCCTGCGCGCTCGCGGGCGGCGCGGCGGAGATCATCGGGTGGCGCGCGGTGCAGGGCATGGCGGCGGCCATCATGCAGCCTGCCAGCGCCAGCCTGGTGGTGAACAGCTTCGCCCCGGGCGAGCGCGGCAAGGCCATGGCCGTGTACGCGGGCATTCCCATGCTGTTCCTGGCCGCGGGCCCCCCGATCGGTGGCGCGGTGACGCAGTGGGCGGGCTGGTCGTGGAACTTCTGGCTGAACCTTCCGGTGGCGGCGCTGGCGCTGGTGCTGACCGCGGTGGCACGGCCCGTGGAGGCGCGCACGGCACGGCGCGGAGCCGATCCGCTGGGCGCCGTGCTGCTGCTGACTGGGCTGCCCGCCTTCGTCTTTGGCCTGATGGAGGGCGCCGAGCGCGGATGGGCCGACGCGACGGTGTGGCTGGCGATCGGGGCTGGCTCGCTGCTGCTGCCGGTGTTCCTGTGGTGGGAATGGCGGCATCCCTCGCCCCTGCTGGCGGTGCGGTTGCTGGCGGATCGCGTGATCCTGGCCGATTGCATGATCCTGGCCTCCATGCAGTTCGCGCTGGTGGGTCTGGTCATCTTTGGAAGCGTGTACCTGCAGGCGGTCATGGACATGGATCCGCTGAAGGCGGGCGTGGCCATGCTGCCGTTGCTGCTGCCCTTGCTGCTGGTGGTGCATGTGGGTGGTCGTCTCTATGACCGCCGCGGCCTGCGCCTGCCAGCCCTGCTCGGCACGTCGCTGGCCACGCTGGGCATGGCGGTGCAGGCGATCGCGGCTTCGCTGCAGCACTATCCGCTGCTGGCCCTGGGCATGGTGACGCTTGGCACGGGCGTGGGACTGGTCATGAGCCCCACCAACGTGGATGCCATGAGCCGTGCAGGCGCGGCCCAGCGCGGGCAGGCCAGCGGTGTCTCGCAGACCTTTCGCCAGGTGGGCGGATGCCTGGGCGTGGCCGTGGTGGGTGCCGTGATCATGGGCGTGTTCATGCGGGGCCTGCGGCACGAACTGGCGGACAAGGTTTCCCCGGAGGACCTGCAGGCCGTGCAGGCGGGCATGCTGGAGGCTCTGCGCGGGCGACGCGAAGCCCTCGACGGCATGCGGGCAAGCGACCCAGTCGTGCGCGCGGCCCACGCCGAAATGGTGTCCGGCGCCGTGGCGGCCGGATGGTGGACCGCCACGGCAGCCATGGGCCTGGCGTGGCTGGTGGTGTGGCGCTCGGTCCCGGCCGGTCCGGCATCTACACTGCGCATGTGACGCGCCCCGTGATCGGCATCTCCTGCGACATGTCCACCTCGGACGGTCGCACGGTCTACAGGCTGAACCGACAGTACGTGCAGACGGTGAAGGAGGCTGGAGGCCTGCCCGTGCTGCTCACGCACGAGCCTGGCGACGCGCTGGCGCTGGTGGATTCGGTGGATGGCGTGCTGCTGACCGGTGGTGCGGACATCGACGTTCGCGTTCGCGGTCACGCGCTGCACCCCAAGGCCGAGATCATGGATCCGGCGCGGCAGCGCGGCGAGTTCGAGTTGCTGGAAGCGCTGGATCACCGCTCCGACAAGCCCGTGCTGGGGATCTGCCTGGGCATGCAGCTGATGGGCGTTCATCATGGCTGCGAGCTGGTGCAGCACGTGCCCGATCGCATTCCCGGTGGCGAGCGCCATCAGGGCAATCAGGAGCATGCCGTCTCGGGGCCGCTCGGCACGGGTGTGGTCACCAGCAGCCACCACCAGATGCTGGGTGATGCGGGGCCCTTTCGGGTGATGGCCACGAGCGATGACGGCGTGATCGAGGCGATCGAGTTGCCCGGACGGCCGTTCTACCTGGGCGTGCAGTGGCACCCCGAGCGCACGCGCGACGCGGCACTCGGAGTGGGCATGGTGAAGAAACTGGTGGAGGCGGCCGCCGCCGCCCGGAAGGAGAAATCGAAGTGATGCTGCCAACCGCTGTGCTGGTGTCTGCGCTGATGCTTCAGGTCACGCGGCCTCCGGATGCACCCGTACCGCCGGCCACGCCCCGCACGCCTCCCACGGCACCCCGGAAGACCGGTGACCAGCCGCCCGATCGCCCCCTGGTGCTGGGTGTGGGCGATCCCGCTCCGCCGCTTTCCGTGGAGGAGTGGCTCAAGGGCGAGTCGGTGGCGGGCCTTGAGCCGGGCAAGGTGTACGTGGTGGAGTTCTGGGCCACCTGGTGCGGCCCGTGCATCCGCTCGATGCCGCACCTGACGGAGATCCAGAAGCGCCACCCGGAGCTGGTGCTGATCGGCGTGGCGGGCATGGAGCGGGGGGCACCGCCCAAGCCGGACCCCGAGAAACCCGACGAGGTGCCCGCGGATCCTCGACGCGAGAAGGTGGAGAACTTCCTGAAGGAGCGCGGCGACCAGATCGGCTATCGCATCGCCTGGGATGGCGATGGCTCGATGGTGCAGGGCTGGGTGGCACCCATGCGGCAACGCACCATTCCCTTTGCGGTGGTGGTGGGCCGTGACGGTCGCATTGCGTGGAAGGGCCATCCCGACGCGATGGACGCGGCGGTGGCAGCGGCGATGGGCCAGACGCACGCCGAGACCGCCGAGCCGCCGCAGGACAGGGGTGGCGGCACCCCACCTGCTGGCCCCGGCTGAGTCGCATGCACGCCGTCGGCTTCTGCGCGAATGTGCTTCCGGGCCGCAATCTGCAGGAACTGCGTGACGCGTTGCTCGGGGATGGTGCGCGGATCGCCAGGCTGGTGGGCGATGGCGCGGTGCCCATCGGGATGTGGCTCAGCGCGGAGACCGTGCGACAACTGCACGAGGCGCCAGACGAGGTCGCTCGCCTTCGTGATGACCTGATGCAGGCCGGACTGCAGGTGGCGGCGGTGAACGCGTTTCCGTACGGGAATTTCCTGGGTGATCGCGTGAAGGAGCAGGTGTACCAGCCGCACTGGGCCGACGCGCGGCGGCTGCTCTACACGCTGGCGGTGGCGGAACTGCTGCCGGACCTGGTGACGCCCGGCACCCGTCATGCCAGCGTGAGCACGGTGCCGCTTGGATGGCGAACGCGGTTCAGCGCCGAGGGATGCGGCGCCAGTGTGGGCCTGGCTGCCGCGCAACTGGAACAGGCCGCCAACGCGATGGCTCGCATCGAGGATCGCACCGGGCTCCGGGTGACGCTGGACCTGGAGCCCGAGCCCGGCTGCGCCATCCAGACGTTCGACGAGCTGTGCGGCTTCATGCAGCACTGCCTGCGGGGGTGGGAGGCCTGTCGGCGTCATCTGGGCGCATGCGTGGACCTGTGTCACGCGGCGATCATGGGCGAACCGCCAGGGCACGCCATGGCCACGTGCACGGCCGCTGGTGTTGGTGTGCACCGCGTGCAGGTGTCCGCCGCACTCCGGGGCACGGGCACGCAGCGCGCGGCACTGGCTCGGTGGGCCGAGGATCGCTGGCTGCATCAGGTGGTCACGGGCACCATGCACGAGCCGCGCGTGTGGGCGGACATTCCGGACTTCGTGGCCAGTGGCGATCGGGCGGACTGGCGTTGCCACTTTCACGTGCCGGTTTTTCTGGACCGCGTCGGAGACCTGGAGACCACGGCCGGGTCGCTTCCGCAGGCCATGGAACGCATCCGCGGGCTGGCGGAGCCCTGCTTCGTGGAGGTGGAGACGTATGCATGGAGCCGTCTTCCCGAAGTCGCCGCCCCTTCGCTGATCGAGGGCGTGGCGCGCGAGGTGCTCCATGCACGGGCCTTGCTTGCCAGAACCGGCGTTTCCGCAGACGCTTGAGCCGCCATGGCACGGGCTCCCGCCATTCCGGCTTCGCCGAACCGCCTTGGTGCGTGGCTGCGGCTCATGCGGGCGTCGAACGCGCCCACCGTGGTCTCGGGCGCGCTGCTCGGCGCCGGCGTGGGCGCGGCGGCGGCACCGGGTGGAGCGCCACCCATGGGCCTGATGGTGTGGGTGGCGGCGGCGTGCACCGCCATCTACCTCAGCGGAATGGTGATGAACGACTACTTCGACCAGGCGGTCGACCGCCGTGAGCGACCCATGCGCCCGCTGGTGTGCGGCGAGATCTCCGAGCATGCGGCCTTGGTCATGGCCATGCTGCTGCTGGCCTTCGGCGTGGCGGTGCTGAGCGTGGCCAGTCCACCCACGCTTCCCTGGACGCTGCTGCTGGTGTCGGCCGTGATGGCGTACAACCTGCTGCACCAGAGTCCGCTGGCGGGGCCGCCGCTCATGGCGGTGTGTCGGGGGCTGGTGCCCACGCTGGCCGCGATCGCCTGTGCGCCGGGGCAACGGCCGGACTGGGACCTGGTCGGCTACTTCGCGTTGCCGCTGGCCCTGTACACGCTTGCGGTGTCGATCGTGGCGCGGCATGAGGTGGAAGACGGGCCCGCCGACCCGGTCGGATCGGGCCTCCGCGCTTCCATCGGTGTCGGGCTGGCGGCCGTCTCGCTGGTGATGCCCTTTGGCGCGGTGGCCATGGGCGCGCTGGGTTCACCGGCTCGCGGACTGCTGCTGGCCTACGTGTCGATCCTGCTGGTGGCAATGGCCGCACTGCTTCGTGGGCTGCTGCTTCTGGTGCAGCCGGGCCGGGGGGCCGCCGGCGTGATGACCTGGATCGCCGGCATGAGCCTGATGGACGCGGCAGGGCTGCTGTTGCTGGGCCAGTCATGGCTGGCGGCGGTGGCGGTTGGATGCGCCGTGCTTGCCAGGCTTCTGCAGCGACGGATCGCGGGGTCGTGAGCATGGCATCGCCGCACGCATGCGGGGCCCACCGCACCGTGGTGGTGATCGCGGCCGGGCTGTCCCTGGCGCACGTGCACGGGGGCATGCCGCGTACGCGAGCGTGGGCGCAGCGGTGTGGTGGCGTACGGCCAGTGCGACCGCCCTTTCCGGCCGTCACCTGCACGGCACAGGCGGACCTGCTCACGGGGCGGTCCGCTCGGCATCACGGCGCGGTGGCCAACGGATGGATGGACCGGCCGTCGGGCGAGGTGCGCCTGTGGCGACAGTCCAACCGGCTGCTGCGGGGGCCGATGGTGTGGGAGCGGGCACGCGAGCGCTTTGCGGGACTCACGGTGGCCAACATGTTCGGTTGGTTCAACATGTTCAGCAGCGCGGACGTGGCGGTGACGCCGCGACCGCAGTACGCCGCCGACGGCCGCAAGGTGCCGGACATTCTCTCGGTACCCGCATCGCTTCGTGATCGACTGGTGAGCGAGCTGGGGGCATTCCCGCTGTTCCACTTCTGGGGGCCGCGGGCCGACATCCGGAGCACTGAGTGGATCGCGCAGGCAACGGCCCGCGTGATGCAGTGGCACGATCCGGCGCTCACGCTGGCCTACCTGCCGCACCTGGACTACGTGCTGCAGCGCGAGGGGCCCGCGGGGCCTGGCGTGCCTTCGGCGCTGCGCGAGCTGGACCGTGTGCTGGCGTTCCTGATCCAGGCCTGCCGCGAACGTGGCGCCCGGATGATCCTGTGCAGCGAGTACGGCGTGGAGGCGGCTTCGCGCGTGGTGCATCCCAATCGGGTGCTTCGGCAGGCGGGCCTGCTGTCCGTGCGGCACGAGTTCGGAGGCGAGGCACTGGACCTGAACGCGAGCGCCGCCTTCGCCATGTGTGACCACCAGGTGGCACACGTGTACGCGCGCGACGACGCGGCCAGGGAGCGGGCGCGCGAGATGCTGGCGAGCCTTCCCGGCGTGGAACGCGTGCTGGTGGGCGCGGAACGCGCCGAGCTGGAACTGGATCACGAGCGCAGCGGGGACCTGGTGATGGTGGCGGCTCCTGGGGCGTGGTTCGCGTATCCGTGGTGGACGCGCGATGCCGATGCCCCGGACTACGCACGCACCGTGGACATTCATCGCAAGCCTGGCTACGACCCGTGCGAGCTGCTGCTGGATCGATCGCCGATGGCCGCCCGCGCCGCTGCGGCGTGGTTCCTGCTCAAGCGGCGGCTGGGATGGCGCGCCTTGCTTCGATTGACGCCCCTGGAAGCCGGGCTGGTTCGCGGCACGCACGGTCGCACGGCGCTGGCACCGGGACTGGAGCCGGTGCTTGTGGCGGAGGGCTCGTTGGTGCCCGATGACATGTGGGTCCCGCTTCGAGGGGTGCACGACGTGATCCTGCGTCACCTGTCCGGAGAGCCTGCGTGAAGGTGGTGTGGGCACTGGTGATCGCCGTGGTGCTGGCGGGGTTTGTGGCGATCCTGTGGCCCAGCGAAGGAACCGGTGAGGTGACGCCGGCTGTCGGCAAGTCAGTTCGCCATGGCGCGAACCAGATTCCCGTGAAGCCCGCCGCACCGCCGGCGAAGCCGGACAAGGTGACTTCGCCCGCCCTGCCCCCTGCCGCCGAGACGGCGATCGCGCCAAGGTCCGATGGCTCGATCGCGGTGGATGGCCGCTTCACCATGCTCGGTGCAGGAACACAGGCGGATCCATTCCGCATCAGCTGGCCGCTGCTGGCGAGCGCGGGTGAGGTCATCGATGTGAAGGCCGGGCGCCTGCAGCCGCCACCGCAGATCGACTTCCTGAATGGGCAGTGGGTGCAGATCGACGCGTACCTGGCCCCGCCACTCTGGGGTGAGGAGACACGCGAACTGCTCGTGATGTTCAATCGCTGGGATGGCTGCTGCATCGGGCTGCCGCCGACGGCCCTGGACTGCATCGAGGCCTCGCTGGCCGAGCCGCTCAAGCTGGGGCAGCAGCACTCCATCTCGTTCGGCACCGTGCGGGGGCGGCTTGTGGTGGAGCCGTTCGCCACGGGCGGATTTCTGCTGGGCCTCTACCGGCTTGAAGAGGCGAGTCTGGCGAAGTAGCGGGTCCGATACAAGGGACGGGTCTCTGTACCGGACCTGGCAGGGCCGGGTCCGGTACAGAGACCCGTCCCTTGTATCGGACCCGGCACTCGCATTGCACTCCGCCTGTCATGCGACACTACTCGCGTGCTTCGCATCGGTCCCCTCACGCTCGAGACACCCCTGCTGCTGGCCCCCATCGCCGGGCACTGCGACTTGCCGTTTCGCATTCTCTGTCGCGAGCAGGGCGGCGTGGGCCTTGCCAGCACCGACCTGCTGAACTGCCACGCGCTGCTTCGCCAGACCAGCCGCAGCATGGACCTGGCCGCCACCAATGGCCTGGACCAGCCGTGCGGCATGCAGCTGTACGGCAACTGGACCGACCCGCTGCCGGAGGCCGCCATCTGGGCGATCGAGCACGGCGCCCGCCTGATCGACATCAACATGGGATGCCCCGTGGACAAGGTGGCCAAGCGGAACGGAGGCTCGTTGCTCCTGTGCGATCCCGGCAACACCGCCCGTCTTGCGGAGCGGATCGTGCAGGCCGTGCACAGGCACTCCAGTGGTCGCGTGCCGGTCACCGCCAAGGTGCGTCTGGGCTGGGACCCGGGGCAGTTCGTGGCACCCACGCTGGCGCGCGATCTGGAACAAGCCGGCATCGCTGCCGTGACCGTGCACGGACGCTTCACGTGCCAGCTCTTCAGCGGCCAGGCGGACTGGGATCGCATCGGTGAGGTGGTCGCCGCGGTGGACCGCATTCCCGTGATCGGCAACGGCGACATCACCGAGCCCGAGCATGTTCCGGCCCGCATGCGGCAGAGCGGCTGCGCCGGCGTGATGATCGGTCGCGGTGCCCTGAGAACGCCGTGGCTGTTTCAACAGGCCTGGCACCTGCTCAGAACCGGCCAGCCTGCCTCGGAGCCTTCGTTCAATCAGAAGTGTCGCGTGATCCTGCGACACCTGGATCTGCTGGATCGCTACGTGCCCGGTCGGCACGCGGTGGACTGCATGCGAAAGCGGATCAGTTGGTACGGCAAGACGATGGGCCATGTGAAGCCCCTGAAGGAGGCCGTCCGGCTTGCGGAGACGACCGAGGCCATGCGGGGGGCGCTGCTTCCGTGGATGACACCCGAGCGGGAGGCCGTTTCCAGGGCTGAAATGGGCCTTCGGTCGGCTCCCGCCTGAATTTTCCAAGGGCTATGCAACACCCTGCCACCCTGGGGTCGTAATCACCCTTGGAGGGAGGGGTTCGGCCTGTCCGCACCACTCCGGGAAAGAGCGTCGGGTTCGGTGCCCGTCGCGTTGCTGTGGTATGGACAAAGGTCGTCTCGCATGAGTCTTGCGAGGCACCGGGAGGGACTGGCCAATGGCTTGGGAAGGAAGAAAGGGATTCTTGGCGCTTGGCGCCGCCGCGATCGTTGCCGCGGTGTCGGGTGGTACGGCGGATGCAGCGTTGCTGAGCCTGTCCAGGGTGGTGACCAACACGACCGCGACCACTCAGGATTACGAGTTCGAGGTCTCCTTCTTGGTGACCCAGCAGATTCTTGACGCTGGAATGTTCGGTGGGGTGGTTGTGGCCGTGACCGACTTCAACAGGAACGGGGCGTTCGTGTCCAGTTGGACCGATGGCTCGTTCTACTCGGCATTCGTGAATGCATCGCGGGTGCAGTCGTTTGTGCCGCAGGGCTCCAGCCCGACCCCCGGCAGCTTCCTGCTGCAGGCTCCGTCGCGTGGCCAGGCCTCATTCATGCAGGAGTTCGGCTCCTCGACCTCGCCACTGTTCATGAATCGCAACGTTGTCGCCAGCGACATCGTCAAGTTGAAGATGCAGTTCCGGCTCTCGGCCGGCGACCAGGCGGCGATTTCCGCCCGGTTTGACGTGGTTCAGATGGACCCTGTGCCTGCTCCCGCCGCAGCAGCCCTGCTGGCCGGAGTCACTCTGCTCAGGCGCCGAAGGACCAATAAGTCCTGACAAGCGATCGGATCTGATTTTGCCGGTTGGATGTGTTGGAGATGGATTGAAGCGTGAGACGTGTTGCCACTGTGGCCCCCTGAGGGCGGCCCTTGGCGGGAAATCAAGGAGAGGGAAGAGATGAACGCATTCAGTACCACTGCATTCCTGACCACCGCCTTGGCGGGATCGGCCCTTGCCGGTCCAGTCCTGACCATTCAGGCCGGCGTGGGCGGTTATGCCACGCAGACCGTGAGCAGCGGCGGCGTCGAGACCGCCACCGCTGGCCGCTACAGCTATGTCGGAGGCCTGGTCAGTGGTTTCCCCCGTTTCGATTGGGGCATCGGCTGGGATCTGCTGGGTGATGACACCAGCGTGTTCGACGACATGGCATTCGTCACGAACGGTTTCACGGTGACCAACTACACCAACGGAAGCCTGACCTTCGACATCGTGGTGTCACTGGCTTCGCCCCTGACGCTGCCTGCCAATCATGAGCTGGACTTCGTGGGCAATCTCGCCGGCACGCTCACGGCGGATGGCGCCTCGACTGCCTCGCTCTCACCGGTTGGCGCATTCCTCTGGCAGGGTCAGGTGAACGGAGTGGGCAAGTTGGACCTGAGCCCGGGCTCCGTCTCCACCAACACGACCACGCTACTCCCGTCGCAGAGCGGCACGTGGGTCGGCCCTGTCGACGGCGACAGCCTGCAGACCGTTGGTTACCGGCTCAACTTCACACTGAGTGGCAAGAGCACGGTCACGTTCACGGGCTCCTGGGACGGCACCGTGGTGCCTGCCCCCGGCGCCTTTGCCATGCTGCTGGCGGCGTTCGGACTGGGTGGCATGGGGCGCCGCCGAATGCAGGATTGATTTTCGAGACCTCGGTCGGGCGGGCCTGGGAGGGCCCCCGACCGGAAGTGAACCACTCCCCGTTGCGACCCGAGCCTTCCTTGCGAGGGCTCGGATCGTTTTTCAGGCCCGGGGGGCCTTCAGTTCCTGCGACTTGGGAAGGTCCTCGATGCGTGCCAGCCCGAACACCTTCAGGAACTCCGTGGTGGTTCCG
Organism: Planctomycetota bacterium; assembly: GCA_046048055.1. GTDB lineage: Bacteria > Planctomycetota > Phycisphaerae > Phycisphaerales > SM1A02 > SYAC01. The sequence goes on from JBJOGW010000037.1 coordinate 17,740, forward strand.
TAGAGCATGGGCCGTCCAAGCTCCTCGGCACGACCGGTGATGCGCACCAGCCGTCGCTCGAGCAGCGTCTTGAGCACCTCGCCACAGGCCACGCCACGGATGGCCTCGAGTTCGGCCCGAAGGATGGGCTGCCGGTACGCGATGATCGCCAGTGTCTCGAGCGCCGCGGGGGTGAGGCGGCCCTGGGCGCGCAATCCGCGCACCCGCGCCAGCAGCGGTCCGAACTCCGGAAGCGTGAGCAGTTGCCATCCACCCGCCAGCCGCTGCACGCGGAAGGCGCGGCCCTGTGCCTGGTAGTCCGCGTTCAGGCGATCGACGGCCTCGCGCACCTGCGCAGCAGCCGAGTCGCGCTGCTTGCCACCGGCCTTCAGGCCCAACATCTCGACCAGCCGGGGCTCGGGCACGGGGCGATCGTTGGTGAGCAACACGGCCTCGACCCGGGCGGTCAACGGCAGGTCGGCACACGGCACCACGTCTTCCATGGCCGCCGGCTGCGGCTCGATGCTCTCGATGGCGTCCGTGCCGCTCATGGACCCTGGATCAGTTGCGCGTTCCGCCGCGACGCGATGCGGCCAACTTGGCCTGGGCCAGAGCCTGCAGGCGTTCCACTGCATCGCGCTCCGCTGGCGTGACTCCCCCACCACTGACCGCCTTGGCATTGGCGGCCTGCAGGTCCGCGGCGGCGGTCCGGGTATCCAGGGCGTCGGCAGGCGTGGCCGTGTCGGCCAGCAGCGTGAGCGCGTTGCCCTGCATCTGGGCGAATCCGCCATCGACCACCATGGTGGTGGTGCCCTGCGCGCCGGTCAGCGTGAGCAGGCCGGTGCCCAGGCGGGTGAGAAATGGACTTGCCCCCGCCATGACGCCCTTCTGCCCGTCAAAGGCCTGGAAACTGACGTAGCTCGCTTCGGCATCAAGTGCGACGGCGGCTGGCGTGACAACGGAGCATCGGAAGGTGTTGGCCATGGCTGAAGGGCGGAATGGTAGCAGGAGGGCCGCAATTCCGGCGAAATCAACCCTCAGGTGGCCCCTGCACCGCCAGGGCGAAGTTGCGCCATCGTGGATCGTGGGTCACCTCGCGACCGAGCACCTGGCCAAGCCACGCGGGCACTTGCGGCGAGTGGTCCGCGTCGGGGAGCTCCACCTCGGCCATCCACAGCGGCCAGTCCAGAAACTGGTCCACCTCCCAGACCAGGCCTCCGTGCTCGACACGATGCCGTCGCTTGCAAATCCGACGGCCCGCCGTGCTCGGCCAGAGCCGTTCAAAGGTGTCTGCATCGATCGGCCGCTCATTCTCCTGTCGCACCAGGCCCCCACCACGCTTCACCGTGTGCACGCACATCACGCTTCCGTCCTGGTGCGTGATGCGTCGGATCCGGCCTTCGGCGAAGTCCGCCTGGTCCAGGCTGGGCCCGGGCAGATAGCCCTGCTCGATTTGCCAGACCTCGTGCCCGGCCGGCAGCGTCGGCGCCGCCGTGAGCACCCAGACCCGCTCGATCTCCAGAGGTGCGTTGCTCACGAGCGCACCGGCTCGGCCCGGCCTGCCTGCGTCCATTCGGCGACCAGCTCGGACACCGCCAGCTTGGCGTTCACGTTGGCCCGCACGTTCTCCTGAAATCTCTCCAGAGCCTCCATGGCCTCCAGCGTGACCGCGATCGTGCTGCGATCGTTGTCCAGGCAGGCCTGGGCCAGCCGCTCGCGCAGGTGCAGCCCGCACAGGCGCACCACCAGCCACAGCCCCTGCCGGTTGGCCGCCTCCTTGCTGGCGAACTCGTTGGCCTTGACCACGCCCTCGGCGAACGCCGCGGCCCGCTCCTGCATGGCTTCGGCCAACCCGCCCGGGAAGGTTCCCGCGTCCATGGCCTGAAAGCCCGACCGGAAGGCCGTCCACCACGCGTGCAGGTCGTGTGCATCCGCTTGGAGGGCCGCTCCGGGGCTGCCCTCGGCAAATCGCCCGATCCATTCGGCAACCTCGCCCCGGGCCTGCAGCGGATGCGCCTGCAGCCACGCCAGCATGGCCTCCGCATCGAGTGGTCCGAAAGCCACCTGCTGGCAGCGGCTTCGAATGGTGGGCAGCAGCCGGTCCAGCCGCGTGGTGAGCAGCAGCAGGTACGTGCGCGGCGGCGGTTCCTCGAGCGTCTTGAGCAGCGCATGCTGCGCCTCGGGCTCGAGCAGCTCGGCTTGGTCGATCACGAAGACCTTGCCGTGACCTCGCGTGGCCGTTCGGAAGGCGGCCGCATCATGCTGGCGGCCCTCGCCGTCGGTGCCGCCGATCAGCGTCTCGCGCAGCAGGTCAAGCGGGATGTTGAGCTGCTTGCGCTCGCGCAACTCGCGGTTGGCGCTGTGACGGGCCAGCTCCTTGTGGATCACGATGAAGTCCGGGTGCGTGCCGGCCCGGATCAGGCGGGCATCCTCGCTGTCGGTGGGCGGCGCAAAGGCCTGGCGATGCGAGGGCGACGCGTCGCGATCCAGCACCAGCCCCGCCAGCAGCCGCGCCGCAAGCATCTTGCCCACGCCCTCGGGCCCGTGCAGGATCCAGGCATGGTGCAGGCGATGTCCGTGCAACGCCTGCGTGAAGGCGCGCACGGCGGCTGGCTGTCCCAGAAGCGGCGAGGCCGACGACATCACGGCGGAATCTCGATGAGCACCGCTGGCTGCCGCGACGGCGGCGTTCCCGGCGGCATGCCCTTCTGGGGCGGCTGGAGCAGTTCCTCGCCGTTCACCAGCATGAACGGAAACTCGCGGAAGATGCGCTCCACCGGCGGACTGAAGAGCGTGCTGCGCGGGTCGTAGGCCGTGCTGTCGAAAGCGCCGATGGTGACGATGCTGGTGCGCTTGTCCTCGTCGTGCCTCACATAGGCCTCGTGGCCGCGCAGCCGGAGCGACTGCGCGTACGACTCGGACTTGCGGCGGATCTCGTCCATGGGAATGGTGTCGCTGTCGAAGTCGCTCCACATGGCCACCTGCACCGTGAAGAGCGGATTCACGCGCGGATGCTTGCGTCGCGCGTTCGCCAGATCCAGGGGCCCCGAGGACTCCGAAGCCGTCTGCACGCGGCTGATGTAGGCGCGCGCAAAGGGCCGCATCTGCCCATCCGGAGAGATCGCCTTGACCTGATCCAGCGCGGGCCGTGCCTGCGGGTCATCGGGCCCCTTGAACTGGCCCACCATGACCACCGATCCTCGCGGGGTGCTCCGCACATACGCCTGCTCGAGTGCCGGATACGCCGCCGCGAACCGGTCCCGAAGCGCCGCGGCCACCTTCTCGTGGCCGTCATCTCCCACCGTGGCCAGCACGATGCCCCAGCGTCCCGCGCCCTGCGGCTGGGCGGACGGCGTGGTGGGCTGCGGCATGGCGCGCGTCCGTCCACTCGCCGGCGCACCGGGAACGCCCACGCCCGGCACGGTCCGCGGACGCTGCTCAAAGGCGTTGCCGTCGACCTCGTCCTCGGGGTTCATGAGCTCCTTGGATGGGTCGGTGGCTGGGGGGGGTGCGGGGGGAGCACCCCCCGCGCCCGGGGCGGTCTGGGCCATGGCACCTGAACCGACCAGAAGGCCGGCAAGGACGGTGTTCAGAGGCCGGGGCGTCCCCGCGAGGAGGAGTCCCAAGTGTCTGAAGCGGAGGATGTTGGAAAACTTTCGGCGCATCCCCATTTCCTTCAAGCGCTGGGCGCGAGCCATCCGATGCTACCCGCACGGTCGCGGTTGTTCGCGACCACCAGCCATCCCCTGCCGCAGGACGCGGAAGGCCAGCTGCCAGGTGCAGGTCCAGGATGTGACCGGCCCGGGCACGGAGTGTGACATGTCCGAGATCAATCCCATCGCAGGCCATCATGGAGCGACTGCCCCCCAGCCCGTCCACCGGGTGAAGGCCGACGGCATGCAGGCCCAAGCCCCCGCGGCTTCCCAAGCCCGAATGGAGCCTCAGGACAGGGTGGAACTCTCGGAACATGCTCGGCACCTGGAAAGGCTGCGAAACATGCCAGAAATCCGACAGTCCAAGGTGGAGGCGGCCAGGTCGGCCATCGCGGACGGCATCTACGAGAGCCCGGATCGCCTGCGGGCGGCCCTGCTTCGGATGCTTGACGAGATCGAGACGCCCTGACCCCGCGGTTCCCGGGCCCACAAGCCCGCAAATGACGGGATTCCTGCGGTGTCCGACCGCAACGGGGTCGTAGCATCGCGGTTGGAGCACTCCATGCCGCAGATCCGAACCCTGGCCCGTGTGGCAGGCCTTTCAGGCCTGGCCCTGTTCGCAATCGCCCAGACCGTGCTGGCACAGGACCCGCCGCCGCCCGCCATGCGGGAGAGTGCCTTGCGCCGGGACCTGATCGAGCACGCCACCGTGGTGGTGAAGCCGGGCCAGCGGATTCAGGATGGCGCCATCCTGCTTGAGAACGGCTGGATCACCGCGGTGGGCAAGGCAGGCGACGTGACCGCCCCAGCCGGCACCACGCGGCACGACGCCGCGGGCGCGGTGATCTACCCAGGCCTGATCGACGCCGGGCTGGTTGTGGACAGCGACGCCGCCGCCAAGAGCGTGGCCGACGATGCCAGCGCCCACTGGAACCGCAAGGTCACGCCGCAGGTGCGCGTGGTGGATCTGCCGGTGGTGGCGGCAGGCGTGCGCAAGGAGCTGCGCGAGATGGGCTTCACCATGGCCGCGGTGCATCCCGACAGCGGCATCTTTCGCGGCCAGAGCGCCGTGCTGCTGCTGGCGGAGGAGGGCCGCAAGGCCGAGCCCGTGCTGCCCGACAGTGGGCAGGTGATCGCCTTCGAGTACCGCGATGACGAGGGCGGTGGGGGCGATCGAGCCTCGCGGTATCCCGCGTCGCTTATGGGTGCCATGGCCCTGGTTCGCCAGACCCTGCACGATGCGGTGTGGCAACAGGCCTGCCAGGACGCGTGGACGCTCGCTCCCGCGGGCAAGGACCCGCCCGAGCGAAGCGCGGCGCTGGCGGCGCTGCAGCCAGCGGTGCGCGGAACCGTGCCGGTCGTCTTTGACGTGGGCAGCGAACTGGATCTGCTGCGGGCCGCCGACATCGCCCGGGAGTTCGGACTGAAGGCGCGCGTGCTGGCCAGCGGCACGGAGTTTCGCCGCCTGGACCAGGTGGCCGCCACCGGTCTTCCGTTGGTCGTGCCGGTGGAGTTCCCCAAGGTGCCCGACGTGGCCGACCCGCGACTGGACGAGGGCGTGAGCCTTCGCGACCTTGCCACCTGGGCGCTGGCGCCGCGCAACCTGAAGGAGCTGCTCGACGCGGGCGTGGACGCCAGCCTGGGCACGCACCGTCTCAAGAGCCGCGGCGAGTTCCCGTCGCGGGTGCGTCGCATGATGCGCGAGGGCCTCGACGAGGACGCCGTGCTGGCGTGCCTGACCACGCGACCGGCGGCGCAGCTGGGACTGGACCGCGTGACCGGCACGCTCGAACCAGGTCGCATGGCCAACCTGGTCGTGATGGACGGACCTCTCTTCGGCGAGAAGACCAAGGTGCTGGCCACATGGGTCGCTGGCGTCCCAAGCGTGGTGCACGAACCGGTGCGGTTCGCGTTCGAGGGACCGTTCACGCTGAAGGCCGAGGGGGTGGAACTCGCCGGCACCATCGACCCCAAGGGCAAGTCGATCACCCTGGAGCGACAGCCACCGATGCCCGAGACCCCTGCCGCGGCACCGGATGCCGAGGACAAGGGCCAGCCGCAACCGCCCAAGGCGCCAGAGCCGGTGAAGTACGCCGCCGAGCGCGTGCAGGTGGACCTGGACCGCGTGGCCTTCACCCTCAAGGGTGAGGCCCTTGGTCAGCAGGGCCTGCTCCGCTGCAGCGCCGCCGTGGTGGGCGAGGGCGTGCAGGGCGTGGCCGAGACGAGCGACGGACGCTCGATCGCGTTCACGTGGACGCGACGGGCGGTGGACAAGCCGGCCGAGGTGGCTGCCGCCGAAGGGTCCAAGCCCGCCGCCACGGAGGATCCGCTGGCCTTCATCCCACGCACGGTTCCGCTGGGCGAGTATGGATTCCTGGAGCCCTCGCCGCGGCAGGACGTGCTGGTCCGGAACGCCACCCTGTGGACCTGCGGCCCCGCAGGGCGCCTGGACAACGCCGACCTGCTGGTGGTGGATGGCAAGGTGAAGGCGGTGGGCCGCGGACTGAAGGCGCCCGAGGGCGTGAGCGTGATCGACGCCACCGGCAAGCACGTCACGCCCGGGTTGATCGACTGTCACAGCCACACGGGCATCGATGGCGGCGTGAACGAGTGGACCCACAACGACACGGCCGAGGTCCGGATCGGTGACTGCATCAATCCCGACGCACCCGGCTGGTACCGGCAGCTGGCCGGCGGCCTGACCGTGGCCAACCAGCTGCACGGCAGCGCCAATCCCATCGGCGGGCAGAACAGCGTGGTCAAGTTGCGCTGGGGCGGCGGTGCCGAGGACTTCCGTCTGGAAGGCGCCAAGCCCGGCATCAAGTTCGCGCTGGGCGAGAACGTGGTGCGCCCGCGTGGCCGCTATCCCAACACGCGCATGGGGGTGGAGAGCCTGCTCCGCGACAGTTTCCGCGCGGCGCGCGCCTACGCCGCCGAGCGGGCGGCGTGGGAGGCGCTGCCTGCGGACACCAGGGCACGCACCACGCCGCCGCGGCGTGACCTGCAACTGGACACGCTGGCCGAGATCCTGGCCGGCGAACGTCTGGTCCACTGCCACAGTTACCGGCAGGACGAGATCCTGATGCTGCTGCGGCTGGCTGACGACTTCGGCTTCACGGTGGGCACGCTGCAGCACGTGCTGGAGGGCTACAAGGTGGCCGACGAGATCGCCAGGCACGGCGCCGGCGCCAGCAGCTTCAGCGACTGGTGGGCCTACAAGATGGAAGTCATGGACGCCATTCCCAGCAACGGGTCGCTCATGCGCGACGTGGGCGTGCTGGTGAGCTTCAACAGCGACAGCGACGAGATGGCGCGCCGCATGAACATGGAGGCAGCCAAGGCCGTGCGCTACGGCGGCTGCCCTCCCGAGGAGGCGCTCAAGTTCGTCACCATCAATCCCGCCAGGCAGCTGCACATCGACGCGCGCGTGGGCAGCCTGGAGCCGGGCAAGGATGGCGACTTCGTGATCTGGAACGCGGACCCGCTGTCCAGCTTTGCGCTGGCCGAGAGCACCTGGATCGAGGGTCACAAGCTGTTCGACCGCGACCAGGCCCAGGCGATGCGCGATCGCGACTACGCCGCCCGCGCCCGCCTGATCGAGCTGGCCGTGGTGGAAGGCGAGAAGGCGGGAACCCTGAAGGAGCCCGCGAAGGACGCGGCCCCATCGGGCGGCCTGCTGGCCCGCATGCTGCAGGACCGTGACGCGGCCCTGATGGATGAGGTGCGCCGCGGACGCGATCCCATGATGGTGGGACCGGGTGACTGCGGCTGCGGAGGCAGCGCCGAAGGATGGCGCCTGATGCTGGAGGTGAGCCGATGAACCGTCCGCGAACGCATGCCGCTCTTCTGGGCCTGTTCCTGTCCGCCGCCGCGATGGCGCAGAGCGAGATGCCCGCCGCCGCACCCCAGACGCGTCCCGTGGCCATCGTGAACGCCCGCATCGAGACCGCACGACCTGGCATGCCTGCGATCGACCGCGGCTGGGTGCTGTTCGACAAGGGTCGCATCGTGGCGGTCGAGGCCGGCGATCCCACCAGGCTGCCTGCCAACTGCCAGACGGTCGACGGCACCGGCATGACGGTGATGCCGGGCTTCATGAACGTGGGAAGCACGCTGGGCCTGGTGGAGACGCTGCAGGTGCAGGCCACCGACGACCGGACCGAGTTCGGCAGCTTCAAGCCCGAGATCCGCGCGTGCGTGGCGGTGAATCCCGACAGCAACCTGCTGCCCGTGGCCCGGGCCGGCGGCGTGCTCAACACCTGCCTGTTCCCGCAGGGCGGCGTGGTGGCGGGCCACGCCAGCGTGATGCGGTTGGATGGCTGGACCAGCGAGGACCAGACCGTCCAGCCCCGCGCCGGTCTGGTGGTGAACTGGCCCGTGATGGACGTGGTGTCGGCCCCGTGGATGCGCAAGAGCGCCGAGGAGCAGCGCAAGGAAGCCGCCGAGCAGGTGCGCGCCATCGACCGGTTTCTGGACCGTGCCAAGGCCTGGGTCGATGCGTTCGAGGCGGACCCCTCCACCGTGCCCGGCGACCTGCGCTTCCAGAACATGGTCGAGGTGATCCGCGGCCGCGAGCCCATCTTCATCACGGCCAATTCGCCGGCCAGCATCGAGAGCGCCGTGCTGTGGGCGCAGCGACGTGGTCTCAAGCCGGTCATCTGGGGCGGTGCGGGCGCGGATCGGTGCGTGCCGCTGCTGAAGCAGCACGGCGTGCCCGTGATGATCGGCGGCATCCACCGCCTGCCGGCCCGATCCGGGGGTGCCATCGACGACATCTACGCGCTGCCACGGCGGCTGCACGAGGCGGGCGTGGACTTCTGCATCGCCACCGACAGCGACCCGAGCAACGAGCGTCACCTGCCCGATCACGCCGCCACCGCCGTGGCCTACGGCCTGCCACGCGATGTGGCCCTGCAGGCCATCACCAGTCGACCCGCCCGGATCTGCGGCGTGGGCGCCGAACTGGGAACCATCGAACCGGGCAAGTCCGCCACGCTGCAGGTGGTCAGCGGCGAGCCGCTGGAGATGACCACCGAGCCGCTGATCGCCTTCGTGGATGGTCGGCGCGTGGACCTGGGCAGCCACCAGTCGCGGCTCGACGCCAAGTACCGCGAGAAGTACCGCCGCATGGGCCTGCTGCCGGAATCGAACGAGAAGCCCTCGTCACAAGGTGGCTAGCCTTCGGCCTGTGTCGCGGGCCCTGGAGCAACTCGGCGTGGATCCCCTGCTGCTGCCCGGCCTGCACCGGCGCGGCATTGTGGAGCCCACGCCGGTGCAGCAGGGCACGCTGCTGTGTGCCCACGCCGGGCGTGACGTGGTGGCCGTGGCCCCCACCGGAAGCGGCAAGACGCTGGCCTTCCTGCTGCCGATCGCCCGGCGGCTGCGTGCCGAGCCCCCGCCGTCCACACGCGGGCGGATTCAGGCCTCGCAGCGGCTTCGAGCGCTGGTGCTGGCACCCACACGCGAACTGGCTCGGCAGATCTGCGACGAGGCAACACGGCTCTTTGGCGGCACCGTGCTGCGTGCCGCGGTGGCCTACGGCAAGGCGGCCATCGGTCCGCAGGTGCGGGCGATCCGCGAGGGTGTGGACCTGCTGGTGGCCACGCCTGGCCGGCTGCGCGAGCTGCTCGAGGCCGACGCATGCTCGCTGGCCTATGTGCGGCACCTGGTGGTGGACGAGGCCGACCGCATGCTGGACATGGGCTTCCTGCCCCAGGTCCAGGCGATCGCGCAGCGTTGCCCGACCGAGCGTCAGACGCTGCTCTACACGGCCACGCTGCCCAAGCCGGTGGAGGAACTGGCTCGTGAGCTGGTGCGCGAGCCGTTGCGGTTCGGCGAGCGCATCACCGCCGCGCGTGCCGAGCCCATCCCCTACGACGTGGTCGACAAGGCCAAGACCCATCTGCTTCTGCACCTGCTGCAGGATCCACAACGCACCGGCGTGGTGGTGTTCGTGCGCACGCGAAGGCGGGCGGGATGGGTGGCCGAGGCCCTGCGCCGCCACGGCGTGGCGGTGGGCAGCCTGCATGGCGACCGCTCGCAGAAGCAGCGCGAGGCGGCGCTGGATGGCGTGGCTTCGGGGCGACTGCGCGTGCTGGTGGCCACCGACGTGGCGGCCCGCGGCCTGCACGTGCCCGCCCTGCGGTGCGTGGTCAACTACGACCTGCCGCTGGTGGACCAGGACCTGGTGCACCGGCTGGGCCGTGCCGGACACGGCGGCGGCTTTGCCGAGGCGTTCGCCTTCGTGGATCCCGATTCGTTGAGCCGGTGGAAGCGACTGGCCAGGACGTGTGACGTGGATCCGCGCCTCAAGCCACTGCCCGAGGGCGTGGCGCCTGCCGAAGCGCGGCCCGCCAAGCCCGGTGCCAAGGCCCGCACGGACAAGCGTCGGGTGGCGGCGCGCGCGCGAGCCGAGCGGCGCGAGCGACTGAAGGCGCTGCGCGAGCGCCGCGACGACATGGCCGCGCGTCGCGGTCGCCTTCGCGGCAAGCAGGCCGCCAAGCCGCTGGCCACGGGACTCAAGCCCGGACGCGGGGTGCGGCGACCATGAGGTCCGGGATGGCATGGCTGCCGCGACTCGCGGTGGCGTGCGCAACCGGAACCTTGACGGCGCTTCTTGTGGCGGCCACCTGCCTGATGGCCAATCTGGACCGGCGATCGCTTCCCACCGAGACCTGGTTCGAGCGCGGACGGCGGCCATGGATCGTGGCCCAGCACCAAGGCCTGGGAACCTGGTGGGTGAACGCCTCACGATCGCACGCACCGCTGCTGGGCCAGGTGCCCGAGGACTTTCGACCGCCCTCCTGGGCCCTGCAGTGCTGGGGCCCGCTCGATGCATCCCCCGAAGGCGCTCGAGCCGCGGCCCTGGCCGGGGGCTGGCCACTTCCCGCGCTGGCTCGCGGTTGGGTGGTGCACGATGCCAAGGCCATGTTCCCTGCCTCGGCCGAGTTCGACGTGAGCGGCGCCATCATGGACGCTGCACGCGAGCGCATGGGAGACTCCGGCTGGCGGGACCTTCGACTGCTCCCTGGTGGCCTGCTGGTGGATGCGCTGCCGTGGGCGGCCGTGACGCTGTGGCTGTTGCGGCGTCGGACGCGTCGAGGGGCCGTCAGTCCGCCGGCAGCATCGGCACGATGACCCGGACCAGAATCATCAGGCCAGCCGCCAGGGCCACCATGCCCAGCAGCACCTGCATGGACATCATGGCCACCTCGCGCCAGTAGCGGTGCATGGCGGGAAGCCGAACCGCCTTCCACACCACGCTCACGCCCAGCACCATGGGCACCACCATGATCCACCACCAGTGGATGGCTCCGGGCAGGGGCTGGAGTAGCGGCGTCCAGGCAGCCATGATCATGCCGTGGCCCTTCGCGGTCCCCGGAGCGCATCGAGCACGGCCACCAGGTTCATCAGCCCGCCCATGGCGATGAAGAGCGTGCCCACCTCGGCCACCGCGCCAACCGCCTTGAAGGAGCTGATCCGGGTGACCCGGCCATCCGGCATGGTCATGTCCATCAGTTCACCCACCTTGCCCGCCTTGAGCAGGCTCACGTTCAGGGCGTCCGCCACGAAGGCGATCGGCCCGTTCCCTGCCTGGGGCACGAACCACCAGAAGTCCTCGCGCCGGTCGACGCAGTCCACCCCGCCCACGAGCAGACCCAGCAGGAACATGCCCAGCACGCCGCCCATGATCCGCCTTCCTCGCACGGAATCGCCGTTCTTCAGGTGTCCCAGCCCCGGCCAGATCCAGCCCAGGATGGCGGATCCGATGTGCAGACGGGGCTCGTCGAGGTCTTCGGTCATGATGATCTGGGCGGCCGAGGCCTCGTGGCTGCTAGAGTGTAATGCGACCCGGATGTGCCCATCGGGTGCGCCTTCGCCAAGGACCACGCATGAGCCAGCCCCAGGATCCCAAGCCACCCATCTCGCACCCGCAGCAGGGTGAGGTGGTGGACCGTCGCACGGGACTGGACCGACGGGCACTCTCCGAGCCATCCGCCACCAACCTGGAGCGTCGCCGAGGTCCCGGCCGCCGCCTGACCGACTTCGTGAAGAGTGCCGAGGAAGGCGAGATGAACCGGGAGCAGTTCCTGTTCCTGCTGGCCATCGACACGTTCAAGCGCGTGAACCACAAGACCTTCCCCACCTGGACCGACGTGCTCGAGATCATCCGCAAGCTGGGATACCGCAAGACCATGCCCAGCGAACTCACCCTGGGGCCGCGTGCCGCGGACTGGACAGAGAAGCCCGACGCGCCTGCCGGCGTGCACAAGCCGGCCCCCAAGACCGAGGACTGAGCCCGGTTCGCCCGCCGCGGGATCGTTCCAGGCAGGAAGGGCTCAGCCCTTCTTCTTGTACCAGTCGGCGTTGATCTGGATGTACTTCTTCCACTCTTCCGGAAGGTCCTCGCCCGGGAAGATGGCCCGCACGGGGCACTCGTCCACGCACAACCCGCAGTCGATGCAGGTGTCTGGATCGATGTAGAGCTGCGTGGCCTCGGTGAAGGTGCCCTCTCCCTTGGTGGGATGGATGCAGTCGACGGGGCAGACCTCCACGCAGGAGGCGTCCTTGGTTCCGATGCAGGGTTCGGCGATCACGTGGGCCATGGCGGAGTCCTCCGAGGGATTGGCCGGGAATCCTAGCGAACCCTTCGCCGATCCTTCAACGCCCAAAAACCATCGAAGCCGGCACGAGGCCGGCTTCGATGGGACTGTTCGATACGACTGCTGAGGTCAGCGAGACTTCTTCTTCGAAGCCTTCTTCTTTGCTGCCTTCTTCGCAGCCTTCTTCTTCTTGGCCATTGGGTGGCTCCCTTATCGTTACGCGGGTGTCGGAGAGTGGAGTCGCCGCGTAACGAAACGACTCCACGACGTAGTTGTACCTTTATCGGCACGTCTTGGGAAGGGCCTTCACCAAAAAGTTCCGAAACGATGCCCATCCACCCCTTGCCAATCTCCAGCTCCGAGCGCTCGGCGCCCCTGCGTGTGGTGCTGTTCGGTGCGCGCGGGCGCATGGGCGCGGCGATCGCCAAGGCGCTCGATGGTGATCGCGCGATGGTGCTGCACGCGTCACTCGGGCGCGGCGACGCGCTGCCGAGTGAGGGCGATGTGGTGGTGGACTTCTCCTCGCCCGAAGGGTCCAAATCGGCCTTGGCGGCCTCCAAACGGCTGTTTGCGCCCCTGTTGGTGGGCACCACCGGCCTGCCCGCGGGCGTCGTGGAGTCGTTGCGCGCACACGCCACCGAGGTGCCCGTGATGGTGGCGAGCAACACCTCGCTTGGGGTGGCTCTGCTGGACGGGATGCTGGACCAGGCGGCAGGCATGCTGGGATCCGAGTGGCACGTGGAGCTGGAGGAGTGGCACCATGCAGCCAAGCGCGACGTGCCATCCGGAACCGCACTGCAACTGGCCAGAACGGCCCGCGAAGGCGGCGCGTCACTGTCGGACGGAGCGATCGTGGCCCACCGCGAGGGCACGATGGTCGGGACGCACGAGATTCGCCTGATCGGGCCGTGCGAGACGCTGACCCTGCGACACGAAGCCCGGGACCGGATGCTCTTCGCCCGCGGAGCGATCACGCTGGCGAGATGGCTGTGCAACAGGCCGGCGGGCTGGTACACCGTGCGTGATTGGCTGGCCCATCGCGTGGGAGCGGCCGGTACACCATGAGCGACATCCATACGCACCGGTTGGCGAACGGATTGACGGTGGCCCTCGAGCCCCTGCCCGGCATGGCCACCGCCAGCCTGTGCTGGCTGGTACCTGCAGGCACGGCCGGTGATCCCGAGGGCGCCGCCGGCGAAGGCGAGAGCACCCTGCTGTCGGAACTGATCCTTCGTGGCGCCGGTCCGCTGGAGAGTCGCGCCTGGAGCGATGCGCTGGACGCCCAGGGCTGCGAGCGGCGCACCACCGCCAACCCCTTCCATGTGCTCATGACCGCCACGGCCCTGGGCTCGCGCATGCCCGGCGCCTTCGAGCTGCTTGCTGACGCCATCCGGCGTCCGCGCCTGGATGCCGAGCACGTGGAACCCGTGCGGCGGCTGGCCCTGCAGGCGCTGGAGGGCCTGGCCGACGAGCCGCAGCACCAGGTGATGCTGATGCTGGCGGAGCGATTCCTGCCTTCGCCGTACAACCGAAGCGGCTACGGTCACGCCGACGGGTTGCGCGCGCTCACCGCCGAGACCCTGCGTGCGGCGTGGCGGCGGCGCGCGGTGCCGCACGGCAGCATCCTGGCCCTTTCCGGTGCCGTGGATCCGCGCACGCTGCTTCCGTTGGTGGAGCGTGCGCTGGGTGACTGGAGCGGCACCTGTCCGGAGCCGGTCCTTCTTCGACCCGCCCTGGGTGGCGTGCACCACCATGTGCAGGATTCATCGCAGACGCACCTGGCCCTGGCCATGCCCGCCCCGGTGGATGGAAGCCCGGATGCCACCGCCCTGCGACTGGCCGCCGCCGTGCTGGGCGGCGAGTCCAGCAGCCGGCTCTTCACCGAGGTGCGCGAGAAGCGTGGCCTGTGCTACAGCGTGGGCGCCAGCCTTTCGCTGGGACGAGACCGCGGCATGCTCCAGATCTACGCGGGCAGCACGCCACAGCGAGCGGGCCAGACACTGGCGTGCATCCATGAGGAACTGGATCGATTCACCGGCGGCATCCGCTCGGACGAGTTCGAGCGGGCTCGCACCGGCCTCAAGGCCCGGCTTGTCATGCAGGGCGAGAGCGCCGCGGCACGGGCCAGCAGCGTGGCGGGCGACCTGTTCCGGATCGGCCGTGCGCGGTCGCTGGGCCAGATGGCTCAGGACGTGGACGCCCTGAGCGTGGACAGCGTGAATGCCGCGATCGAACGGCACTGGAACCGCTCCTGGCTCGACGGGATCACGCAGGTCTCGATCGGTCCCGCTGCGCTGCAACCGGGCCGCTAGACTGCCCGGCATCATGGCGCTCGAGACGCTCGTCCTGTCTCCCGGAACCCGGGTCCGCGTGACCCAGCAGATGCCGCAGACCCACACGGTCTGGAGCACCACCGTGGAGGGCATCGTGGTGCGATGGCGGCAGGCCCGCACCGGCAGCTGGTTTGCGCATGCCAAGGACGACAAGCTGTGGCTGGACCGGCTGGAGTTGCGCCGCGACGACGGCGAGCTGGTCACGCTGAACCTGGACCACTACAGCCTGGTCGAGACGGCGGGTTGAATCAGGATCGTGGGGCCGGAGCGGGTGCGGGCGGAACCGGCGCCACCGCGGGCTGTCCCGAGGTCGACTTCTGCTGCAGCGCCTTCAACTGCTGCTCGATCCGATCGAGTCGGTCGATCACGGGGGCCAGTTCCGGCGGCGCCGGATCGGATTCCACGTCCCGGCCCAGCCCCGGCTTGTTGAACGAACCCATGTGCAGCGGACGGACCATGTGCTCGGCCTTCCAGTCGGTCGCCGCCACGGTGAACGTGCCGGTCTGCGAGCCGCGTTGCACGGTGAAGGTGATGACGTCGCCTGTCTTCATGGTCCGAAGGCGGCGCCGGATGTCGTGCGGACTGGCATCGCCGGAGCCGTCGACCGCCACCACCAGGTCGTGATCCTTCAGGCCCGCCTTGTCCGCCGGAAGACCCGGGATCACGTCCACCAGCAGCGAGCACCGTGCGGGATTCACGCCCAGATGGGTGGCCAGCGCGGGACCCGGCTGCTCCATGGTCACGCCCAGCATGACCGGGGGTGGCGTGAGCACGTTGCCACGAGCATCCACGTAGGTCCCGTCCGGACGTGGCGTGAGATGCGGCGGGGTGGTCGGCATGGGCGCCACCTGCGCCGTGGGCGGCTGCGCTGCTGTGCCCGAGCGTGACGTGGGCTTGGATTGGCATGCCAGGGCCATGCAGGCGCCGGCGATCAGGGCGACCGGTAGGTGAAGAGCTCGCGGCATCCGGCCATCGTATCCAACGGCATCCGGGACGTGGCTTCTATCATGCGCCGCGTGAAGCGGAACCTTGCCGCGTCCAGCCTTGCGCTTGCCCTGATCCTGCTGGGCTGCGTGCCGGCGCAACGCGCCGGCGGCCCCGAGGGACCGGACGCACCGGGCACCACGCTGTCCACCTGGCCGTTTGCCCCGGTCGCGATTCGCGTGCATCCGCTGAGCCGGGTGGTGGATCGCGACGGACGCCTCGAGGCCGAAGTGCTGGTGACCTGCAGTGACGCCGATGGCGAGTCCACGCGCGCGGTGGGCTCGCTGTGGGCACGCGTGGAGGCGGGCGATGCCAGCGAGGCCGTGCAGAGTGACCTGTCCAGCATGGACGTGAACCGTGCCTGCTGGGATCCGATCATGCGCGGCTATCGCCTTCGCGTGCCCTTGCCGGAGGGCCCGGGTTGCGCGAACGGCGGTTCCGTGCAGGTGCAGGTTCGGTTGCGGCTTCCGGATGACGTGATGCTGCAGGCATCCGGACCCGTGGCCTGCCCATGAGCGATCGGCGATCGGCGCTTGGCGCGGATGCCATGCTGCTGGCGGCCTCGGTGATCTGGGGCGCGGCGTTCGTGGCCCAACGTGCCGCAGCCGAGCATCTGGACGCGTGGGGGCTGGCCGCGGCCAGATTCGTGATGGGCGGGGTGCTGCTGCTGCCGCTGGTGGTGGTGCGGTGGCGATCCACCAGGGCCCGGCATGGCATGGGCTCGGTGGTGCTGGGCGGGCTGGCGGCAGGAAGCGTGATGCTGGTGGCGTTCGTGCTGCAGCAGCGCGGCATCGAGGCGGGTGCCAGCGCCAGTTCCGCCGGATTCATCACCGGCCTCTACGTGCTCTTTGTCCCCATGCTGGGCTTGCTCGCAGGCGTGCGAACGCACGCGTGGGTGTGGTGCGGTGCGATCATGGCCACGACGGGCCTGTACCTGCTCAGCGTGCAGGATGGACTGGTGATCGGCCGGGGCGACCTGCTGGTGCTGGCGTGCGCCGTGGCGTGGGCGGTGCACGTGCTCATCATCGGTCGGTTCTCGCCACGCTGCGATCCGCTGGAGCTTGCCGCGATGCAGTTTCTGGCCACGGGCGTGCTGGCCGCCGTGCTGGCCGAGCCCATGGGCGGCACGCTGCCGTCGTGGCACTCGGTGCAGGCCGCGTGGTGGCCCCTGCTCTACCTGGGACCCGTGGCCGTGGGCGTGGCCTTCACACTGCAGGTGGTGGGCCAGCGCACGGCACCTCCTGCCGATGCTGCGGTGATCCTGAGCATGGAGGGACTGTTCGCCGCGTTGTTTGGCGCGCTGCTGGCCAACGAGCGCCTGTCCGGGGCCCAGTACGCCGGGTGCGGGCTGATGCTTGTCGGCATCCTGGTGGCCCAGTGGCCCGACATCCGGCCGCGGCGAGGCGACTGATGCGGGCATCGTGCCGAGGGCGTGCGAGCCATGGGCGGATGGCGGCAACGCGGCGCGGGGGCGAAACCGGGGTGGATCGGGGTGGATGGATTCCAGCGGAAAGTGCTAGAATCTTGGTCCGTTTGGGGATTGGTGTAACGGTAGCACAACTGACTCTGACTCAGTTAGTCCTAGTTCGAATCTAGGATCCCCAGTTCGCGGTGCACGATCGACGCCCCGGCCACCTCCGGGGCGTTGGTGCTTTTCGGGGGTGCGCTGAAGGGCATGCGGACGCGCACAGGCGCATGGTGCGCATCCATCTTCGTAGGATCCGATCCATGCGCGTGGTGAGCCTGCTGCCTTCGGCCACCGAGATCCTGTGCCGGATCGGCGCAGGCGACCTGCTCGTGGGTCGAAGCCATGAGTGCGACTTTCCGGTGGAGGTGGCGGATCGGCCAGTGCTCACGGGTCAGGTGACGCATGGCGGAACCAGTGCGGCGATCGACCAGGCCGTACGGCAGGCGATGCAGGACGGCGGCGGCGGTGCCAGCCTGTATCGCCTGGACGAGCGGATGCTTCGGGAACTGCGGCCCGACGTGATCCTGACGCAGGATCTCTGCGAGGTCTGCTCGGTGGATCTGGGATCGGTCCAGCGCCTCGCGGCAACCATGGACCCGGTGCCTGCGGTGGTCAGCCTGAATC
Organism: Planctomycetota bacterium; assembly: GCA_046048055.1. GTDB lineage: Bacteria > Planctomycetota > Phycisphaerae > Phycisphaerales > SM1A02 > SYAC01. The sequence continues at coordinate 35,384 of JBJOGW010000037.1, forward strand.
CGGCCACGCTCTGGGATGTGCTGGATGACGTGCTGCGCGTGGGCGAGGCAGTCGGGCGTGCCGATGCCGCGCGGCAGGCGATGGTCGAGCTGCGCGAGCGGTACTGGAGCGCGGTGGACTTCGTGAACGCCTACGTGCCGGGACCTGAGGTGCTGTTCCTGGAGTGGTGTGACCCGCCCTTTGGTGGCGGGCACTGGACCCCCGCCCTGATCGAGGCCGCCGGCGGCAGGCACTCCTTGGGGGCTGCGGGCAGCAAGAGCCGGCGGCTGACACCCGAGGAGATCATCGAGGCCGCGCCGGAGCGGGTCGTGATCTGCCCGTGCGGGTTTGGACTGGACCGTGCGCTGCAGGAACTGGACGTGCTCGCGCGAACACGGTGGTGGCCCGTGCTCCCAGCCGTGATGGATGGAGACGCTGGCCGTGTCGTGGTGGTGGACGGCAATCAGATGTTCAATCGGCCGGGTCCGCGGCTTGTGGATGCGTTCCGATGGCTGGTCGGATGGCTCCAGGATCGTCCGGAACTGGTGCCAGACGGGTTTCCGGTGACTGCGGTCGGGTGAGGTGAGCGTGAGGACCGGGCTTTGAATGGTGCTTGGTGTGGGTCCGATACAAGGGACGGGTGTCTGTACCGGACTTTGTAACAAGCTCTCTCGGCTACTGTTACAAAGTCCGGTACAGACACCCGTCCCTTGTATCGGACCCATCCGTTGTCTCACTTTGGCACGCATGTTGCCCGACGACCTGGGGCGACCGGCCTCTCCGACCGCTTGCCTGAAAGGACCTCCTTCCCATGCGCATGGACCGATTCACCACGCTTGCCCAGGAAGCCATCCAGGGCGCCCAGAGCAAGGCCAACCTCGCCGGCCACGGCGAACTCAGCCCGCTTCACCTGCTGCTGGCCATGCTCGAGGAACGCGGCGGCGTGGCCAGCAGCATCCTGCAGCGATGCGGCGTGGATGCAGCGCGGGCTGTTGACGTGGCCGAGGCCGAGTTGCGTGGCCTGCCAAAGGTGCAGGGCGCCCAGGCCGCGCCGGGGCAGGCCTTCATGCAGGTTCTCACGGACGCCGAGCGAGCCTCACAGCGGATGAAGGACAGTTACGTGAGCACCGAACATCTGCTGCTGGCCCTGGCCGAGACCAGGAGCGCGGCCAAGGAGGTTCTGAGCACGCTCGGCGTGACCGCCGCCCGCGTGCAGGCCGCCGTCGAGGCCATCCGCAAGGCCAGCGGCGTGAACGCGGTGAACGATCCGAACGCCGAAGGCGGCATGGAGGCCCTGAAGAAGTACGCCATCGACCTGACCGAGCGTGCACAGAGCGGCAAGCTGGATCCGGTGATCGGCCGCGACGAGGAGATCCGCCGCTGCATGCAGGTGCTCAGCCGTCGCAGCAAGAACAATCCGGTGCTCATCGGCGAGCCGGGTGTGGGCAAGACAGCCATTGCCGAGGGTCTTGCCCTTCGCATCGTGAACGGCGACTGCCCCGAAGGCATGAAGGGCTCGCGCATCATGGCACTCGACGTGGGCCAATTGCTGGCGGGCGCCAAGTTCCGTGGCGAGTTCGAGGAACGCCTCAAGGCCGTGCTGCGCGAGGTGGCGGCCAGCGAGGGCAGCGTGATCCTATTCATCGACGAGCTGCACACCATCGTGGGCGCGGGCCAGACCGAGGGCAGCCCCAGTGCGGGCAACCTGCTCAAGCCCGCCCTGTCCCGCGGCGAGTTGCGCTGCATCGGCGCCACGACGCTGAACGAGTACCGCAAGCACATCGAGAAGGATCCCGCCTTCGAGCGCCGCTTCCAGCCCGTGTTCGTGGGCGAACCCAGCGTGGAGGACACCATCGCCATCCTGCGCGGTCTGAAGGCCCGCTACGAGGCGCACCACGGCGTGCGCATCCAGGACGGCGCCATCGTGAGTGCCGCGACACTGAGTCACCGCTACATCGCTGATCGATTCCTGCCCGACAAGGCCATCGACCTGCTCGACGAGGCCGCCAGCCGCCTTCGCATCGAGAATGACAGCGTGCCGGCCAGCATCGACGAGATCCGCCGCGAGGTGATGCGGCTTGAGATCGAGCGCGAGGCCCTGAAGCTGGAGAAGGATCCGGAGAGCCGCAAGCGACTCGACGCCATCGAGGGTGAACTGTCCGGCCTGCAGGAACGCAACCGCGCCCTGACCGCCCAGTGGGAGGTGGAGAAGAAGGACCTGGACGCGATCAAGGCCTGCAAGAAGGAGATGGATCACAAGCAGACCGAACTCGACCAGGCCCAGCGCGCCGGCCAACTGGAGAAGGCCGCACGCATCCAGTACGGCGAGATGCGTGACCTGGAGGCAAGGCTCAAGTCCGCCGAGGCCGCGCTCAAGAAGCGGCTGGAAACCGGGACCGCCCTGGTCCGGGAAGAGGTCGACAGCGAGCAGATCGCCATGGTGGTGGGCAAGTGGACCGGCATCCCGGTGAGCCGCCTGATCGAGAGCGAGCGCGAGAAGCTGCTCCGGATGGAGGATCAGTTGCGTCACCGCGTGGTGGGCCAGGCCGAGGCCGTCGAGGCCGTGAGCGAGGCGGTGCGTCGCAGCCGCGCGGGACTGGGCGAGGCGCATCGCCCGATCGGCAGCTTCCTGTTCTTGGGCCCCACGGGCGTGGGCAAGACCGAGTTGTGCAAGGCCCTTGCGGAGTTCCTCTTCGACACCGAGGACGCCATGGTGCGCATCGACATGAGCGAGTTCATGGAGCAGCACAGCGTGGCGCGGCTCATCGGCGCGCCTCCGGGCTACGTGGGCTACGAGGAAGGCGGCCGCCTGACCGAGGCGGTGCGGCGCCGCCCGTACGCGGTGGTGCTCTTCGACGAGATGGAGAAGGCCCATCCCGACGTGAGCAACGTGCTGCTGCAGGTGCTTGATGATGGCCGCCTGACGGATGGTCAGGGTCGCACGGTCGACTTCACCAACACCATCATCGTCATGACCAGCAACATCGGTGCCCAGGCCATCCTGGAGATGAGCGAGCAGGGCCAGCCCGATGAGATCATCGCGGCACACGTGCGCGGGCTGCTGAAGAAGCACCTGCGGCCCGAGTTGCTGAACCGCATCGACGAGACGGTGGTCTTCCACCAGTTGCGAAAGAAGGACCTGGCCGGGATCGTGGAGATTCAGGCGCAGAACCTGCGCAAGCGCCTCAAGGCGCGCGGGCTCGACCTGGAACTGACGCCCGCCGCCGTGGCCGCGCTGGCCGACGAGGGCTATGACCCGGCGTTCGGCGCCCGGCCGCTCAAGCGGGTGATTCAGCAGCGGCTGGAGAACTCGATCGCGGGCCGGATCCTGGAGGGCGCGCTCGCCGAGGGGGACACGGTGCGCGTGGACTTTGTGGGGAAGAGCTTCACGTTCGGGAAGGCGGGCGTGAAGGCTGAAGCGGAGGCGTGAGCCGGCTGCGGGCCTGTCCTGCACTGCCACCCTTGCTCGTCATGGCATCATGCACGCCATGACCACCCCCACTCCGTCCGAAAGCCCGCTCACGCCACGATCCGGCCGGGTTGCACTCGTCATGCATCTCGTCATTATGGCGCTGCTCGTGGCGCTGATCCGGGCCACCATCCGCAACGCGCAGGAGGGGCGGCCGATCGGTGTGCCGCTCACCTTGGCGATTCTGGCGGCGCTGCTGATGCTGCTCTGGACCTTCGGCTACTTCGTGGTGAACCCCGGAGACAGCCGTGCAATCCTCTTCTTCGGCACCTATCGCGGCACGGTGCGCAGCGCCGGGTTTCACTGGGTGCATCCATTCAGCGTGAAGCGGCGCGTGACGCTCCGCGCACGAAGCCTGGAGACCGGCGCGGCGCCCACCCCCGAGGTGAAGAACCCGGGCACCGGCGCCGTGATCACGCCTGCTGGTTACACCCGTGGCGGGCCGCTCAAGGTGAATGACCGTGACGGCAACCCCATCGAGATCGCCGCGGTGGTGGTCTGGCGGGTGATCGACACCGCCAAGGCGCTCTTCAGCGTGGATGACTATGAGCGGTTCGTGGCGATCCAGTCCGAGAGTGCGCTGCGCAACCTGGCCAGCGCCTATCACTACGACCTGCCGGATGACCACGAAACCCCCAGCCTGCGCGGCAACACGGAACTGGTGGGTGACAAGCTTCGGGAAGAACTGCATCAGCGACTCGCCGTGGCTGGTGTCGAGGTGGATGAGGCCCGCATCAGCAGTCTTGCCTACGCCCCCGAGATCGCGGCGGTCATGCTGCGACGGCAGCAGGCCGCGGCGGTGATCGCCGCGCGGCAGAAGATTGTCGAGGGTGCGGTGGGCATGGTGGAGCAGGCCCTGCAGCAACTGGAGAGCAAGGGGCTGCTGCAGACGCAGTCCGTGGAACGCGCCCGGATGGTGAGCAACCTGCTGGTGGTGCTGTGCGGCGAGCAGAGCCCGCAGCCGGTGGTGGGGATGGGGT